>CAZSHJ010000055.1:0-11187 GCA_964606745.1 uncultured Thermoplasmatales archaeon | reverse complement strand
CATCCTTGCAAGTGTCAATGTGTGACTGCTTCCTGAAACAGCTGAACCGGTATTTTGTCACAAACATCATGGTTACCCAGTTATTCCGGGTGTCACCCACATTCTTTTTATAGCTACCGCTATTTATATTGTTCATTCTTTTAGACTCCTGTCGTGCCGTTTAGGGGCAGACCTTATGGTCTGCCGCGCACGACAGAAATACAATAGTTGATGGGTTAAGAAACGGCCTCTCATCTGCGGGTCTTACGCTTCGCTACAGACCACGCAGTATTCCCGGCCTAATTTCATAAAATGCAGATGTTAGAGTGTGTGGAGATGGTTTTCCACAATTTATTTCAATCGATTTTTAAAAATAAAACTCTATCCAGAAGATTCAAGAAAGAGGCTTTATAAACTGGTTAGTCCAGAGAAGGCTGTTAGAGAGATGAAGAGTCAAAAAAATAATCTAGAAAATTTATGAAAAAGATACGCTTATATATTTCCCTTAACCAGTTTTTCTAAAGTCTTGTATGCCTTTACTGCATCCTTTTTGTTTAGAATGAATGTTAATTCTGTACTAGTTGATACTATTTCAAAAATATTGATGTTTTCCCAAGCAATATTTCTGACAATGTTGAATATAACCCCTGATGTATAAAGAAAATCTTCAGAGAAGGTAAGAGTTAAGGATACAAGATCTTTCTCCACATTCAAAATCTTCTCCCTTTTTAAAAAATCAAGTGATCTTTCTCTATATCTTTCATTGGTTACTATGCTTACTTCATATCTTCCATGTATAATATTAAGGATATCTCCTTTTTCAAAGTCTACAATACCATATAATTGTTTAAGCTTGTTTAACAAAGTTGGTGATCTAAGTACAGCGATGTCGCAGATATCTGTTTTCATAATTATTTCTGATGAATAATCAAATGATATGGTTTTGTGTTTTTGTTTTAATTGACCGGCATATCTTCGGAGTGCCATGACAATAGCATGAGTTTTAACCTCTTTTCCTAGTTCTTCTTCTATTTCAGGTTTTAGTTGTTTTGCTAGCGAACCATAAGAAACAATTCCTTTGCTCATTGGCTCCTGGATAAAAACACGGTCATTTATCAGTTTTTGAACAACATGACTTATGGTTACCATTGTCTTTTCCTGTAATTATTCCCTCTTTTAAATAATTACCTATTTTCATGCTTTGTTGAATAAAAGATTTTTTCTAGCCGTTATTAAATACTGCCAATAGGAATATACGCTATATATTCCTACAATATTCGTCGAAAAGGGAATTATTCAGCACAGCACATTTTCATACTGTGTGACATGATCCCCATCTTAATTTATATTTATCTATGAATAAATCATATCTTTATCAGTTGCATTTATAGACAGCTATAAAATTGGCTGTGGGACAAAAATAGAAGCCATGGATTGATATTCTTATCCATTCAGGCCAAGAATACTGCATGGTCTGTAGCATAGTGTAAGACCTGCAGATGAGAGACCGTTTCTTTTAACCCATCAACTGTTTCCAGAGTAAGGATGCTTTCAGGGAGCTGGAACATTTTGGTTTTGCTGGAAATCATGTTCACTTCCAGGTGAATGTCCCAAAGAGATACTCAGCTTGGGGTAGTTGTCATTGATGACTCCCAGCAACGGTTATCTTGATTTACCGCCGAGTGAGATGCGGCATGACCGAGCCCATTGTGGGCAAGGGCTTGCCTTATAGGGGCGCAGCCACTATTTCACTCTTTACTTTTACTATCCACTCAGGACCTATGCCTGAAAGGAGATTTTTCTGGGAAAAGATAACTTATAGCTATCATTGCAAACACTGCAATGTTTTGTGAGTATAGTCACATTAAGTATTTATATAACTTATTGTTATGCTGAGCGGTGATAATATGGTAGAATGCATCGTATGTGGAACAAATCTAGACATTAAAGAAGGAACTCGATTAAACGAGATAATTATATGTGAGGAATGTGGAAGTGAGTTAGAAGTGATAAGTTTAAGTCCTCTCCAAGTAAAAGAGGCACCACAGGAAGAAGAAGACTGGGGTGAATAGTGATTCAAATACTTGATACCACCCTAAGAGAAGGCGAGCAGACACCGGGGGTCTATTTTGATACTCACATCAAAATGGCGATTGCTGGTCTATTGGATAGAATTGGAGTAGATTTCATTGAAGGAGGCCATCCCGCAGTAAGTGATGAGATAAAATACGCCGTAAAGCAATTAGCGCAAATGGAAGTTAAAGCAAAAATAGGATCACATTCCCGTTCCTTAAAGAAGGATGTAGATCTAGCGTTGGAATGTGGTGTGGATTTCATTGGAATATTTTATTGTGTTTCAAATGGTAGACTCAATGACGTTTTCAAAAGGTCATTATCCTCTGCTATAGAAGACATAACCAATATAGTAAGATACGCAAAGGAACAGAATCCAACTCTAATAATTAGATATACTCCCGAGGATACAGTTCGTTCTGATTTTGAAAACGTCCTAAGAGCAGCATCTGCAGCTGTAGAAGCTGGGGTTGACATTATTAGCATTGCAGATACCACAGGGCATATGGTCCCCGGGACAGATCGGAATATGTACGATTATGTTTCCAAACTTAAAACAGAATTTGATGACATTGGTTTAAAACCAAAAATTGCAGTTCATTGCCATAACGATAGGGGATTTGCCTTGGCAAATGCAATCGACAGTTATAGGGCAGGCGCTGATATAATAGACGTCTCCATACTGGGTTTAGGGGAGAGAGCAGGTATCGTCGATCTTTCTCAATTGCTTGTAACATTAAATGTAGATTTCAATGAGAACAATAATTGGAATTTGGAATTCATTCCTGAACTTTATTCTCTTGTAAGCAGATTTACAGGGGTGCCAATACCCGTAAATTTTCCCGTGGTTGGAAAAAATGCATTCACACATTGCGCTGGTATTCATACTCATGCAGCTACCATTAACCCGATGCATTATCAAAGCCTGGATCCTAGTATTGTGGGTCGTAGAACAGAAATCTGTCTCGATCACATGGCAGGGTTATCATCAGTAATATATGCCATGGAACAGATTGGTATAAACGCCGATAAGGAACTGGCCATTAAGGTACTAAATGAAGTAAAACTGGTAGGAAGAAAAGGAAGAACAGTTGATTATGATGAATTAAAATATATCGTCAATCTGTGTAAGCAACAGATTATGGCAGGGGAATGATACGATGAGAATTGGTTTTTTACATTCAATTATCAGAAAAGATGAAAGGTTATTACTTGATGAGATGAGAAATCGAACGAACTTGGAAGTTATAATGATAGATGATAGAAAACTAAAATTTACTCTTGGAGAAAACATTTTTCCTTTTGATATAGTAATGGAAAGATGTATTAACCACTCCCGAGCGATTTATTCTTTGAAACTTTTTGAAAGTGCTGATATGAAATGTGTAAATTCCTATAAGGTTGTGAACATATGTGGGGATAAAATACTAACTTCTGTAGCATTAATGAATCATAATGTACCTCAACCAGAGGTCAGAGTTGCATTTACTGAAAAATCAGCGTTACAATTAATTGAAGACATGGGATACCCAGTTGTTTTGAAACCATTAGTTGGTTCATGGGGTCGGTTAATATCAAAAGTTAATGATAGAGATGCTGCAGAGTCTATTCTGGAACATAAAAGAATATTAGGAGGCTATCATCACTCTATTTATTACATTCAGAGATATGTCGAAAAAAATGGTAGGGATATCAGGAGTTTTGTTGTTGGAGATGAATGTATATCTGCAATATATCGCACATCAAAACATTGGATTACTAATACAGCTAGGGGTGGTATTGCATCTAACTGCCCAGTTACTGAAGAATTAAGTGATATATCTTTAAGAGCAGCAGAGGCTGTTGGAGGTGGTGCTGTAGCAATTGACCTGTTTGAAACAAAAGATGGTTTTTATGTGAATGAAGTTAACCACACAATGGAATTTAAAAACAGTATTGATACAACAGGGGTAAACATCCCTAAAAAAATCGTGGATTATGTTATGGAGGTTGCGAAGAAATGAAAGCAAGCATTGTTGGAGCTAGTGGTTATATTGGCGGTGATCTTCTTAGGCTATTGTTACAACATCCAGAGGTGGAGTTATCTCAAGTAAGTTCTGAAAGATTCTCAGGAAAACCTGTATCTTTAGTTCATCCAAACTTAAGAAATCAGACAGATATTAGATTCAGCAGTGTAGATGATTTTGAGAATGTTGATCTCTTATTTACAGCTCTGCCTCATTTAGAACTTATGAAAAATTTTGATAGATTCAATGGTTTAGCAGAGAGAATCATTGATCTATCTGCTGATTTCAGATTGAAAAACCCTGCGGATTATCAAAAATGGTATGGTGTAGAACATTGCAAACCTGACTTACTGGAGCAGTTTGTTTATGGCATAGTAGAACTTCATCGGGATGAGATGAAGAATGCAAGATATATCAGTAGCGCTGGGTGCAATGCTACTGCTGTGATTTTATCTTTGTATCCACTTTTTAAAGATAAGGTTGTGGATTTAGATCTGCCTATTGTTGCTGAGGGGAAATGTGGTTCATCAGAGGGGGGTAACAAGATCTCTGAAGCATCACATCATCCTGAAAGAAGTGGATGTGTCCGCTCATATAAACCAACTAGGCATAGGCATATAGCTGAGATGAAACAGGAATTGGGTATACAGATCAGTTTCTCAGCTACATCTATTGATATGGTGAGGGGTATATTAATGACTTCACATGTTTTTCTAAAGGAAGATCTGTCTGAGAGAGACATTTGGGAAATTTTTAGAAATGAATATGGAAATGAGCCTTTCATTCGTATAGTTAAGGCAAAAACTGGTATCTATCGTTTCCCTGAGCCGAAAATACTTATTGGCTCAAATTACTGTGATATTGGTTTTGAATTAGATAAAGATAGGTTGGTTGTGATTGGTGCTATTGATAACCTTATGAAAGGGGGTGCTGGGCAGGCTGTTCAGGCTATGAATGTAATGTATGGTTTTAATGAGAGAACTGGTTTGGAGTTTCAGGGGTTGCATCCTATATGATAGTTGTAAAAGTTGGAGGTGCTGTTGGCGTCAACTATGATTTAGTCCTTCAGGATTTAGTCAGATACAAAGATGTTGTTTTAGTTCATGGTGGTTCAAGTGAACTTAATGAAATATCTAAGAAACTTGGTAAACCACCTAAGATGGTAACATCTGTATCTGGGTTTGTATCAAGAAGAACTGATCGGGAGACTTTGGAGATATTCAACATGGTTTACTGTGGGAAGATGAATAAAATGATTGTTGAGAAACTTCAGAAATTAGGTGTTAATGCTATTGGCCTTAGTGGTATAGATGGGCAGTTGTTGAAAGGTAGACGTAAACATATTGTGATAGTGGAAGATGGTAAAAAAAGAGTTATTCGTGATGATTATACTGGCAAAGTAGAGGAAGTTAATGTTAATCTTTTGAATCTGCTTTTGAAAAATGGTTATCTCCCTGTGATTTCTCCACCTGCTTTAAGTTATGATAAGGAGGCTGTTAATGTTGATGGTGATAGGGCATCTGCTGTTATTGCTGGTGCGTTGAATGCTGATGTTTTGATAATCTTATCTAATACATCTGGTCTTCTACGTGAGGTAAAAAATGAAGGTAGTGTTATAAGGGAGATCACTATGGATGGCTATGATGATGCTATGGGTTTTGCTCATGGTATGATGAAGAAAAAGGTGATGGGTGCTTTTGAAGCATTGGAAAATGGTGTTTCCCAGGTGGTTTTTGGTGATGCAAGAGTTGAAGATCCTGTTACTCGGGCGTTACATGGAGAGGGAACGGTGATTCATTGAATATTAGGGAAATTGAGGATACATTTGAGGTTGATGTGTATCCTCGGAGGGATATTGTGATAGTTAGAGGTAAGGGAAGTAAGGTTTATGATGAGAATGGAAGGGAGTATATTGATTGTGCTTCTAATATCGGTGTTTCACTTATTGGTCATGGTAATGAAAGGGTTGCACAGGCATTATATGATCAGTATTTGAAACTGGCTAACTGTTATAGTATGTTCTATAATGATGTTAGAGCTAAATTGGTTGAAAAGCTTGTTGAAATAACCCCTGGTGATCTAAAAAAAGTGTTTTTTTGTAACTCTGGAACTGAAGCTGTTGAAGCTGCGATTAAATTTGCTCGTGCTACTACAGGTAAAAGTAAAAATATTTGTGCTATACGTGGTTTTCATGGTAAAACAATGGGTTCTCTTGCTGCGACATGGGGACCAGATTATCATAAACCTTTTATGCCTATGATACAAGGTTTTGTTCATATTCCTTTTAACAATTTTGAAAAGCTAGAATCTGAGGTTGACGATGATACATCTGCAGTATTAATGGAGGTAGTTCAAGGTGAAGGTGGTATAAGAGTTGGTGATAAAAATTTTTTTATTAATGTTAGGAGACTATGTGATGAAAAAGGTGTTTTGTTGATAATCGATGAGGTTCAAACAGGTTTCGGTAGGACAGGGAGTATGTTTGCATGTGAACAGTATGATGTAACCCCTGATATTTTATGTCTTGCTAAACCTATGGCAGGGGGTGTGCCGATGGGTGCTGTTATATGTAATGATAAAGTTAATGTTCCTAAAAGAAGCCATACATCTACTTTTGGTGGTAATCCATTGGCATGTGCTGCTTCTCTTGCTACAATTGAGTATATAGAAGAAGAGGATCTACCTGGTAGAGCATTTCGACTTGGTAAATATTTTATGCATGGTTTAAAAAAGATTAAAAGCCCTCGTATAAAGGAGGTACGTGGTATGGGTTTGATGATTGGGATAGAACTTAATGAAAAAGCTGCTCCATATGTTAATGCTTTGATGGAAAAAGGTGTGATTGTATTACTTGCAGGGAAAAAAGTTATCCGTCTTTTGCCTCCGCTGATTATAACTAAGTATGAGATTGATACTGTTATTGAAAAAATCAAGGATGTTTTATGTTAATTAAAAAAATGTTGGATTTGTATTCTCCTACAGGTTATGAGGAGAGACTAGTAAGGTTTCTTATAAAATGGGCTAATGAAAAAGGCTTTAATGCATACCAGGATGAGGTAGGTAATTTCATTGCAGAGAGAGGCAAGGGTGCAGGAGGGATCTTACTGGTTGGTCATGTGGATACAGTACCTGGGATTATCCCTGTTAGGATGGAAGATAATATATTATATGGGAGAGGTGCTGTAGATGCAAAAGGTCCACTTGCATGTTTTTTAGAATCTGCAAGATCTGTATCTGTAGGTAGGATTGTAGTTGTTGGTGTAGTAGATGAAGAAGGAGAATCAAAAGGTGCAAGGAATATTTTGAATAAATTCAGCCCAGATTATGTTATAGTCGGTGAGCCAAGTGGTTGGAGTAATTTAAATATTGGTTATAAGGGTCGGTTAAGTCTCTATTATGCAAATGAGAATGGTAAAGAGCATTCTTCTACCTCAAATTTAAACTGCTATGAACAAGCTATCGAGTTTTATAGTAATCTTAGAAATTACTGTGACAATTTTAACTCTGGTAAAAAATTGTTTGATCAGTTGGGGGTTAAATTGACATCTATTCATACAAATAGTGATGATTTTATTGAAAGAATAAAGATGCATATTAACTTTAGAATACCTGTTGGGTTTGAAATTAGGGATATAAAGAATTTTGTTGAAGAAACCAAAAGTAGTGCAAAGGTGGTATTTTCTGGTTTTGAAGAGGCCGTTAAGGTTAGTAAAAACAATGAATTGATCTCTGCCTTTATTAGATCTATCCGTGAAGCAGAAGGAGAACCAAGGTTTAAATGCAAAACTGGTACAGCAGATATGAACATTTTGCAAAAATTTGAGGTACCTATTGTGACTTATGGTCCAGGTGATTCATCTCTAGATCATACGCCTAATGAATATTTGGATCTGAATGAGTATAAAAAGTCGGTAAATATTCTTAAAAGTGTTCTAGAAAAAATTATTAATAGAGAGTTTTGAATAACCCCATAGCATATATTGGCGGTTTTCTATTCTTTATCAATAGAGGTGATGATATGGGCTTTAACAAGTTTATTGTTAACTACAGTACTTCGGAAAGTAAAAAAAGAGTGGAAAATGTGCGTTTTAAGCACATTCGATAAACCCATTTCGCCTTATGGCGACTGGTGCATCCTTACACTAATGGCGAATAAAATCTTACATCCGGAAGTACTGTAAATACTCCGGGCTAAAGCCCAGAGGGTTCTTACTCCGTCTTGACTAAATAGACTACATCGTGTTGGGCATTTTGAGTAAAAATTATGAGTGGTTCAGATAAATCAGGTCATCTACTGCTATGTTTTAGCAAACTTCTCTATCTGTTATTTGAATAAATAAGGGAGAAAGAGGATTTACACTGCTGTCATCGTTACCACCTTGGTTGTTTTGCCAAGAGTAGAGGTTGGCCATCTCTCAAAATAATGTCAATACTCATCTCCCCAGTATATGCAGACCTTAACTCCTTCCGCCATTCTTGTTAATAATTTGAGTTAATTTTTCTACCTCAGCACACCTCTATATCTCCGTCGGCATTCAAATAGCCCTCTCCCATAAGCACCCATCCAGCAAACGGAACCATGGGCTGTACATATATGCGAACATTTCTATCACTTGGATACTCATGATCATCGCCGACTCTTTCATAAACGCTCCAGTTGCATTTTATCGGCTCCACAGGTGACCGTGTATCCTTAACATATTTGTCTGTCAGTTCTTTGCTATAATTCCAGCCCTCCAACTTTATTTTCACATGTTCGTCAACCACCTTATCCACACCGGGCGGATAAAAATACAGGTCTTCTATAACCGATGACTCGGTTTCAAAAGTTGGAAGATATATTTTCTCCCAGTCGTTCTGGTCGCCATCGCCGTGGCTTCCATCCGAGTAATCCAGAAGTTTTTTGTCATATATATAGAAATAATTCATAATACTGTAATAACCACCCCATTCGTCAATGTATTTCTCTCTTGCTGCCAAACTATCCCCATACGAGATATTATCACACCCCTCAATTGTCCATGGAGTTATGCCCAGAGAATGCCCGATCTCATGCATCACTGCAGCGGCCAGTGTAAGTCGCTGCGTACGGGGTGTAAAATCCTGCTTCACAAAAAATTTTATAACAAAATCAAAACCGTTGCCAACGTGAATGGCATCGTACCTATCAAATTTTGAGGGGTGTACGAATGAGCCGCCATGCCCTATCACCAGATACCGGAATATTCCCTTTCTATCGTCGGGAAAATGATTACTGTAGAATTGAAGCATCATACCCGAGTCTTGGGAGAGTGCATCATAATGTGGCAGGAGCTCGCCGCCCCCGTTTGTCGGGTCTCCAGGCCAGCCGTCATCAATATACACGTTTATTCCGTGTTGGCAGAATCGCTCGATTAATGCCTGCTGTGATTCATCGAAGAATGTATGAGGCAGGTCGAAAAGTCCGCCGCGCTCCATACCGTCCACTTCTATGTATATATCTTGGGAGAAAGGATCGGCAAACCATTTTGCCATTTTGTATTCCTCGATATTTTCTATGCCGTCGACATCCGGGTCGAGATACACGTGATCATCCCAAGTGTGCGGGTCGTATCCCCATTTCCATTCCCATGCCGTAGTGATGCCATCGTTATCAGGATCAAGATAAGAATCGTCAACCATAGAGTCCGTATGAAGAATGTTAACTTCAGTCCAGTAAGGGATGCCGTCCCCGTCATAATCTGTCTGGTAAAGGTCGAACCATACCTCGAAATATTCACCGACATAATGACCATATCCGTCCTTGTCTTTTAGGAAATCATCACCTGTCCATCTTCCTGTGCGGTAATCATAGGTAAGAAAAATCATTTCTCTCTCAACATCTTCAAATTTATTGCCTAACAACCCCTTTGGCACCCTTTCGACAATGACGAGCGTTACCTTGGAAGTCTCCTGTTCCTCATCAATATCCTTCATGACTTTGTTCTCTTGGAATATCGTATCCCACCTCGTGAACATCATCTCGCTCGATAATCCGAGTGCCGAAACATTTTTGCTTACATACTCAAGCTCATCCATACCGGCAATGAAATAAAATTGGGGTTGGTATTTCCATGCCATTCCGTACTCCATCAGCCGGTTCAGAAGACCTCTGTCTCTTATCCTTTTAACTTCAAGTATCAACCCCTGATTTTCAAGAGGGCTTATTCTGTCATCCATTCCCTGCTTGCCTCCCGCCTTCACCGTATTGGACGGGAAAAGGAACGGCAAACTGGAAATAACCAGTATTGCAACTATAAGTACTGAAAAAATCGCTAATTTTTTTGTTTTATCGCTCATCGTCATGTTAACACAAATTACAAACATATATCCTGCTAGTGCTTTTATAATTTGTCGGGAATCGAGCACCATTTTCGCCGCCCTCATAACGTCCTTGCCGATGTCATCTCCGGCTGCAATAAAAAAGGAGTGATTAGTATCACGCCTGCTGTCATCACACAGATAACCAGAATATCCCATCTTATTTTTATTTTAGGTATATTAGCCAGTGCCATTCTGCGATAAGCCCTTCCTTCACACAAATCTAATTGTTCAACAAAGCATATTGCCGATAATGATAAATAGTGCCCCAAAATACAAGCGTACTTCAGAAGGTGAACGATGAAAGAGAAAGTAAAGGAAGTGATTGATACCATCCGTCCGGCCCTGCAGGCAGACGGCGGGGACGTAGAGCTGGTGGACGTGGATGAAGAGAGCGGCATCGTGAAAGTCCGTCTCAAGGGAGCATGCCACGGATGCCCTATGGCACAGATAACCCTTCAGATGGGTATAGAAAGCAAGTTGAAAAATAAAATTCCAGAAGTGAAAAAAGTTCTGTCTGTTTAATTCTACCCGTTCCGACTGGACAAGCTCGCCGCATGTCCCGATATTTTCCAGGGTCATTATAGTGCTCTCCGGTAATCTGATGGATACTCCTAAGATTATTGATATACAGAATCATTAGTGCAATCTAAGAAAAAAGGTGTACATAAGAATTACAATGAATTTATTGTAGAAAGATGAAACAAGTAATTTATTTTCCTATTTTGAAAAAAGGTGAAATAGGGGCAAATCCCCTATAACCCCATTCCGCCTTCGTTCCTCGGCAAGC
>CAZSHJ010000054.1:0-11397 GCA_964606745.1 uncultured Thermoplasmatales archaeon | reverse complement strand
TTGCCGAGGAACGAAGGCGGAATGGGGTTATAGGGGCTTTGCCCCTATTTCACCATTCATTTAGGCCGAGAATACTGCTTGGTCTGTAGCATAGCGTAAGACCCGCAGATGAGAGACCTAATTTCATAAGAAAAAATTTTAAATATACTCTGCGGTTGGCAGGATATTATGGGCTCGATAGAAGAGTATGCGGAGGGGAACGGTTTTAACATACTGGAAATGACAAAAAGCGTCGATGATATCTCCATCGAAAAGAATGGTATGCCTGAAACAATACCTGCTGCATATGCGGAGAAAGGTGGAATTGTTTATCTTCTGAAGCAGAATGAAACTGTTGAGAGAATAGGAAGTAGAGAATACTGGGACAAGATAATAATATTCAAGCCGGCAGAGAAGAAAGTGGCAAAAATATATACTGAAATAAAGCACGGGAAAGACCTTGTAAGTTGCGGGCTTTGCAACAAGCACAAGGATACAACTGCCCTTTTGAATGTTGTCGTAACAAACAGATGTGACCTGAGGTGCTGGTACTGCTTCTTTTATGAGGAAAAAGCAGGTTTTGTATATGAGCCCGGTCTGGAGGAAATAACCGATGGAATCAAGGTGGCAGAAAAATTTAACGGCTATGTACCCCCCATACAAATTACCGGGGGAGAACCGTCCATGAGAGAGGATCTTGATAAAATAATAAAGGCGTCGGTGGATCTTGGTTCTCCGCATGTCCAACTCAATACAAACTCCGTTTCCATCGGAATCGAGTATTTTGAAAATCCCCGGAAGGCTGTAGAGGAAGTCTCGAAATGGAGGGCGGCAGGCCTGAAGACCATTTATACCTCCTTTGACGGCATAAGCCCGGACTCGAAAAGCAACCCGAAGAACCACTATGAGTTGCCATTCGCTCTTCAGGCGTACACGGAGGGTGGGATAAAAAGCATCGTACTCGTTCCCACGGTCAGCCAGATAAACCTGAAAGAAATGCCGGATATCGTCCGATTCGGAATGAATAATCTGAATAGAGGAGTAAAGGGCATAAACTTTCAGCCGATATCTCTTGTGGGATTGACTAAAAAAGGTGACCGAGACAAACTCCGGGTTGTGCAGTCGGATATTGTGGAGGAATTGAAGAAGAAGTTCAATTTTGGGATGGAAGCATGGTATCCTGTGCCCACGATGGCATCGCTGGCCGATGTCGTAGGGAAAGAACCTCATATCCATTTTTATAACAACGAGAAATGCGGCATAGCAACCTATGTGTATGTTGATAAGGAGGAAAATAAACTGATTCCGATAACAAATTTTATAGATGTAGACAAGTTTATAAAAGACGTATCCGAATTGGATAACAGCATTCTCAAAAAAGTTTTGTTGAGTGCCAAAGTCATTCCGAGTGCGGTCAGATATAAGAGTTTCAGAAAAGCTTTTTCAGATAAAATTTTGGATTACGTAAAAAATGATGATCTGCCAAATGGAGAAAAATTATCCAGTATGATGGTAGATAGCATAGTTAAACAAGGAGACTATTCAAGCCTTAGGAAGTTCCATCACAACTTCATATTTCTCGGGATGATGCATTTTCAGGATTACTACAATTATGATGTTAACAGGGTACAGAGATGCAGCATACATTACTCGGCAGGCCAAAGACTAATACCGTTCTGCACCTACAATGTCTTTCCCTCCATCCACAGAGATAAATTCTTGGGAGAGCATAAAGTTGAGGGGAAAATTGGGGAAACACTGAAGAAAAAGTCAATGGATGCGAAGGAAAGAGTAGTCTCCTTCAGGAAAAAGAAGAACGAGATAGTACAGTCACCGATTTATAGGGCTGTTTATAATCTGGACGGACAGACGAGTAAAAAGCGGTGATACAAGAGACAATCGACCATCCCGGGCAAAACCCGAATTGTATTATACTGGACCGGCAAAGTCAATAGGCCATGTTTAATTTTTCGTTTTGGCTGAATGAATCTTTATGATTTTTTGGTACAGGTATCTCTTCATCTCTGCACCATAAAAAATACAAAGGCGGGATGGGGCAGGGTGGACAGAAAGAGGATATTACACCCTTAGTGTTTTTCCCCATCCCAATATATAACAGCCGGACATTTACTATTACTTGAGCACACTATATCTATATTTCTTCATTTTCTTTCCTGTGATTCTTATAATGGTAAACATATACCGCTGCAAGTAATATACCAACAAGAAGAACAGCAGTTATTGATATTCCGATGGGTGAGGATGGCAGAATATGCTTTCCTGCGGATGGTATTTCCTCTGTCTGGGCATCAAGAGCGTATATGTGGCCTCCTGCCCCGACAAATATATTTCCGCCGCTTACACATGGATTTGACAGCACTGGCGTGGTGATATAGTTGTATACATCGCCCTGCATGGAATATGATGGTGAAAAAGACCATGCTATCTTTCCGTCCGTCCTGTTAAGGGCATACACATAACCGTCATCAGCCCCAAAAAACACGTATTCCCCGTACAATTCTGGAGATGAGTGAATGGCTGCCCTGCATGTAAATGCCCATTCCAGTTTTCCATCTTTTGAGTCCAAAGCATAAATGTTATTGTCTATCGAGCTGAAGAATACGCATCTGCCATCTGCTACAGGGGTTGCATCGCTTCCCCATCCGGCGGCATACCTCCATTTCAATTCCCCGCTGCCTGCGTCAAGTGCATACATGTATGTATCCCAGCTTCCGAAGTATATTGTTTTGCCGTATGCAAGGGGCGAGGAGGTTATTGCCCCGTCCGTCTCGAATGTCCAGAGTATTTTACCATCCCTGGCATCGATGCCGTAGCAGTTGTTTCCAGACGCCACATAAACCCGTTTATTTGCAATATTTGAAGGATACGATTCACTTTTTAATTCTACAGACCATATCTCCTTTCCGTTATCTGGTGAAAGGCAGTAAACGTTTCCGTCTTCACATCCTGCAATCACCGAATCATCATCGACAACCGGCCGGGATGAGACATCTGCATCATAACTCCATTCCACATCGCCATTTGTATTCAGGGCATATAGGATGCCGTCGGCCCCAACAAAAATCGTTCCTTCGTGATATGATGGCATGGTGGTTTTCTCTCCCATGACCTTATTCCACAAAAGGTTTCCACTTCTATTATCGAAGGCATACAGTTTCCCTGTATTTGTCGACATATAAACCGCGTCTCCACCTGCGATACCAGACGCACATTCAAAATTGTTTCCCCCCATATCGTACTCCCATGCCACCACTGCTTCATCTCCTGTGGAAGATGACGGATTGTAATTAACCTGCGGGGCGGCAGATGAAGGGATACCGTAAAAACGCACCCACCCGGCGGGCGGGACATCTGCCGCACCCCTCAGATTCGATTTTAAAGATGATGCATTCCACACCTCTCCGTTAGGATTTCCCCAGAATGCCCAGAGTGCATTTTGTGAGAGAAGATTACTGTCAGTGAGTTTGCAGTCGGTGGAAAAATCCGTTATCGGTGGATTTGACATGAGATTTTTTACTGCATCCACATCAATATTTCCATAATTATCGTTCCCGAATTCCTCAAATTTTATGTCCCTGTCGGAGGGAAAATACTTCAATGTATAGTACTCGTAGCCGGAGGTATTGAAAAGCATATTGACGACCCTGAAAAGGGCACCCTTTATACTCTCGAATCTCAACTGCTCTTTTCTAACCGAGGGATCCATCGGGTTGTTTGCGGACCAGTAGAAACCGTTCTTCGTTCTCCATACCGCACTTTCATAAAGCCCCAGTTCCAGACGGGCAATCTCCCCGTTTTTCGTATCGCCGATAAGCCATACGGCATTCATAACGCCGTTGCAGTCCGTTCTCATGTACTCTATCACATCGTCTATATTCTCCCCGTACTGGAGAGCCGTTCTGGTCCTTACTGCAAGAGGAAGACCATTTTTCCATAGGCCCTGCGGGCATGTCGTCTCAATGAGAATGATTCCTTTATCATTTTGCCAGTAGTCCTCATCGCTCCATATGTAACCCGGTGAGGTGCCTATTATAATTCTGTTCCCCTGTGAAGGCACAATATCCAGTATGATATTCCACCGCTGGGCTATGTAATATGTATACCACCACCCCCCGCACCATACAGAATCCGTGGCAACAATCTGCCCGTTGGTTGTGGCATCCCCCGTGGCGATGAATCCGTCGCAGTGGTGTGTGGGTGGCAGACTGACAATTGAAAAGATAAATTCATTCTCTTTATTTTCCAGTTCCGGAGCGGCACCGAGTATATCATAAAATAGCGTACGGAGCGGGTGGATGCTCTTAATGGGGCTTACAAGAATAGACATCAACTCGTACATTTCGTTAAGCGTCAGGATATCTTCATATGATACCGTTTCACCAAACATCTTGCCGCCTCTGGATGCTACGGCATCCGATATTCCCTTTATCTCAGCCTTGTACTCTGGAGGATACTTGTCCCAGAAGATATTCATTGCCTTATTTCTGCAGTAGTTCCACCATATACTTGAGATTTTCTCGTATCGCGCGGAGCTTTCATTCAGCGTTACGTATTTCAGGACTATCGGGCAGTTGTGTATTATATTACTCCATCGATACATCATATCCATTATTTCCGGGTAAAGCAGATAGCCGTGCTGGTACCCTCGTTCATAAGCATCCCCTTCTATATGGACATAAATAAGTCCCTGTACATTGTATCTGTACCCTTTGTCATAGGAGACGGCATTTTCCGAAACAGCAGGAACATAATCGCTTGAAGGGATGGTATCATCTGTAATATCTGCCACGGCAGATGAAAACGATGACAACAAAATTATGGCGATTGTAATAATTATAATGAATTTCATTAATACTGCATCAGGAAGCAATAAAAATAATCTTCGATTGCAAAATATTGTTTTTTATGAATGCTTAATTTCCAGCATCAGTAGGGGCAGAAGACACAGGTGCCAAATTTACAATGTACACTTCTACCTTATTATCTGCAATAACGCCTCCCGCATTTCCATAATACGCCCCTGCTGTGATTGTATATGGTGTTCTTAATCCTACAGAAAATGAATTCCATTTCCATTCGTAAGGAGGATTATACAATACCGCTCTCGCTTCATAATCGTACATTTTTTCACTTGCCAAATAGAACTCTACCCTGTTCACGTCCTCCATGGAGTCATTAACTTCTGCAACTACAGTTATACCTCCTAAAATTAATGTTCTTTTTGCGGGCATTATTTCTCTATCAAAAAGATATAGATAATCACTTTTTGGCCTTGTCATTTTGATCTCTGGAGGGGGATAATCTGCACATTTTATAACCCATATACGGGGATCTGCCCCTGTTTTTCCGTTTTCTAAAAACACATCATAAGAACCACCCGCCAAGATATAAGTTCCGTTATCATATAGGCAACCATGAATAGAGTCCCCGAATCTTCTCCCAAAAGTTTTATTCCATATTTCATTACCTTGCTTGTCTATTTTCAGAAGCCAGCCATCGGTAAAGCCGACATCATAGGTGGCTGTAGTACCTGCAAGTATATATCCGTTATCTGTTTCAGCTATATCCAAAAATCTTTCCACATCCCGTCCTCCATAAGTTTTATTCCATATTTCATCCCCCTGATTGTCCACTTTAATCAACCATCCAGAGGGTGGCGTTCCGATCGTGTTCCCACAAACTATATACCCATTGCCAACTTTGATGATTCTCGTAGCCCATTCCATATCTCCATGGTCATATGTTTTATTCCATATTTCATTTCCATGCTCATCTATTTTAATTACCCATGCATCCCAGTGCCCTTCCTTTCCATATGAAGCGGTTACTCCGCATATAATGTATCCATCTTCTGTTTTTAGTATATCCTCTCCTCTTTCGTAATCTTTTCCTCCATAAGTCTTATTCCATATTATACTTCCATTTTCGTCAATTTTTAGAAGAAAAACATCTGATTTACTCCAGCTCGTATTTTGTGCCATACATCCTCCCGTAATGGCATAGCCCCCATTCACCTTTATGATGCCAAATGCTTCTCCAGCAAAATTTTCATATATTTTGTTCCACTCGCCGTTGCTGGACATTCCAATATTATCAGATGATTCATTTATATCTAGGCTTTTAACATTTAAAAAAAGGATAATGGCGGCCAACACAGTTATTACGGGGAATATCGACACTATCTTCATTTTTATCATTTTTTATCCTCTTTCTTTATAAAAAGCTTATCAAAAGAAGAAAGAAGGGAGGAAATTAGAGGAATACACCTTCGTCATACCAGACATCAACATAGCTGCTATCATATATGTCCTTTGGGTATACTCTATGATCTGTAGAAGTATCATGGCTATCTAAGTTTATTGTATTCCCCGAGGCATACATATACCCTGCCCATACCAGTTCTGCACAGTAATACTAACCAGATCGACTATTTGAAGAACCATCAACTTGCTTATCTTTATACTCCCAGTGAAATAGGGGCGCAGCCCCTATTTCACTTTCATGGTTCCAATAGGGAACATTTCTGTTCCAGTTATGACTACTTTCTTATTTCCCTTATTCTTTTCTCCAGATCTTCCTTCAATTCATCAGCTATATCCCTTCCTGTAAACACATCTGCCCTTGATGCAATGGCTATCTTTGCAGCCATGGTACGTGCTATCCTTCCCCTGTATTTCTTCGGTGCCTTGTTTATGAATTCATGCTGGAATATCACTCCGTGCTTTGGAGGCGCAGTGCCTTCCTTGATGTGCCTGAATAGTGCCTTTTCCGCCCCCAGTACCTGAATCGTTCCGGATGGCATTGAAGCCAGTCGGTCAAGCCCGCCAGCAACTGCAATCAATCTGGCAGCTATTGATTCTCCGACAAGCATGCTGAGATTTGGTGCCATATGTTTCATTGCATTTTTCACATATTGCTCCGTGGCTGCATATGCTTCATTCATCTCAACGATTGCCCCTGCCAGCCTTTTGAGCGATTCCTCCTCCTGCGTGTCCAGCCCGCTCTCGCCGTCCATATCCCATTCATTGACAATGAAGTTCGCCAGATTTTTCATTTTTGTCCTGCCGATTGAAAAATACCCGTACCATTCGTAAAGCCTTTCATTGAGTATGTTGATTGTTTTCAGAAAATCATCGATGGAATATATTGCCTGGGATATTCTTCTCTCCCTTTTTCCGTACTCCTCCCTCATCATGTGCTTTGCAAGCATAACGGAAGCCTCCCTGAGCAACTTTTTGCTATAGCCGTATTCCTCGCATCTCACGTTCACGTCGGGGATTTTCTTGCACATGTCATAGAGTTTTTCGAGCCTTTTTTCTTCGACAAGGGGACGATATGCCATGAAAAACTTTTCTTCGTCCAGGATAGAACCCTTCTCTATCAATAGCAGACGTTCTGCAATCTCGCCTGCATCTTTCGGAAACAGTTGCCTGTCCAGTATTCCGTTATCGTCGAGAAGAAAAATGCCGAACCACTCCGTTTTCAGATATTTTGCCATTGTTTTAAATACGGAACCACATTTAAAAACTATGTGCCTTGAAACATCCGTGGGGTCGTTAAAGATGAAAAATCCATTGATGCTGGCTTCGGGCATACTCGACATGACCCGGCAGAGCATGGAAAAATTTGGCGATGCAGGTGCTGTTGTAACAAAGTCGATCGGCATGGAGATGAGGAAGGGGCATGGAAATCCCTCGGTGGTCGAGATGGAGCACGGCCTGCTGAATGCCATGGGGCTTCCGAATCCGGGCGCAGAATACTATCTGAACGAGTTGGACGGCATAAACGTCGATAATATCATTGGCAGCATCCTCGGGAAAGACAAAGGTGAATTCTCGGGTGTGGCAAAAATAATCGAAGGAAAGGTGGATGCAATAGAAATGAATATGAGTTGCCCTCATGCCGGAAGTTACGGGGCGGGCTTTCCAACTGAGACGATCCGCGAGGCGGTGGGGGCTGTAAAAGAAAGTGTCGAGATACCCGTATTCGTGAAACTCGGCGCAGAGAATATTATCGAGAGGGCGGAGGCGGCGGAGGCGGGCGGTGCAGATGCAATTGTTGCGATAAATACCATCAGGGCAATGGCAATTAACGTGGAAACAGCCACACCCATACTTGCCAATCAGGTGGGCGGATATTCAGGCCCGGCAATAAAACCCATAGGCATAAGATGCGTCTATGAACTGGCAGGAAAGGTTGATATTCCTATTATCGGGGTTGGGGGCATAACCCGTACCATGGACGTCCTGGAATATATGATGGCTGGTGCTTCGGCAGTTCAGATAGGGAGCGGAATATACTATCGCGGCGAGAAAATTTTTGGAGAGATATGCAATGAACTTGAAGGATGGCTGAAGTTGCAGGGGTATGACGGGATAAAAGATATTGTTGGCATTGCAGTAAAAAATCATCATTGATTGGCTTTTTTAATCCTTTCCCATTAATTTTATATGTCCAGAATCCATGTATTACGGGGACTGAATCTAGCAAGTATAGAGTGAACATACCAAGGACAATTTGGGGGAAACCTGAGGTAGGCGTATTAAAATAGCTCTCTACCCCAACCTCGGTTTCCCCTTCCCTGTACATTTACGTATTTTCCGTGATTGTACTTAAAACCTTCGAAAAATTTTGGGCATCTGGGGGGATTTAACAAAAACGTATAAATACGGCAAGGATATTTTGTTTTACATGGCAAAGAAGAAGAACACCGGATTTCAATCTGCTGCCGGTCTTATACGTTACTTCGAAGAGGAAAAGACAGGAGTGAAGATAGACCCGAGATGGGTAATAGTCATGGGTGTGGCAACCGCAGTGGCAATCACTGTTTTCCACATATTTTATCCCATGGCTATGTGAATTTTATCATCATAGACGGACACAAAACTATTTTTATTTTGGCCATATTTCATTATTATGTACATTGTGGGTGGCAGGGTAATTGCAAGTGAGATGGAACAAAAAATCGGGGAACACATAACGGAAGAAAGACTCCGTGTAGCTACAATCCTCGTTGAGGGAAGCGAGGAATCGGAACTGTATGCAGGACTCAAGGAGAGGGCATGCAAAAGAGTGGGCTTCGAGTCAGAAACGTTGAGATTCTCTCGGGGGACCGATAAAGAGAGTATAATAAATGCCGTGAAAAAACTGAACAGGGATGAGAGCGTACACGGGATAATGATTCAGCTTCCGCTTCCAGGGATTAATTACGGTGAGGTTTCGGTAGCGGTTGACCCGAAAAAAGATGTCGAAGGTATCCATCCCTATAATATCGGAATGACAATGCTAAACAGAGAATTTCTTGTTCCGTGTACACCGCTTGCCGTGATGAAGATACTTGAGCATGAAGGTATAGATGTCAAAGGAAAAGGTGTTGTGATTGTGAATCACAGCAATATCGTGGGGAAACCCCTTGCGGCCATGATGCTCAACAGGAATGCAACCGTCTCCGTATGTCACGTCTACACAAAAAACCTTGCAGAATACACGAGCAGGGCTGACATTGTCATTACGGGTGCCGGAGTAAGAGGGATTATAACAAGGGAACATGTGAAGGAAGGGGCAATCGTTATAGATGTGGGAATTGTGAAGGAAGGTGAATATGTATACGGTGATGTTGATTTCGATTCCGTGAAAGAAAAGGCGGAAATGATAACACCCGTTCCTGGAGGCGTGGGTCCAGTGACCATCGCCTGCATGCTTGAGAATGTTCTAAAGGCATATGATAATGGAAAAAATTGATAAACAGCCGGAGTTTACACGACATGGACGGTAGAAAGGTTTACTATTCATTCCACGATGTGCCCCTGAGTTATGGCGGTAGTTACGATAACCACAGAGGTTCCTCGGGCATAAAATTCAGCAGAACCGAGATTATTCATATCCTCATTGCAATGGCAGTCCTCACAATTGCTTTTTCATTTGTTTTTGTGCCTTACCCTCCAAGTGCACACATTGCTTCTGCAATCGGAAATATTCCTCTCTCGTTTCTCGCAATAGTCACTGCATTTTTCTGTCACGAGACCGCCCATAAATACATGGGGCAGAAATACGGCTACTGGTCCGAATTCAGGATGTTTCCCCAAGGATTATTGATTGCCCTCTTACTCGGTGTGACGGTCGGGATTGTATTCGCCGCTCCCGGGGCAGTCCAGATATGGGGCAGGCCGAGCAGGGAGGAGAGCGGAAAGATATCTGCTGCAGGCCCCCTTACAAATATCCTTATTTCCCTGCTATTCATGGCAGTGTGGCTTTTTTCAGTTGGCACGGTGGCGCACATTGCCTTATTTGTGGCGTACATAAATGCGTTTCTTGCATTCTTCAACCTCTTGCCATTCGGGCCCCTGGACGGGTTGAAGATTTTTAACTGGAGTAAAGGGATATGGGGTGCACTTCTCGTAATCAGCATCACTCTTTTTGCCACGCTGATGTACATATGACGAAATCTTTTTCTAAATCTTTTTATAAAAATGTCCCTTTACAATCATGGAGGAGTTGAAAAAAGTGGCTGCCCATCGTGCAGTGAACCATGTTAAGGACGGAATGGTGGTGGGGCTGGGGACGGGCTCCACGGCGAAGTATGCGATTGAGGAAATCGGAGAGATGGTCAGGGCAGGCATGGAAATAACGGGTATTCCAACGTCCATTGAATCTGAAAAATTGGCAATAAAGGAAGGCATACCTCTTGTTACGCTTGATGAGCACGAGATAGACGTGACCATCGACGGTGCAGACCAAGTGGACGGAAATTTGAATCTTATAAAAGGGGGAGGCGGTGCTTTACTCAGGGAAAAAATGGTGGCAATCTGTTCAAATAAAGAGGTGATAGTGGCGGATGAATCAAAGATTGTCAATGATTTTTCATTTCCTCTGCCGATCGAGGTTGTGAAGTTCGGATGGAAAAGCGTTGTGCGCAGACTAGAAGCAATGGGATTCGAACCCAGGAGAAGGGACTTTGTCACGGACAACGGAAATTACATACTTGACTGCAGATATGAAAACATCGAAAATGCGGAGGAGATGGAAAGGGCATTGAACGGCATTCCGGGCGTGGTGGAAAACGGACTTTTCGTGGGACTTACTACAATGGTCATCGTGGGCACAAAAGATGGAGTAAGAACTATTAAAAAGTGATTTATAAAACATGCATTATTTTTTAACAGTGTCTACAAGATAAAAAAGTTTTGATGGAATTGAGGATATGATTTATAAAAAGTGTTATACATCGTATCTATTTGTATCAAAAGTTAAATAATCTAATGGAGATTAAAATGACAGATTGGGAATACTATTGTAACAAGTGTGGAAATCTGATATATGAAGATAAAAAGTTATTTGATACATCAGTACTTCCGAAAGTAAAAAATTTCACTATTTTTAAGTAATCACTCACAATTT
>CAZSHJ010000053.1:0-11621 GCA_964606745.1 uncultured Thermoplasmatales archaeon | reverse complement strand
AACCAAAGATATTTTTCTTAGTAGGTTTAATCTTTTGAGTAAGCTTTGGCACAATCCTTCTTGAATGAATGCCAAATACTACTATAAAACAAAGTGTAACAAAGATAATGGCTAAGATTAGTGTCGGAATAAACCCTACAAAATATGCTCCAATTACTTCTCCTAACACACCTCCAATAATGGCGTAGAGAACTATCTCTTTTGCAATGTTTCTTCTTTGGGTTGTAGCACCTACAAACGATGCAAAAGGGATGACAAGGAAATTAATTCCAAAAGCATTCAGCAAAGGCAAACCTGCAAGATTAAGCAAAGGTATTCTTACAGTACCACCACCAATTCCAAACATACCACTCATGAAACCTGCAAAAAGGCCGATCAGGAGGTATACTATAATTTGTGTTATCGGTTCCATTTAATTTCTCTCCGCATATTTTGCCCCCGATTTTGCTTAACGGCTGGCGGGTATCTGAAGTTTGCGACCGCAGGGAGCAAATTTGGATCGGAGTGCCAAAGGCACGAAGCCAGATACCCGCCTGTTATGTGGCCGAGGGCGTAAGCCCGAGGCAAGGACACTAAGTATCCGCAGAGTTGCCCGCATGTGTTGCCGTGTGTCCTTCTTCCCTCACTTAGAAATGAGGGGGGCATATATAAATCACTTCACAAATTATTTTTAGTAGGGATATATTCTCAAGTTATAGCAGAAATAAGGTGTGAGCCAAACTTGAGCAGTGGTATTATTATGAGAAAGAATTGTGGAAAACAGGGTCATGTTGCTTCCAATCAGAAAAATATGGTAATTAATCGGGTGATCAGAGGAATGCTGATTGTCTCGGGGACATTCTTTGTTGTGATTGGAATAATCGGAATATTTTTACCAATTTTACCAACCACTCCTTTTCTATTACTTGCAGCGTGGTGCTATGCAAGAAGCTCAAGAAGAGTTTATAATTGGCTTATAAGTAATAAGCTGTTTGGAAATTACATTAAAAATTATAGAGAAGGTAGAGGCATACCATTAAAAGTTAAGATTATATCTATTTCTTTTTTATGGATTACGATATTGTTTTCAGCCGCTCTTATAGTTACCAATCTTTTTGTCAGAATCACTTTAATTCTAATAGCTATTGGCGTTACTATACATATTCAATCTATTCGAACTTTGAAGTGAAAAGCATTGGTATAAATAGTTGAAACGGATTTTGATTAGATTTTTCTATTGGGCTATCTGTTCATGCTGTTGCTTTCACTCGCTCTTCTTGTGGCATATTAGCTAAATTCTCAACTTCTTTTAGATCCAGTTTAAGTCCATCGGCCACTCGGCGGCCATAATCTGGGTCTGCCTTGAAGAATAGAGCTGTCTGGCGAAGTTGGATACGCTTTTGTGCTTTACCGAGATGATTAACAATGTTACCTATTAGATTTTCTCGGTCCTGATCAGTCATCACATCACGATACAGATTCCCAGGCTGAACAAAATCGTCGTTGGGATGCGTGTATGGATAACGATCTGCCTCCCCAGAAATTTCGAAAGGAGGTTCTTTTGCAGAAATGTCCGGCTCTGGTCCATTGAAAGTATTTGGCCAGTAGTTCGCCCCCCCACCACCACCCGAATCGGTGCGCATGAATCCATCACGCTGATAACTCATCTCAGGTATATTTTTGGGTGCATTTACCGGGATCAAATGATAGTTTGGCCCTAGTCTGTGGATATGTGTATCATGATACGAAAAAAGACGAGCCTGGAGCATCTTATCTGGCGAAGCAGCAATGCCTGGTACCAAGTTTCCTGGGCAGAATGCAGCCTGCTCAACTTCTGCAAAGTAATTTTCAGGATTGCGGTTTAAAACTAGCTTGCCTACCTCGATCGGCGGATAATCGGCATGTGGCCAGACTTTTGTGATATCTAAGATATCAAAACGGTAATCCTTTGCATCCTCAGGTGGCATTATCTGCATCTGGAGGGTCCATGATGGGTAATCACCTCGTTCGATAGCTTCGTAGAGATCTCTTGTAGCATGGTCTGGGTCCTTTGCTCGTATAATATCCGCTTCTTGTCGAGTAAGATTTTTTATTCCCTGGTCAGTCTTAAAATGATACTGTACCCAGAAATATTCACCCTTTTCGTTATACCACTTAAAAGTGTGACTGCTATAACCATTCATGTGTCGATAAGTAGCAGGAATACCGCGATCAGAAAAAAGAATGGTTACTTGGTGAATTGACTCGGGGGTTAGAGAAAGGAAATCCCAGAACATGTCTGGGTCTTTACAGTTGGTGGCTGGGTTACGTTTCTGCGTGTGTATGAAATCTGGGAATTTTAATGGGTCACGTATAAAGAAAACTGGGGTATTATTTCCTACAAAGTCATAGTTACCTTCCTCGGTATAAAACTTAACCGCAAATCCTCGCGGATCACGCTCAGCATCTGCTGATCCCTTTTCTCCTCCAACGGTCGAGAAGCGGGCAAATACTTCGGTTTGCTTGCCAACTTCAGAGAGGAACTTTGCCTTGGTGTACTTTGTAACATCTGCAGTAACTTCAAAGTATCCCCCCGCACCAGCTCCCTTTGCGTGTACTACGCGTTCAGGTATACGCTCACGATCAAAATGACCCAACTTCTCCAGCAGGTGAACATCCTGCATCAAAACAGGTCCTCGTTTCCCAGCAGTGAGACTATTTTGATCGTCACCAACGGGTATCCCAAAGGCTGTAGTTAATTTCTTTTTTTGAATCTTGTTACTCATATAATTCCTCCCTTTTTTTATTCTTTAAACTGTTACTTGATAATATACAAGGGCAAAGAGGCTTATAAATTTTTCTCTCGAAATCCGGGTGATTTCATATAACGTTTGGGGTATCTGAAGTCCGAGTGAAGTGAGCAATTTGGGCGGAACGTAAGCGTAGCCTGATATCCACTTGTTATATTCTTGAGCCGTAAGGCAAAGAGTGGAGAAGTCACGAAGGATGCCAAATTTACAGAAAATATTTAATATTATGATAATTAGCTTATTATCATGCAGAAAGATAGATTAAAAGAGTATGAGGCAATCGGAAGAATTGTTGTAGATTTTGAAACACTTACTGGGCAGATTAAGTGGAAATTGTGTGAACAAATAATGTATTTGGGATTAGACTTTGAAAAAGGACATAACCCAATATACATACTACTAGCAAAGATGGGCATGGATGAATTGAATCAGAAATTTCACTCAATTTTCAAAGAATTATTTCCCAATTCCGAGCTATCTTCAAAGATTGAGATTTTTAGTAAATGTGTTACAAAATTAAGCGAGATACGAAATTTATATGTTCACGCAGAATGGTTTATTGGATATAGTGAAATCACTGGTACCGAAATGGATATATCTAGAGGATTTAACGATCGATATGGGAAGAGTGGGCTAAAAAGATATCGCATTCTATTCGACTCTCAAACATTCAAGGATCTGGATTTTAATATTAAACACCTAATCAGATTCATTGAAGGCATTGAACTATTGGAAAACGAATTCTCTGTGACAGAAGAATCTAAAAAAATATCGATAGATGACTTAAGACGTATTCTAAGTTTCTTGAACGAACTAATTAAGAAATGTGATGTTGTATAATTTGGTGTCCGTAGTGATTTCAATTAACTCCAATTTCCCGAAATCAATTCGTGAAACTGCATAATTTGTAATGCTAAACTAAATATTTAAGCTCTTCTTTTCCATGCTCATATTGTGCAAATGGAATATAAAAAATATTCAGCAATTACAGATTAAGTCATCGAAGATTCAAAATCTTGCTTCCTTTTATCTTATGAAATCCAAGCGAGAAAACCCAGACCTTTAGGTCTGGGATGAATCGCCTGGAAAATCATAAAACGCCGATAGGCGTTTTCTTCCCCTTGAGGGGAAAGCCACGCAATTTATTGCGTGGAAGGGGTGACCTCCTTTCTCACTCCCGTGACCATGTAATTTATTTTTCTGCCATTTTGCATGCGTGGTCCGTGCATCTTTCCAGATAGCAAAAGGTCTGGCAGAATATGTCATAAATTACCTTGTATGATATGATATAAAATCCTTAATACTTAAATATCTGCTTTGTATTTCCCTCCCCATGTTGGATATGGATATAAGCGTTATACCGCCTCTGGCAGGAGTTGTTGCGATTATCGTCGCGGCATATTTTGCGCATTTTGTTTTATCAAAGTCTGCAGGCAATAAAAGAATGAAGGAATTGATGGATAGCATCCACCGCGGAGCGATGACATTTCTTAACGAAGAGTACAAAATCATATCTGTATTTGTGGTTGTTGTGATGGCATTGCTTCTAGTCGTGTCCCATTACACTGATATGCCGTGGCAGACTGCTGTATCCTTCCTTGTGGGTGCAATTTTTTCCGGGCTCGCGGGCAACATAGGCATGAGAATCGCCACGAAATCAAATGCAAGGGCGGCTGAAGGAGTCAAAAAAAGTTTCGGATACGGGCTGAGGATAGCATTTTCGTCTGGTGCGGTCATGGGTCTATCGGTTGTCGGCCTCGGAGTGATAGGCGTCTATATCTTTTACCAGGCGTTCATTGACAATGCATCGCTTTCAACCATCCTATTCGGTTTTGGTTTCGGGGCAAGCAGCATTGCATTGTTTGCCAGAGTCGGAGGGGGCATTTACACAAAATCTGCCGATGTTGGGGCGGATATCGTTGGCAAGGTGGAGGCAGGCATTCCGGAGGATGACCCGCGCAACCCTGCCGTTATTGCTGATAATGTGGGTGACAATGTCGGGGATGTCGCCGGAATGGGCGCAGATTTGTTTGAATCATATGTTGATTCTATCATAGCCTCAATAGCACTTGCAATACTTGTCGGGTATTCTGCCACGGCTCCCGAAACAGTATATCCACTCCTCATTGCAGCAATGGGCATATTCTCATCGATCATAGCATTATCGTTTGTCAGGAGCGAAAAGAATGCATACACGGCCATGAGAAACGGTTTGTTCGGTTCAGCCATCATCTTTGCCGTTCTTGCTTTCATTACCACTCATTACACCATGCCCAACCTTGATCCGTTCTATGCAATACTTGTGGGGCTGGTGGACGGCATAATAATAGGGCTTGCAACCGAATATTTCACATCGGATCAGCGTCTCCCCGTAAAAAAGATAGCAGAGGCGTCCACAACCGGTGCAGCCACGGAACTAATTCAGGGGCTTTCGATAGGCATGATGAGCGTTTTCATTCCAATTTTGGCAACAGCCGTTGCAATGATTCTTGCGCATAATTATTATGGGGTGTATGGTGTAGCACTGGCTGCCGTGGGTATGCTCTCAACACTCGGAATATCTCTTGCCACTGACTGTTACGGCCCTGTTGCGGACAACGCTGCAGGCATATCGGAAATGGCCGAGATGGGCGAAGACATAAGGAAGAAGACGGAAGATCTTGATGCCGTGGGCAATACAACCGCTGCCATGGGAAAAGGTTTTGCCATCGGTTCTGCTGCAATAACTGCCCTCGCTCTGATTTTCACTTTTGTCAAATCTGTTGAAAAAGCGGGAATATCTGTAAATATATCGCTCATCCAGCCCGAAGTGATGGCAGGACTGTTTATAGGTGCGATGCTCCCGTTCATATTCTCCGCACTCACCATGGGTGCTGTCGGAAGGGCTGCCGAGAAGATGGTGGATGAGGTCAGAAGGCAGTTCAAGGAGCTTGGAATACTCAAAGGAAAAGGAAAGCCCGACCATGAGCGGTGCATTAAGATAGCGACAAAAGGAGCGTTGAGGGAAATGATTCTTCCGGTTGTTATTGCAGTAACGACCCCGCTGGTTGTTGGCATATTGAGCATAGATGCTCTTGTTGGTCTACTGGCAGGTGCGACTGCAAGCGGATTCCTGCTTGCGATATTCCTTGCCAATGCAGGGGCTGCCTGGGATAATGCAAAGAAGTACATAGAATCGGGTAACTTGGGGGGGAAGGGGAGCGAGGCTCACAAGGCTGCCGTGGTTGGTGATACGGTCGGCGACCCATGCAAGGATACGTCGGGTCCGTCGCTGAACATACTGATAAAGCTGATGTCCATTGTGTCGCTCGTATTCCTTCCTCTCTTCATCAAGTTCCTGTAGGAGCAAAAGTTTAAACCGGCGTTGTCATATTGTGGTGTGGCACCGTCAGAGGAGAAGGTACTGCTGCATAGAAAGGCAAACATACGCTCGGGGAAGTTGAGGATTGTTGGAACTCTTTCCATCACTGGCAGTAAGCTTTCGTTTCGTCCCCTTGCCGGCAAAAGACGCATTGATATAAGTATTGATTCGATAACCGGAATGGATGTTGTGGGACGGCTTTTCAAAAAGATGAGTATTGCAACGGATGAAAGGAGATACATCATATTTCTGAAAGGGGCGAAGGATGCCGTCACACTTATAGAAACCATCAGGGGAAACATTCGTGCATGATTTCATTATTTGCCTTCCCTTTCAATCATCTTTTTTATGTTCTCGATTGCACCCTCCACCGTCAGGGGTGTTTCATCATTTTTGAAACCGGAATTTTTTAGCAGTTTGAACAGACGGGCGACCACGGGAACATCAAGGTTTGTTTTTTCAAGCAGCTCTTCGTCCAGCAACACATCTCTTACCCCCCCCGCCGCCACCGCCTCCCTGTTTATGACGAATATTTTCTCGGCTACTTCCGGCAGAATGTCCATATTATGTGTGGCTATCACTATTGTCTTTCCTTCTCCGCCCAGCCTTTTAAGTAAGCCGACAAACTCCATTCTGTTCTTCGGGTCCAGGTCTGCGGTCGGCTCGTCCAGCAGCAGCACATCGGGAGACGAGACCAGTACGGTGGCAATTGCAGCCATTCTTTTCTCCCCTCTGCTGAGGTCATACGGGTGCTTATCCGAAATATGCTCTATTCCCAAGGATTTTAACGTGCCCTTCACCCTGCTTTCTATTTCACCCTCGCTTATTCCGAGATGGATCGGGCCGAACGCCACATCATCATATACCGTCGAGGAAAAAAGCTGCACATCCGGATTCTGAAAAACGATGCCCATCCTTTTCCTTATGTCATACATCCTTTTCGACCGGCTTATTGTCTTCCCATCAATTTTTTTGCCAAAAATTTTCACCGTGCCGGAAGAAGGGGCAAGCAGTCCTCCCATAATCAGCAGCAGTGTACTTTTCCCCGCCCCGTTCGGGCCTGCAATGGCAGTGCTCTCCCCTTCAAATATTTTGAGGGATGCATGGCTGAGTGCATCCGTTCCGTCGGGATATGTGTACGATACATCTTCCAGCTCTATCACGGGAACAGCCATTGAAGCACCGCCGGCGGATATAACCTTTCATACAAAACCAAGAGCATTGCCATCGAAATACACAGAATCAGAAATACGGCGCTTTTTATATCAATGTTTTTGTATTTTGATATCTCTCCTTTATTTCCGAATCCTCTTGTCAGCATCGCAAAGTATACCTCCTCGTCGAACGAGAACGATTTCATAAAAAGAGCGGCAACGATGGGGGAATACAACTTCCAGCTGCTTACCGACCTTTCCTTGCCCAGTATCCTACTTTTCCGTGAGAGCAGCATTTTCTTCGTCATGTCGAGAAGTAAAAATATGTAGCGGTAAGACATTGAAAGTATGAGCACAAATATTTTTGGTAGTCTCAGCGAATGCATGGCATCCACGGCATCGTTCCATCTCGTAGTTAATGTCAGCAGTATTGCAAATGACGAAGTTGATGCCACTCTTATCACCAGAATAGCGGCTGCATGTGCACCCTCTCTGGTTATGGAGAGGTACCAGCCGTTGAACGACAGCACTTTGACGATTTCCGTGCCGGGAGTGACAACATTCAAGGTTGCAGGAATTGCTATGACGCCCGTGAAGAGGGGAATAAAAAGCCAGACACGGGGGATGTAAAACGAGAGGGAAATTTTTGATGAAACTGCAAGGATTGCCGAAAGCAAAAGGAAGAGCAGAAGAATTTCTATAGTTCTAACATAAACAGCGGCAAATATAAGGAACAGGAATGCAACCAATTTTGCCCTGCAGTCCATTCCCTGCAGCAGTCCGTTCTTTTTTGAATATTTCTCGGAGTATATGGACTGGCTGATATACCCGATTACATCATCCAGTGTTTTGTCGACAAATCTGCTCATATTTTCCTGCCGCGCCGGAGTTCCATCGCTTTCGAAATGCCGAGCACGAAGATAACGCTCATTGACATGCCAATGACAGCGGAAATCCAGTAACCCACGGATGACATAACCTTGCTTTCCCAGCCAGGCACATTATAGTCTGGAAGGGGTGCCTCTCCGCTGTATTCCCTGGGTGTCCATGTGGTATTTCCTTCATCGACACTGTCCCACTCTCCCCATGCATCCTCGTAATTCCATGTGAGAAGAATGCCCACGGGCACAATCACTACGAAAACGCTTATTGCAAGCCATGCCTTTTTCATCCATTTTTCCATTTCATCCCTCAGAGAGTGTTAGCTTTTCAAGGTTGAGGAGGTCGGGACGATTTTTTCTCATGTAGCCCACAACCAGACCGGTCACCGCAGCAGCGACGGGGCCCGCAACAATGAGATGGGCAAATGCCATTGCAGGGATTGCCGTATCCAATCCGTAGGGACAGTAACCCTGGGAGATATACGGTTGTATGCCGAATTCCACGGCAGCGGCAAGTGCAGCAACATTTATTCCAGCATAAGCGCCAATTCCGGCGGCAAACGTTTCCGCCGATGGCTTTCTCGACTTGATGGTTTTAAATACGCCTTTGTACACATAGTAACCGACGAACGAGAGCACGAAAGCCATGTTGAAGCTGTTTGCTCCGAGGGCAATTATGCCTCCGTCACCGAAGAAAAAAGCCTGAATGACAAGGGCAATTGTAATGCCGATAACCGCGGCCCACGGACCAAGCACGATGGCAATTAACGTTCCCCCCACCATATGGGCTGTTGTTCCGTTGGGCACAGGCCAGTTGAACATCATCACGAGAAAAGAAATGGCAGTGAGCATGGCGAGCACGGGCACGGATCTGTCCCCCAGCTTTTCCCTTGCTGTTTTTGCCGCCAGCCACCATATTGGTACCATAATGGCATACATCACAATGCATGTTGCCGGCCCGAGATACCCATCTGGAATATGCATTTTTCACCCGTATTACTTTTTTCAAGAAATGTAATACATGTCTGTTTTTAAAGATGTCGAACGGCTTTGACTCATGGCAGGAATGACTAATTTCTTATATGGCTGCTCATTGGGGCCGAGCTATTCGTTAGGACTGAGGGGAGACAGAATACAAACAACATTTGCAAAAGTATTTTATTTCCCATGGCTTATGGAAGAATATGGATAAGTTAGGGTGGGAAAATTGCTAAAGAAAGAAGATCGCAAACCTTTTTTCTCGCTGTTGGCAGCTGCAGTACTTATTTTCTTTCTTTTCTTTATTATTCCTTGGATGACTGCTCTTATTACTGCTGAAATACTAATTTTTATAGGGTTGGTCAAACTCCTGAGAAGTTAAGCCTTCGATATACCGGAATTTGTGCCAGCACTCTGCCGGGAAACCCCACCATTTATGGGGATGGGCGTATGCCGCTTGGTAGAGTGTATCTTCCATAAGGACTAATTTCTTATATGGCTGCTCATATTACTTCACGTGAAAAAGAAAGACATAAAAATTGCCATTCTGCGCATCGAGGGCACCAACTGTGAGGACGAATCCTTTCGGGCTTTTGCAGAGCTCGGTGTCCATCCAGAATACGTGCATTTGAATGAATTGAGCAGGAATCAGAAAAGGAGCATTTTCGATTATCAGGGTATGTTTATTCCAGGGGGGTTTTCATCGGGCGATTATGTGAGAGCGGGGGCAATATTCGCTGCCCGTACCAAGGCACTGATGATGGACGAGTTGAAGGAATTTGTGGAAAACGGTTATCCCGTTGTCGGTATATGCAACGGTTTTCAGGTTTTGATAGAACTGGGGTTGCTGCCGGCAGTTGACGGAATAAGCAAGGCGCCCGAGGCTGCCCTGGCAGTGAATGATTCGAACAAATTTGAATGCAGGCCCACGTTGTTGAGGCATGATAATCCCTCGCCTCTGACATCAAAGGTCAAGAAGGGAGAATTGTCACTCATTCCGTCTGCCCACATGGAGGGGAAATTCATGCTTCCCCGGGAAAAGGAGGAACGGTATCTGCACGAGATGGGGGAAAACGGGCAAATCGTTTTCAGGTACGTGGACGAGAATGGGGCAGTGGTGGGTTATCCTTGGAACCCGAACGGCTCGATATCGAATATAGCAGGCATATGTAATCCTGATGGCAATGTGCTCGGCATGATGCCCCATCCTGAGCGGGCATTCTATTCATGGCAGCATCCGGGGTGGCGGGGCGGGGAGAGTCCGGGGAAAAACGAGGATAATAATGGGGACGGCAGGGCAATATTCGAATCGATAGTTGATTACATAGGGGCTTTGTAAAATGGTTGTAGGGTGATTATGGAATGGAAGGTTTAGCATGGCTGGGAAAATCTGTGGCAGCGAAGTAGTGGTTGAGAATCCTTCCGAGGCGATAAGAAATTACAACAAGGGATATTTTGGCAGGATGATGAAGGAGACTCTTCATCTTCACCTCATAGAGGCATCTTTCCTTGTGGAGATAGGAAGGATTGAAATAGAGAAAGAGGGGAGAAAGGTTGATTTGAATGAGCTTATGAGTCACGGGATGGCGGTGCATCCGAACTTTGAAATCAGTTATCTGGTTTTCAGGGAACTCCGCCAGAGGGGTTATGTGGTGAAATTTTCAGAGAACGAGGATGGGCTTGACCTGTATCCCCGGGGTGGTGCCCCCCATTCGCATTCTCCTTTGCATCATGTAATATCAATATCCGAGCGTTCTCCCTTTTCAATCTCCCAGGTTTCGGAATGGATTCGGGGGTTGAGCAAGAAAAAACTGATACTCGGCATTGTGGATGAGGAAAGTGATTTGACATACTATTCCGTAAAATTTTTCCGGATGAGAAGCAAGGTGGAAGAGCCGGAGTCGTATCAGGGAAAGATAGCCGTTATGGGTGATAGGAGCATGGTGTGGGACGAGGAGCTATCAAAAAAATTGCGGGAGAACTTCATGGGAAGGGCTTTTGAGGAGAATGTCGTGCAGCTCTCGCTTATGGAAACGGCATATCTCGCCGAAAAAGGGGCAGATGTTTTTCGCGGAAAAAAGAAGATATCACTCAAAAGTTTTATAAAATATGCAAAAAAAATACAGCCCGACGTGGAGAGAAGATTATGTGTGTACAGGGATCTGAGGGGCAACGGGCTGATTCCGAAAACGGGATTCAAATTTGGTTCCCACTTCAGGGTGTACCGTGAGCAGATTGGAGAAGGACATGCACCTTATCTTGTTCATGTTATACCTAAAAACTATATTTCCACATGGACGGAAATAAGCAGGGCCGTTCGTCTCGCCAACTCTGTCCGGAAGCAGATGATTTTTGCTCGTGTCGGGGACGGCATCGAGTACATACGCCTTAAGAGAATGACGCCATAGCTAGCTCGAATTTTCCGTTATAGAGGACTTTGAATAACCCACCGGTATTTTATCTTCTGTCTTTCTGTCGC
>CAZSHJ010000052.1:0-11681 GCA_964606745.1 uncultured Thermoplasmatales archaeon | reverse complement strand
AATGTCGGGGGCGGGGTTTGAACCCCTGTTATCTGCCTTTCTTTTTTGGGTGTTAGAGTATGCTGTCATGATGGCCCTCCATTCTAATACTCCCTATGCGTGTCAAGTAGGATGTCAAGTAACTTTCCTTTATATGCTCAATCGATGTTGTACATTCATCCAAGCGTTCTAAAACATTGTTTACGTGCTGCACCGGGTGCAGTGATAGTATAGCATTTATCTGTTCCTTATCCTGGCCGTTTGGTATTGTGTAATTGTTCAGCGTTGTCTTAATGCTCTTGTGGCCGAGTTGGATCTGTCCGAGTTTAGGATTTATCATCACCAACTCTGTACCTGCCGATTTCCTGAGTAAATGGGGGTATATCGGCTTTGTGATCCCTGCCTGTAGTGCATAGTCTTTTAGCATCGTTCGGATAAACTTCTTACTTACTGGCTTGCCTTTCTTATCCATCTGAACGAAGGCAGGAGCATCATTACTCCAGTCGTCGCTGTCCCTATATTCCTTATATTCATTCCATGCCTCCAGGAAGTCATCAGTTGCTAGTGGATAGCGTATGCTTGCGGGTACATTTCTTCTTTTCCCTGAGTGAAGCTCTACCTTTCTTTCGATTGCCCGTATATCTCCGAGTGTCAAGTCGTGCAACTCGCTTATTCGAGGTAGTTCACTCCAGAGAGTAACAAGAACCAGCTTATGCAGCGCCTTTTTTCCCTTGTCAATATTGCTGTTTTCTATCGTTGAGATCAGCTTTCGTATTTCTTCCTTCGTCCATCTCTCGGCTGCTACTGTTTCTTTTTGTATGCTCGGTATTCTCAGGTCGTCCCTGTCAAGGAAGTTGCAGAAAAAGACGTTTAAGTCCGTCAGGATCGTGGCTACATAGTTTCTTTTGTATTGGCCCTGCTCAATTTTCCAGATTAAGTATGCCTTATGCGCTGCCCTTATCTCTGTATCAATTTCTGAAAGCTGCTTTCCTGTATCCCTAAAGAATTTTCGTACTTTCTTTACCTTTCCCTGTATGGTTTTCTTTGTAAAGCCCTTCTCGTATCTCATCCACTGTGCAAATTCCCTTATCACCTGCTCTGTTGTCCATTTGCTGCATTGTTCCCAGGTTACTTTTTCCACTTTTCTACCCTCTCTAAAGGATTCCAGGAAAACCTTAAAATCTGTCCCCGAGGGGGTGGTAGTCTTGGCTTCCATGGCATCCAATAACTACATGCATTACATCAAATTTAAAGTTTTTTATAAAAAATGATGGCTTGATATCGCCGATATCGGGCTGATCTTAGCGGTTTGTGCCATCAAATAGGGTAGAACCCAGGGAAAGGAATTACACCTTCCTGCATATTGCATCCTGCCTTGTACATCGGCTTTGAGGGTATTTCACCGCCGGCCCGGGGAGCTGATGTTATGGTTCTAAAGTAAAGAGTGTATCTATGGATTTGTTTGATGGAATTTGTATAAATTCCTCTACAGGTATCGCATAGTATGGGTTTTTATCTACTGGTGATTTGTATTCTTTCTCCTTTCCGATTTCTATTACTTTCGAGATCGGAATCCAGTACCATGTTTTGAATCCGAAGTTTTTATGAGAGATTGCATACCACACTTTGAGATTTGAACTCCTTTCCAATCTTGAATATTTGAGCGTTTCTTTCTTATCTAATGGGAATTTTTTATACGTTTCCAATATGTGCTTCTCTTTTACATCTACGAGGAGGGCGCCCATGTTTGGGATTAACAGCATGAAGTCTGGCCTCTTTGTGCCTAAAGCCTTGATCGCCTTTGAGAAAGTTAAGATGTCCTGTTTTATGTACCAAAAGGGGATGTTGTGCTGGTTCAGCCATTCCATAAATTCTTTTTCCCCTTCATTCATTTCATCCATACCTGCTAAACAGAAGTGCTGATAAAAACTTTTCCTGGCGTGTTTGTCCTGCTATCATATTTCTGTGCTGCAGGCTGGGTTTTGACTTCGTTTTTCCCATGGCCAAGATCTACTATGCTGTCATTTCATCCCAGGACGTCTAAAAAAAAGCCATCGTTTCTTCTCTCCCGAGATCTCCCAATGCCGTCATTTTTGTCTGGACCTGAGAGTGCTATGCTATCATTTGCTTTACTGCCTGCCTAATAAATGCCCAAGAGTTTCTTATACACATTTACTGAGTTTTCGGTTGCACGTGCAAAGTCCCTGAACGCTCCGCTGCAATGAGGGGCCAACCAGCCCCATGACCGGTTAAAATCCCATAGGCCAGATATTAGATCACTTTCCAGGTATCTAAGAAGTTTCCTCGCTTCCTCATATTCATTGTGCTGCATACAGATGTATATGCCCATTTGCACGGTCTGGATACTTTCTTCAATTATGAATTGGTAAATTGTTACTGCTGTTATCAACCACTGCACACCTTTTATTATCACCATTAGGACCATTGCCATATTAACTGCCCTCCTCTGATTTTTCTATAACTTTCCTTGTAGGGTATTCCTTGAATTCCTTTGTTTCTTCATCGTATTCGCCTAAGATTTCCCATTTCTGCCTTTCAGGACTCCAGGCTTTTATTAATTTTGTCGGCATTGTATCAACTCCTTCTTAACTTCAATCGCTTATATAACTCATTTGTTGCTTCCTCCCCATCTGTTCTACTATCCATCACTCTTTCCCATGTATCGCTGCTTTTGAAGTATTCCCATATCGAGCGAAACATTAGCTCCCTGTTTAATACATCTTCTGGAATTGCGATTAACAGCACGGAGCGTATAAGCTGAGTTCCTGCATAGTGTCGCCCTATCAACTTTTCCGCTATGACTTTGATATGAGCATTAAAGACGTATCTATGCCATGTTACAGTGTTATGCGATTTTTCCCAATGTTCTTTACGAAAATCCTCCAGGAAGCCCTTTACATCGTCCAGCTGCGTATATTTGATTTTCTCTTTTTTCTTTACTATCCCCATCCTTTCTATATCTCTTTCTTTTCACTTAAATTTTTTGTCAATATTCCTATGCGTGTTAAGTAAGATGTCAAGTAACTTTTTTTGGTGGCTTCCCACATGCTGAGCCTGTAAGGAGTGATTGCATAACAAACGAACTGAGATGGTGGCGTTTACCCGCTTGACGGGCGGAGCTTTAGCTCCGTGCCGTAGGCACTCCTCTCTGGAGTGGAGACGGTATTAACCTGCCACTACCCATGCTCAGTGCCGTGAGCAATCGCCCACAGGCTCAGCCTGTCCAAGCCCGTTCTTTTTTCTTCTATCTTCATTTGAAATGGCGGGGTGGGGGGGTGTATTTGTTTTTTGGCCGGATCTAACGGCTGCCCCCCGCCACTTCATTTATTACATAATCTAAGTTCAAGTCCCCGGCGCTTGTGTATCGCCGGCATGTCCTTTTTGCATAACTTCTGCAGTTTATGCCTGGCACACCTGGAATATGGAAGCGATTAGCCCGTGAAACGTCAGAATGCATGAAGGATGCAGTCGCCAAAGCGGTACTGAAGCGGATTTGAAACGTAGAAGCTCACATTGTATATGAAAAATACATAAATATTGGAGCTCGCAAAACCGCTGGAAAAATTGTTAAAAACGGATGGGGGCATCAGGCATTTTTTTATTGTTCGATATCTGTTCTATATCTGTCCGAGTGCCATCAGGCTCTTTTTTGGATCTAAATTTCTTCTGGAGGAGTCGGAAGGCGTGATGTTTTGGGATCTTAATTTATCTCTCCAATTTCAAAAATTTTTTTTGTAGCGGGGGGCAGCCTTTTTTTTTAAAAAAAGAAGTGGCGTTGGAGCTTCATACGTTTACATACAGCGAATTTCACAAGTAGAGATGCCGTTACTATTGAGGAGGAATATTTTACCGGTAAAGCGGGGTTGCTGCCTGCCTCGTGCATAAATTGCCGTCGGCAATTCTCTGTTCCCGGGGGCGGGTTATGCCGTCATAAATTCGCAGCTGCAGGCCTCGTCTGCTATCTTTTCATTCCGGAGTGAATCGATTTTTGCGTGCGGGGCGGCCTTGCGGGCTGCTATTATGAGCGGCGCATCGTTACAGATATTCGGCATGAAAAAGGGGGGGTTTTCGTACATGCCGGATGATCCGCTCTGCCTTCATTTATATAGTGGCCCGAGAAAGTATGATTGCTAAGTTGCGCTGCCGGCGGGCATATTTTGCCATCATAGCCCCATCCAGACTTGCTGATCGCGGGGCTATGGGATTAATCCCCAGCGTTTCCAATACTCAACACATGCCCCAAATTTGGGATTCTTTTTCTTGGTGCATATTGCCTCGTAGGCTTTGAGGGTTCTCTTGTATGACTCATAAGACCGGGTATATGCCCCTTTCAGCCAAAAGAACATGATACCTACTGCATGGATGCCGCCTAAGAAAACGGGGAGGATCTGTTTACCCATATTTATATCACGGTTGCAGCTTTCCTGCGGATTGTATGAAAAATCGATGAACATCGACATTTGATTGCTGCCGACTTGGTTTGCTATGAGTTCAAATGTACTTTTTGCCCCGCCGAATAAAAGGGCTCCTATATGTATCATGGTTCTAAAACAATAATATGGTTAAAAGGATTGCTCCGCCGGGTGGAGTCCACAAAACGGATGCCATGTGCCACCACGGCGGGGCATATAACGGATTAAAGTTTACCGGTGAGGAGCACAGGGGCAGTCATGCAGTATGCTCCGATCATACTTTTAATATTTCCTTGTAGACTTTGATAGATTGCTTCGATGCCCTTACGAAATCCTTGAAGGCGCCGGATGAGTATGGAGCAAGCCATCCGGCTTTATTATTCGTTTCCTCCAGGTCGTAGATTAATTTATTTTCCAGGAGATCCAAGCATTCACGTGCAATAGAGTATTTTCTCTGCTTTATGGCCATGAACATCGCCAATTGGTTGGTCTGGATACTTTCCTCGAGTATGAACTGCACGAATGTAACAGCTTCCATAATGAACGATACACCTTCGAATATTTCCGCCAGTACCATTATATGAATCCTCCTTTAAAGAAGTCATTGATATGTTCCTGGACATGCTTTATGATCTCGGCTCTGTCCTCAGTGAAAAAGTCGCACTTCGGGCATTCCCATCCGTTACCTTTTTTCAGCGAGTTAAGAAGAACTTCGGTCATCTGGAGGTCTGCGGGGACATTTGTAATTGATGCGTAATTTACCATGTTTCGACCTCGTAGGTATCTACTTTCACCCTCGTATCGAGAGCTAACAGTTTTAGTATATCCTTCATATTCTCTGTTTCCGATAACGGCACGAGGATAATAAGATTTTTGCATTTCTTTACATAATCCTGGATCTGGCGCGCTGTCGTATCAAGCCCCACCTCTCTCTCGGTCTTTAATTCGCATTCGAGAGTCCGCCCTTTGTATTCGTAGACTATATCGAGCTTTCGGCTTCCTCTTCTCAGCTGTAGAGTGCGGTTTAGCCAGGGAAAATTTACATGATCACAGTTTATCCTATCTACGCCTTTGACGTCATGCAGCCACTTGACATAGCGGTACAGGACGAGGTTATGATGAGATTGGTGTATGTCGTCGTAGAGTTCAAACTGGATGACTCGCCCTTTATTCATCACCCTCAGCATACCGTAGGGGGTGGTTATGGTGTAGTTTCCCATCGCTGCATCTATCGCGTTTTCATTCATTTTTATTGGTATAGATATTCATTCAATCTTTATTTCATTTCCTATTCTTCTTAGATTTAATTCTTTTCTTCTTGTCCAATTCTCATAATCACACGGGTTACAAGTTACAAGTTCGAGATTTCTGAATTTGATTATATCGGTGTAATCATGCCTTTTTTCCTGGATATCCACGTGCAATCTATTTGGGCCAATTCTCGAAGTAATTACACGTATGGCCTTATACATATTTTCTACGGCAGGGATGCCCCAGGTATCAGTAAAATAGTAGGCGAGGCTTCCGTCATCCTGCACTTTCGGCATACATGCCTTTTTTGTGGTCGATGGGTATTCTTTCCCGGTATCTGTGTTTATCAAGGTTATCGCATGGCAGAGTATCTGCTGCATTTCCATATGGATTTCAACGGCGGATAAAGAATATTTACCCTGAGAATGATAAAAAGGGTGTTTGATGTTAAAGCTCCAGGGATCATACATGGCGGAAAGAGAGGAAACAGGAAAGCATCCGTCGGGACAGCTGTATTCCGAGTAGACATATGCTTTCCTCATGTTGTATCTGATTTGAGGCTCTACCGTGCCCGAAAGGCATTTTAGATCTATACTTGATATTTTTTCGAGTGGCTTAACTTCGATGTGTGTTGTGCCGTGATAAATATACAGGGTGATACTTTCGCCTTCGGTTAATATTTTCGGGCCTAATTCAGTAAGGGCGGGTTGTGGCTGGTATCTGACTTTTACGGATCCCCCTGTCGGGAATACCGATATCGTATCGTGGGGGTTATCCTGGATGATCGGATATTTGACTTTCTTCGGGCAGCTGTAAAATTCTATCATGCGGGGATCTTCCTTCGGGTGGAATTGCAGTTCCTTATTTTTGTAGCCCTTGTATGTTCCCGCGGGCGCAGCCCCACAATTTGATTCTACGATATATTTTACATCCTGGGGGATGGAATATATCCAGGCTTTGACTTCATCGCCCTGCTTTGTAACCGTTATATATGCTCCGTCAAGGTCGCATACCATATAGGCATTCTGACTTTTTTCGAGATATTTCGTCCAGCTGCCATAAATGGGATGGTACCACTCTACTTTTATTTTATCTGCACGGTTTAAGATGTAGCAACGTGCAAGGCCGCCCTCCTCCTGGGGTTCTATCTTCATCTGGCATGAATCCGTGAAATCTTTTACTTCGAGGGTATCAAACCTTCTTAGATTGTAGTATGATGACGGCTTTTTTTCCGGCAGTGGATACGTGATTAGTAACGCATTATCATAATTTGCCGATATACGACAGGAGGGCTCGCCGGCCGCAGCGTAGACTTCAATTATCGAGCCTTCATCTGTCTTTGGAAAATCTTTAACATGGTTATCTTCTACGATTACTTCTTGAAATCCGGGTTGCTCCGCGACTACCATACCCGATACCTCCACACTGCCCTCCGTGCATGTGATACGGATTTGTGGCTGCTCGGTTTTCGGGTATATATCGAGCGTCTTAATACGTCTCGGCGGCTGAATGCTAAGCTTATCTCCTGCATTGAGCGTTTTAATTTCCTCGACAATTCCAGGATGCATACAGTAGACCTCCAGTAACGCGCCCTCGACTCCTTTATTTGCTATGTCGAGGGCCTGCATGCAGAACTCCATCGGTTTAACAAAAGGAGATGCGGGCATTGATAACTTTTTTATGATCTCGCTGAGGGCAAGCATTTTGCCCCTCAGAGGATTTGTTTTCGAAAGAGATATATTTTTTCTTGACGTTACCATTTCCAGGCGGCGGCGGTAGAAATCCTTTTGGGCGAATGAAAAACTTTGGTAGATTTTCATAGCTTCCTTGAATAGCCTCCTTTGCCTTTTTGTTTTGGCAGATGACGGATGAAGGACAGTATTTTTATCTCCGGTGGTTCGACGGACTACATGCTCGCCCATCTTATCTTCACCCACACTGTATAAATGGTATCCGTGGTTGCGGATGGTCGGGTTATCCGAGAGCTTAACCTTTACCATATAAATCCTGAATTTCTTTGACGCTGTATCCTCCCAAGCCCGATATCACGGCGATAACGAAGGACAGTATTAGGCCATCTTCCCCTTTTAAAAGAGCTATCGACTCAAGGATCGTAACGGCGATAATTGCCACTACTGCCAGGATTGTTTTAAATTTTAGCTTTTCATTTATCGTAATATCACCTAATAAAGGAAAGGAAAAAGGGGGAGGAGTGGCTGTATCGAGGTCGAGATTATTTAGAGTTCAGCTGGGATTACGATGTTTCTTCTTCCTCGTCTGCGTGCATGTCCTGAGCCATCCCCACGCCTATACAGCCTGACAGGGCAGATATGCCGAAGCTCGCCCCCAGAACGACAGGATCAGCCCCGATGGCCGGAGCGATAGCCGCACCGATGGCGGAGATTATGGGTACAAGCATCCCGCTGTATGAGAGGGAGGTTAGGATTCGCTTACCGAATGGTACTTTCATTTACTCACCCGCCTGTTTATTCTCCTATTACTTCGAGACCGATGTATTCGGTTGCAGCTGCAGCATTCGGGCTGACGTTGGGACTGATGTCATCTTCGTGGCCTGACGCCACTATTGAAACATCACGGTTGCCATCTTCGGCTGTCTGTGCAATAGTAATGACTCCATTATCATCACTGTAATCTCTCCAGGTGATAAAGTTGGTATCGACTTTCTTTGACTCAAGTTTTGCATCCTGTACCGGGGTGTATGAGTTGAAATCTATTGATCCAGACTCATTAGCTGGTGTTGTATCTGTGAAATTGAATTTTCCGTTTATGTTATCAATCGCAAGACCGTCCACTTCGGTTTCATCATCGTATATGTGGATATCAGTTTCATCGAGTGGCCAGAATTCCGTATAGAATGTTCCCGTTTCCCCTGCAGAATCGGCTATGGTCTCGCCGGTTATCACCCTTCCGCCTGAGCCGTAATCTATCTTTAGATTATTCGTTGGAGCGGAAACTATGCGTATCATGCCCCTATCCTTTTCGATATATGCCGTTAGATCCACACCAGTCGTTCCTGGTGTAAACACCGTATCTCCGATTACATCCGGCTTTTCATCTGCGGAGTAGGTCGCGAGTTCTTCTACCGTTGATATGGTTGTACCTTCATCTTTCTCGCCGGCTCCTATCTGTTTGATACCCTCGAACGGAGCCATGTATTCTGTGCGTTCTGCAGCTGTCATCTTTTGCCACCTGGAAACTATCATGTTGAAGCCAGACATGACTTTTCCGGCGACCATATAGTCGTATGCACGTCTCTGTAAGCTGCCGAATGCGTGGTACAAAGTTACGGCAGCCTTGAAAGAATTACGAACTGAGGTCTGCTTTGTCGTCTTGGGGTTTGACGGTATGACATACTTACGCCTGTACTGTCTTCCCTTCCATTTTGCGAATACTCCGGCCTTTCCTGCCTGGCCCGAATATTCGTCTCCAAATATGTTTGTTACTTTTACCATGGTTACTCACCGTAGTAAATATATGCAAATGCTATATTAAGTTTACGTTATAGCTATACTTAGCATACTCTTTTGGTTTACCATTCAAAATTACCAAGTGCCGATAAAAGAGGCACAACTCCCCCTCTATCCTATCATTTTTGTCCGTATCTCTCCGCCAGTTTAGGGGGTGGGCTTGGAGCGTAGAGGCTGGCGTTGTACATGGAAAAAATGCCTGAATGGTGGGGCTGGCTTAACCGTGCTGCTACTATCCCAGCAGCGGTTTTGCGAGCTCCAATATTTATGTATTTTTCATATACAATGTGAGCTTCTACGTTTCAAATCCGCTGAAATTAGGGGCATGGTTCGAGGTTAAAGCGTTGCTCTGCAGATTGGACATTTTAGCATCTTTTTTACTCTTAGCTGCTTTAGCTGCCTTATCTCCTCCGGCTTGGTTGATCTGAGCGTAAAACCGCAGTTGGGACAGGTAAAATATTCCATCTTGATTTGTTCGTTCATTTGCCGCCCTCAATATATTCGCACATTTACGCCGAGATGTTCAAATGCTTTCTTCGCTTCGGTGAAATCCTTTTCGTTTTTGAAGAGAAATATCATTCTGCGGAATCCGATAGGTACAGCGTCCACGAAAGAGAGCTGACGTTCCAGTACCGGCGGGAGCTTGCCCTGTTTTTCAAGGCGATTATAGGCCATGGTTGAGATGGAGATCCGGGCAGGGTAATGTTCGGTAGGAGATATGGTGTATCGGGGGTACGGGCTGCCCCATGTGATTGTCGGGCCGTGTTTGACTTCATTCGACATTTACTGCCCCTTCTTTTTTCCGTGCGATACTCGTATTCTGAGCTTGCCCTTGTTCTCTATTTTGTAGATCCTTGCCCCCATTTCTTCGTTTTCATCTAAAAGCTGCTGTACCGTTGATTGCATAGTTTCTACGAAATTCTGAGTGGACTCCGACAATTTTTTTAGTGCATCGATAGCCTTCCAGAGCTTTTCCATTTCGCCTCTGATTTCTTTAATGCTTGCCGCAGTCTTTGCCTGGCGCTTCTTTATATCTTCTATTACCCGCACGGTTTCCTCCGTCCCTGGCTTACCATACGAATGCCTCCAGGATATCTTCTTTCACGACCACCACCTTCTTATCCTCCTTCCTGGCCTTACGCATCGCTTTCTTGATATTCTGTAGTTCTTCTAACGCCCTAAATATCGTCTTTGACATTGTCGGCTCGCCGTATTTTGTCATGTGCCATTCAATTAACATTCTGCCCCAGGAGGAGGGGCGAAGGGTGATAGATTTACCCCTTCTATTTTCAGACATTGTCAAGCCTCGTTTGTGGCACGGTGAGATCTACCGACACAGGAAAGGACTTACGAGTAGCTTCCTTAATATCGTCCAGTCTGAGCTTCTTTGCTATCTTCTTGAGTTCTGAACGAGAGATATTACTCAGGTTCAGCGTCATTGAAAATATACGTTCATCGCCCCGTGTTTCTTCGCCGGATATACTTATCGAATAAGACTCGCCAGCCTCCTTTACTTTCTCAGTCAATACTTTCAAGTTTCCACTTATTTTCATAATTTCCTCCATAACATACATTTTGCGAGGATTCCGCCCCGCTCCGTCATGGATGCCATTATGCAACCTCCCTGTTATCCGGTGGTTTTATCGGCGTCTGCGATAGGTTCAGGAGTTCATCGATTTTATTTTCCAGGCGATCTATGCTGCTGATGATCCTATTTGTCGTTTCCTCCATGGCTGTAACTTTATCCTCAAGCCGAAGGAGCCTCTGCGGGGCTTCGGCTTTTGCCATTGCCAATTCAAGATCCTTTGTTTCCCATTCCGGCTGCCCTTCGCTGTCGTCTATCCAAAAGTCTTTCCAGGAAAGATTTAGCTTTTTGGCTATGGCTGCTATTTCATTAGTTTCCGGGAAGGCAAAATGAGGCTTTTGATAGAGTTCTAAAAGGCCGAGTTGGCAGTCGTACCGCTTCATAAACCAGTTTGCAGCCCTTTGAGTGTATGCCTCAAGTCTTTCCTTATAATCTTTCAGTTCATCAGATGTTGCCCGCTTTTCCGGCATAAAAATGATTAACTGATCTTTGCCTGGAGATTGTATCCTTGTAAAAGTTACAGTTCCGACATCAAGAAGCTCTTTTCGGCTAAAATACTGCGTTCCGTTCGGCAGCTGCCATGTTCTCGTCCATCGTGGCGGTACCCATGGAGGTTTTAGGATCATTGCACGGCAGGCGACAAGATGCAGCCTGCAGGCGTTGGGAGCAATCCCCGACTTAATCCACTTGACATAGGCGTATTTTCTGTCTGTTGCTTCATAGAATTTCGGCTTTGCCCGTCCAGAAGTGCATTTTACCACTCCAGCCTTTTCGAGCTCACTTGTTACTTGGCTGACATACTGCCTGCTCAGGTGTAATTTACGTGCTATCTTTGCCTGATGTATGCGTTCAATAAGAAGCCGATATATCTGTTCCTTTGTATCAAAAAAAGGGGGAGGAGGAGCCTCCCGGAATCCTTTAATGTCGGGGGCGGGGTTTGAACCC
>CAZSHJ010000051.1:0-11840 GCA_964606745.1 uncultured Thermoplasmatales archaeon | reverse complement strand
TTTCTTTTTCCTCCAGCAGATAATCCTCTTCGCTCAACACATATTCTTTCCCATCTATTCTCAGTTTTGCACCCTTTATTTTCTCCGACGGTATTTTCTCAATCATGGATGCAATCTGTCCTGCCCTATCTTTGAACTTTGGCCCGAGGGAAGAATAATTTGGTTTAACTACACTTTCCGTAAATTGGTCGATGCTACCGGAGACTTTCAGCTCTTTGACATTTATTTCCTCTTTCAGTATGTTAGCCAGAGAGGATATATCCTCACTGGTTAGTATGGTAGCTACGGAGAGCGGGTATCTCAATTTTATCCCTTTCTTTGCACGCAGGGAATGTACTACCTCTGTCATCTCCCTCACCTTGTCCATTTTTCTTTCAAGACCATCATCTATTTTTTCTTCATTGCAGACCGGATAATCACAGAGGTGGACACTTTCGCCTCCATCCAAGCTGCGATATATTTTCTCGGATATGAAGGGGACAAATGGTGCAATGATTTTTGACAAGGTTATGAGAAGTTCATATATTGTCGAATATCCTGCAAGCTTATCTTGGGTTTCCTCCTCAAGCCAGAACCTCTTTCTGGAATTCCTGATATACCAGTTACTGATATCCCTAACGATAAATTCTTCTATCTCCCTGGCTGCCTTGTGCAACTCGAAATTTTCAATTTTTTCGGTTACGCTTTCGGTCAAATTGTTCAGCCTTGACAGAATCCATTTGTCGAGTAACCCCCTATCCTTAAATGCCACTTTCTTTGTATGGTAATCAAAACCATCGAGAGCGGAATATGTCAAATAAAACGAGTATGTATTCCAGACCGTCAGCAGAAATTTTCCCAGTGAATCCTTTACCACCTGTTCGTAAAAACGCTTCGGCGACCATGGAGCCGACGTAGATAGAAGGTACCATCTCATTGCATCTGCTCCTGTCCTGTCAAATATCGCCTTGGGCTCGATGTAATTCCTGGCTTTTTTAGACATCTTAACCCCGTCCTTGTCGAGGATGTGCCCAAGGGATAGTATTTCCTTGTACGACGTGTCATCAAAAGTGAGTGTGGAAACGGCAAGCAATGAATAAAACCATCCGCGGGTCTGGTCTATCGCCTCGCATATGAAATCTGCAGGGAAATTTTCCTCGAATTTTTTCTTATTTTCAAAAGGATAGTGCCATTGTGCAAAGAACGCAGAGCCCGAATCGTACCATGCATCTATGACCTCTGCTTCCCTTCTCATTTTTCCCCCACATTCGGGGCATTTGACATTCAATGTATCTACAAATGGCCGGTGAAGGTCATATTCATCCGGAAAATCTTCTGCCATACTCTTGAGTTCCTTGACACTCCCGATGCAGACTTCGTTTTCACATCTCTCGCATTTCCAGATTGGCAGGGGTGTTCCCCAGTACCTATTTCTGGAAAGGGACCAGTCTCTTACTTCCTCAATAAATTCTCCGAAACGACCATGTTTCAGGTAATTGGGATACCATGATATCTTTTCGTTGTTTTTTACGAGATTATCCCTTAACTTTGACATTTTTATAAACCATGATTCGATTGCATAATAAATCAGCGGGGAATTACACCGCCAACAAAACGGATACTGATGCGTATATTTCTGGACGGACATCAACAACCCTCTCTCCTTTAAATCTGCTATTATATCGTTATCTGCATCCTTTACGAATATGCCTGCCCACTTTTTCACCTCTGGCAGGAATGTTCCGTCCTGTTTTACCATCTGCACAACGGGAAGACCGTATTTCTCTCCTGCGTCATAATCCTCCTCGCCGAATGCTGGGGCAATATGGACTATGCCTGTCCCCTCGTCCATGGAAACGTAGTCTGCACCAATTACATACCAACAGTCTTTCTCCGGCTTTGCATAATCATAAAGGGGCTCATATCTCGTGCCGATTAACTCTTCTCCTTTCCATCCGTCCAGAACCCTATATTCTTTGTTCTTGAATAAATCGTCTGCCCTTTTCTCCGAAAGGATGAGTTTTTCTCCCCCGTATCCAATCTTGACGTACCATTCCTTGGGGTTGACAGCAAGTGCCACATTTGATATTAGTGTCCAAGGTGTGGTTGTCCATGCAAGGAAGTACTCGTCCTTTTCCTTTACCTTGAATTTTATGAAAATGGACGGGTCAGTAACCTCTTTGTATCCCTGTGCCACTTCATGAGACGAAAGAGTGGTACCACACCTCGGGCAGTACGGTGTGACTCTGTACCCCTTGGCCAGCAAACCTTTGTCCCATGCTTTTTTCAATGACCACCATACGGACTCGATATAATCATTTTTGAGAGTAATGTATGGATTTTCCATGTCAATCCAGAAGCCGACACGTTTTGTCATCTCCTTCCATGCTTCTTCATACCTGAAAACACTTTTTTTGCACTCTTCATTGAATTTTTTTATGCCATATCCTTCAATCTCCTGCTTGTTTTTCAATCCCAAGGACTTCTCAATCTCTATTTCAACGGGCAACCCGTGGGTGTCCCATCCTGCCTTCCTTTCTATATAGTATCCTTTCATTGTTTTGTAACGCAATATCAGGTCTTTCATTGTTCTAGTAAGTACATGACCCGGATGAGGGAGGCCATTCGCAGTGGGCGGCCCCTCGAGAAATACAAATTTTTTTCCGTTCTTCCTGAGTTCCAGTGATTTTTCGAATATATTGTTGTCTTCCCAGAAATTGATTATCTCCTGCTCAACTTTTGGGGGGTCATATCTCTCCTCCGTTGATAGTTTATCATTGCTCATTGTGGGATGATAAGGTGAAATAAGTTAAAATATTTTTGATAAGGTAAAGGCATGTCGATTTCTAAAATTTTGGGTGAAACAAATGATTTAAGAAAACAGGAGTAACGGAAGTTCTGGCCCTCTTGTAAAAAAGTGGAGCGGATTATGGCATAACACTGCCTGTAATTTGGGCTAAGTTTTATAAACAAAAACATCTTTCTTTATCAGCAAGGTGAGCTAATGGATAGAAAGGACAGGATTGTGGTTCTCGTTGGAGTTGTTGTTCTTGTGGTAGCTGTTATTGGTGTTATGTATCACGAAAAGGAGTATACCGCGGCTGAACAGACCGTGGAGAAATATGCATACAATGTCGACTGGGATGAGAAAACGATAAACCTGCATGACGAGGGTCATGTTGCCAAGGGTGAAATATCAAATTATACCTATTCTATAGACCATGACGGGTTGACACAGGTCAAATTCGAGCTGGAGTGGAGCGATGATTTATCTCGTGGCTTCATAATCCCGTGGAACTGGTCCGATACGATAGATATGACAATTTCTGCACCTGATAGTGCCGTAAAATTCGTGGGGTCGAATCCTGTAAGCGGCTCAGCCAGTCCCCTGGTAATCGAGGCAATGCTCGGGAATACTCCAAGCTCCATGCAGATAAATGCAAGCAACGAAACTGCAGTACGCGAAATTCTTGAGTCAGAATATATAAGTAAGGATGGAAAAGGGTCATGGATATCATATGTGGAGATAACAACAAAACCTTTCTTCTTTGACAGGGGAAATGACTTCACACTATACGTGAGCTATACCTATTACGAGCCGATAATTACAAAAGTCAAAACTAGCTGATTTTGTACCTCAAGAATGCGGCAATACCCCCTAGAGCATATAGTTTTTCCCCGCCCTCATGCACATCGCTTATTGTATATATTTTGGCCCCTGTATTCTCTGCCATTTCGAGTAGACTCTCGTTATCTCTTAACATTTTGGCCAGGATTATGATTTTTTCTGCAGCTCCCAGTTCAACGGCTTTAGTGACCTCTGCCTTCCCGTACGTTACAGGCCCGTCTTTTGATATCCCTTCAAGTAGTTTTTCCACAAGTCTTGATTCTCTTGCCAATGTTGACTCTTCGGCAACCTTTTCTATGGTTCCCCTGTTTATTGCCTCCTTCACACCCGTCATCCCGGCATGCCCCGTCCCTTCGATAATATAATTTTTTAACTTATTATTTTCTTTGGCAAACGAGGCAAAATTTTCTTTGGCAAAGCCGGGACCAATTATCACAATCGGGAGGTTAAACTCTTTAATCTTGGAAAGAATGTCATTGTAGTATCCATTGCTGGTGCTCTTGCTTTCGTAAAATTTCCCAGTGCGGCCTGAGTATATGTCCGCGACTTTCTCCACGCCATACTGGTGTATCACTGCTATGGTGGCAACATCATCATCCATCGAAAGGACGACAATTGAAGGTTGCTTGGCAGCTTTGACAGCTTCATCCAATCTCTTCAGATGATACTTCTTCCAGTCCTTTTTTATTTTTATATCGCTTCCCGTCTTAAGATTGAATGTGTGGTGCTTTCCCAAGTCTTGAGACCCCTCCTCAATAATTCCCTGCACTCTGAGCCGGTCTGAAAATTTCTGGAATGACACCTCTGTTACCCTTATCGCAAGGTACATGCCCTCCTTTTCCCCCTTTCCCTCTCTCTTCTTGTCATCGGGCTGCTTTCTTGTCCGGTAAGTAAAAGCAGATGCCAAATCACCTTCCTCAATCAGGTTGTAGAGATGCCAGCAGTCATCCGTATTCTGTATGAGCAATTTTATCTCCCCGTCCTTGAGATTTTTATGCAGTATCTTCATAGTCTCTCCTCCTTTATTGTTATGCCTCCGGGCGGCAGGATACGCTGGATTTCCTCTATGATGACATCAAATTTTTTTGCTAGATACCGTGCAGCCTCATTTTTATCCCTTTCACCATGCTCGATAACCACCCAGCGGTCAGCCCATTTTTTGACGGCTGGATGCGGTCCCCCCATGATTTTTTCATATCCTGATATGCCTATTTTTCCAATGGCCATCTCCACACCGCATTTAACATAGTTCCTTTTGCCTCTCACGACAAATGCTCCTTTCGGGAGATATTCACCTGATTCAGGAGTCTTGGATACCTGTTCCGGATTAACCCAGTAGACACTACCACTTGCAAACTGGTTCCATGCCTTTGAATATGAAAGGGCAAACTGGCATGCCTCATCAAGCGTTTTTTCCGATATTTTAAGCTCATTTCCCTCTGCATCCGCTGCCTTCACCACACATGACGGGGCGCCATGTATGTCTGCATGAACATATCTGTCGCCTGCCTTCAGGTATTTTTTCACGATTTTTTCATTTGAGGAGGCATTCTTCCCGCCGAGAACCAGGTTGCCGCCGGAGGAGATGAACCATCGGTAACTCTCAAACCAGAATCTTTTTGTTGGCCTCTTCTCCTCACTTCCGGTAACCTCTATTTTAAGTCCTTCCAGTTTTTGGATGGTTTTATCCATGGCTTTCTTTGCACCCTCTATTTTTTCTTTTGCTTTTTTATCAGTTCCATATTTTGCATTGGCATTCTGGGCAGCACTCTTTCTCACATCCAGGGATATTTCCAACTTTCTGCCCCCGTATGGGATTTCCAAAACCACATTTGGATAGGAATATCTTTTTACAAATTCCCCTGTAATCTTTGTATCTGTCCCTTTCTTCACTGTTTCGAGTATGTCCTCACACAGATTATAATTGGCATATATTGCATCCCCTTCTTCCTTTCTCCTTTCGGCTTCCGATGCAAACTTTTTTATCGCCTCCTTTTGCTGCTTTATCTGTCTGAGCAGCTTTTCTCTCTTCCCCACCGATAAACCCTCTCTTTTATCGGGAAAATTCCTGAAAAAGAATTCATCAAGGGCGGCATTGAAACTTTCAAATCTTTTTGTTTTATAACTATCGAGTCCTCTAATTGGAAACGGAATTACGTCAACATCTTCCTCTCCTGGTATATCTGTGACCATAATCGGTTCAAACCTTTTCTCCCTAAAAGAGTTTAGAATTGTTTCCATGGAATCATATAATTCCCTGACTTCTTTCTCACCAACTTCATTTGACGGCATGTTTTTGCTTATATGCGTTTCCTCGCATATTTCCTCACTCCATTTCCCGGGGATATTCACGTCCATCACTAGTGTTCTTATGATATCCTTGTCACTTTCTTTCAATATGCCAAAAAAAGATGGAAAATCCAAATAAAACGGATTTGCCCTCTCTGGGGGGAATAAATATCCCCTTCCAGGTCTTATCTCCCTATGTGACCAGGACTGAAATTTCATCGGCAATACTATCCTCTCTTCATCATCAACAAGAATGATATTACCATCTGAAAACATCTCGACAATAAGGCTGTAGGAATTGCTGAAAGTTATCACAACAACCCTGTCGATACCGTTCTGACTTATCGAACTTATCCTTTTATTGTTGAGATATTTTCTCAATGTCATGGCAAAGGTCGGAGGATGTTTATCCCCCGTTTTTCTGCGGGTGGTTAGAAACATCCATCTTCCATTTTTTATGAACAAGTTTTTGCTTCCTTCCTTTCTCAACCTTATGATTACTTCGTCATTTCTCTGATAAATCTTGCCTACCCATCCTTCCACCAACTCCTGCATCTCCGAGACAACTGTATATATGTCAAGACTGTCCATTCGTTCTTTCACACAGACAAATAAGGTCATCCCTTAAATTTTTTTACTAAAAATTCATACTATGGTATGGACAAACTTAATGAACTTGAAAAAAAAGTGTCGACTTTTGTAAAAGAAAGAGAATGGGTGAAATTTCATACTCCTAAGGATATAGCCGTATCGATTTCGATCGAAGCAGCCGAACTACTGGAAAATTTTCAATGGAGAGACAATGAAGAGATTGAAAATATGCTCAAAGATGCAGGATATTTTAGTAGTGTAGCGGAAGAAATGGCAGATGTGCTGATTTATCTTATTGCATTATCGAGCAGACTTGAAGTTGATCTGGCAGATATTGCCTTCAAAAAAATAAAGAAAAACGGGGAGAAGTATCCCATTGAGAGATTCAAAGGAAGAGCAAGGGCCCCTTCTTTTTAAAGAACCCCTTTCTTCATAAGAAAGTGATTTCATCCCCAAGAGCCTTTTCTTTTAAAAGAAAACTCTCGGGAAAAGAAACTTTGGGTGCAGTCCCTATTTCACTGCAAATTAAGTATCCATACCTTCTGTTCATCGCTTGCTGTGTTACCGTCTCTGTTATGAGCAATGACTTTTATCTCGTGTCTTCCGATGGAATGATCGTTCCAGAGCCATTCATAGGGAGCTTCAACGTCCTCATATTCCAGACTGCCGTCAATATAAAAGCCCACATTACCTATTTCACCATAGGATGCTGCTGCAGCCTCTATATCTATCTTTCCGATTATAATAACAGGAAGGAGAGGCATTATTTTTTTATCGAATATATAGAGACCTCCTTCGGGCTTTACAATCTCTATATTTAGCATGGATGGGGAATTGATAGTAAATTCATCAAATGAAGTGCCGTTGATGTACTTTGCCGAGTATGTAATTTCCATTTTTGAAAGAGAGATATTCAGAACACAATAATGGTACGCTTTCTTGCTGTTGTTAATAAAGCTTGCATTTTCTGGGTTGTATAAGGGTGCCCCAGCGCCTCCTGTGACAATGTATGTCACTCCTTCTATCGGTTCAGTCCGCTGGTAATAGTGATTGTGGGATTGAAATACAAGGTTAACATCATATCTCTTGAACAGCGGTTCCCATATTGCCCTTACATCAAAACGCGGGTTATGTCCTCCGCTACAGTATATCGGTTCATGAAAGCAGACGATTTTGAATGGCTTGGTAGTTGATGATAAATCATTCTTAAGCCATTTGTATTGGGCCGAGTTCACGCCCCAAGGTGCATAATTATCCAGCACTATGAAATGACATGAACCATAATCAAAACTGTACCACATTTCATTGTTCGGAAGCGAAAATATCTGGTAGTAACGGCTGCCATTTAGTTCATGATTGCCAAGCACTCCGAACAATGTTGAGTTTTGCATCAATGGCATCGTCAATTCAAGCCATTTATTCCACTGCTCCTGACTTGTCCCATCTCCGACCATATCTCCCCCATGTATGACAAAGTTGGGGGACTCAGCATTGACTGCATTTGCTACCTCCTTTGCATGCATCCAGTTATCCCATGCCCCCCGGCTGTCGCCGAATATTACGCATTTGAATTGCTTGGTGATAAGGCAATTGGAGGCAAGCTCGAATTCAAAATCGTTGCTTTTTTCCTCATCTGATATCACCCTGTAATGTCCAGAGGTGAAGGGGGGAGATATCGTTATTTCATGGTGATAGCTGCTGGAAGATTCGCATATATAATATCCATAACTTGAATTTTCTCCGTACTCCACACTGTTATTATCAGTCTGAGTGCTTGTTTCCCATACAACCGTTATACTATCATAAGTGGCGTTCTGGGTGTACGGTCCCACTACTATCTCCGACTGTATGGTTGCAAATCCGGGCGATGAGAAAGTAATTCCTATGAATAGCAACAGTGTGCCCAAGGCCATATATTTTTCCCTTAAAGTCCACATATTTTGTCTTACAATATGCAACGTATACAATGTGTAGAGATTTATAACCTTTGAGGGGATCAGTACTCCGAATGTAAGATTTTATTCGCCATTCGTGTAAGGATGCACCAGTCGCCATTTACACTCTTTTTTGTTACTTTCCGAAGTACTAGGGATAAAAAATTATCATTTCGGGTTTGAGTGCGGCATAGCAAGAATAAAAGAATTTAGCGGGTGGCAGTCATAATAAAACATTTTATGCTATGCTCCGTTAAAGGAACATGGAATGGCGCCTCATCGATGATGTTCCTGTGGACGAAGGAGTAATAGAGCTGGTCAGGGAACAGGGGATAGAAGAGTTATATCCTCCGCAAACAGAAGCTTTGCCCTCCGTTCTGAATGGAAATAACGTTGTGCTTTCCGTTCCGACTGCAAGCGGCAAAAGTCTGGTGGCATATCTGGCGATTCTGGATGCTGCAATAAAAGGAAAAAAGAGCATTTACATCGTTCCTTTGAGGGCACTTGCCACGGAAAAATGGGAGGACATGCAGCCGTTCAGAAAGCTCGGTATAAAAGTGGGCATTTCCACGGGAGACCTTGAAAACAAAGGTTCCCATCTCGCAAAAAACGACATCGTCATATGCACATCGGAGAAAGCGGATTCGCTGCTACGCCACGGGGCCGGATGGGTGAACGAGGTGGAAATTGTTGTTGCCGATGAGATACACTTGATAAACGACCCTTCAAGAGGACCGACACTTGAGATGGTGCTCTCTAGGCTTCGTCTCATGAATCCGGAACTGCAGGTAATAGCCCTCTCTGCCACAATTCAGAATGCTGGGGATATCGCAGAGTGGCTGGATGCAGACCTCGTTCAATCGGAATGGAGACCCGTGCCCCTGAAAGAAGGGGTGCTCTACAAGGATAAAATCTATTTTCTGGATGAGAGCACGAAGGAAATTGGAGGCGACGGAAAAGCGGGAAGCCTTGTTATTGACATCCTGCGGGAGAAAGGTCAGGCTCTGGTATTCGTAAACAGCCGTCGCTCAGCCCAGAGATTTGCCGAAACGCTGAAGGAGAGTATCGCTCATTTCGTAGGGGAAGAAAAGAGGGAGCTCGGAAAAGCCAAGAAATCCGTTCTTTCAGGAGGGGAGAAAAACATCATTTCTGAAAAACTTGCCGAATGTATAGGGAACGGCGTTGCGTTCCATCATGCGGGACTCAGCAACAGCAACAGGAAGATAGTGGAAGATTATTTCAGGAAAGGCATCATAAAATGTATCGTTGCCACACCGACACTTGCCGCCGGCGTGAACACGCCTGCAAGAAGGGTGATTATAAAGGATGTATGGAGATACTCGCAGATCGAAGGTCGCATGGTGCCAATTCCAATCATGGAGGTGAAGCAGGCGATGGGAAGGGCGGGACGACCCGGATATGATACGGTAGGAGAGGCTGTACTGGTGGCAAAAAATGACAGGGAAAGGGAAAGACTGATGTACGATTATTTGACGGCAGAGGCAGAACCCATCTATTCAAAACTCGGGAGCGAGCCGGCACTGAGAATTCATATTCTTGCATTGATAGCGACCAATTTTGCCGTAACATGGAAAGAGATTATTGATTTTCTTGGAAAAACGTTTTATGCACATCAAATGGGAACACTGCCCGAAGACAAAATAGATGGAATTATTTCATTTCTTGAGGAAAGCGGATTTGCAGTGAAGGAAAGTATATTGAGGGCAACCCCCTTTGGAGTGAAAACATCGAGCCTATACATAGACCCACTTTCAGCCCTAAAAATGAGGGAAGCACTGGAAGTGAGGGGCGGTACAATGGATGACAAAGAAGAATTTTCATATCTGCATACCATTTCCTCGACCCCGGACATGAGATGCATCTACGTATCAAAGAAGGATGACTGGATTGAGGAGAAGATAGAGGCAGAAAAATTTTTGATAGAACCTCCTCTCGTATTTTCCCCCGATTATGAATGGTTTATGGCAGAGGTGAAGACTGCCAGCCTGCTCGAGGCATGGATAAATGAGGTCAGCGAAGACGAAATCATAAAGAAATATCAGGTGGGGCCGGGGGACATTCACAATAAGGTCGAGACTGCCGAGTGGCTTCTCCATGCAATGCAGGAACTGGCAAGAATATTCAACTTCGATGTTGTCCCTATGCTGACAAAACTTATCATGCGCATGAGATACGGGTGCAGAAATGAGTTGCTGAACCTTGTGCAGCTTCGTGGAATAGGAAGGGTCAGGGCAAGGGCATTGTACAAGGCAGGGTTCAAGAGCGTAAATGATTTAAGGAAAGTGAACATTGAAACCGTTGCGAGAGTGCCCCATATAGGAAAAGGTATTGCAAGAAATATAAAAGAGCAGATTGAGTAAAATGAATATCGAAATCATCGGATGCACAGGGGAAATAAATGACCGGGAAGAGTTGATAGGTAAACTAAGGTCTTTTGGGAAAGAAAGCGGAGTAGCCTGCCAAATGATGGATGCAGAGGTGGTATATGGCAGGGAGCATATTATCTCCGCTGTTGAGCATGCGGTCAGGGCGTTCAAAAAAAGAACGAACTCGTGCAAAACGCTTGATATGGAAATTTTGCTCTATGCCTCGGGAAAAAGACAGATAGATGATGCTCTCAAGCTCATGGGCATAAAGAATGGAAATATGTTCGCCTTTGTATCAGCCGGAGGAACAGGAATAGTAGGTTATAACGGAAGCGCAGAAAGCAAAGGATTTATAGGAAGTCTGGGACTGAAAATTGATTATGATGTCATAAATGGCAATGAGATAACACTCAAAAAATTTGGAATAGACAAACAGGAACTGGATGCAGTCGATAAATCTATGTATGGAGATATGATTCTCGAAAAGGTGGCAATGGTGGATATAATAAAATAAAACAAAAAGCCCGGATGGGGTAGCTTGGATATCCTAGAGCCCTGCGGAGGCTCAGACTCGGGTTCAAATCCCGACCCGGGCGTAATTTTACCAGTAAAAAATATGGTCGGTTGCAAATTTTAGGATTTGGATATTTTTTAAAAGGATAAGTGAATAAAGCTTGAGATGAACATCTTGTTTTAACATTTTATCTGTCTTTTATTTAAAATTTAAAAAAACAAATTTTTGAGAAGTTATCACCTACTATTCGTTTACTCTATTGCATACTAATATTGTTGTTTTGCATAATATTCGTTTACGATTCGTATACCATGTCGTTTACGAATGTCGTTTACGACTGAAATTGTACACGTTTTCACGTACAATTATTCAATGTATTACAATACTATAATTTTGCTAGATTATGCGTGATTCTGCGTCAATTCAGCATAAAATAGCTATTAAAAAGTAGGATAACTATTGCTTAACACTAACATCACAGTAACATAAGATTTATGCAAAAGCATATTCCATTAACA
>CAZSHJ010000050.1:0-12081 GCA_964606745.1 uncultured Thermoplasmatales archaeon | reverse complement strand
ATCTGCGGGTCTTACGCTTCGCTACAGACCACGCAGTATTCCCGGCCTAATTTCACAATTACAAAATTTTTGATTGTTAAAGGTGTATGAAACTTTACTGGTAAACACGGTTCAAACCTCTTCCTCATCTTTCTTAAACTAACTATCCTGCCTTTTGCATTTTAATTTTTCCGCCAAAACCTGCAAAATAGTGCGCTATCTTTTAGCAGTGCATTCTCGTCTCAAAGCGACGCTTTTATAGGAGAAAAAACTGATTTACTACGATACAGACCATGCAGTATTCCCGGCCTAAATGAATAAGGATAAACAGTTTAGAGCTCAACTATACTTCTTTTTCAATAATTTTTGCCAGTTCATCCGGTCTGACACACCCGGCATCTATAATATTGAACTCATATCTTCCGTACTTTTCAATAAATTCATCCTTCAGTCCGCTTCTGACTACAATGAAAATGTTACTATCGCTTTCAAAAGCATATTCTGCAGCATTTATCAGGCCTCCCCCGCCCATCTCCAGCGGGCCTATTTCATCTATAATGACAAGTTTGCAATTTCCGACCGCCCTGCATATTGCGTTCTCTCCATGTTTTATTCCCTCCCCGCTTATTTTATATTTTCCCACCACTATTCCTTCAAAATCATCTTCCATCCTTGCCAGTTCTTTTGCTTTGTTCGTCATGATGTCGATGGCATTCATTCCTATTTTCTTTCCATCTTTTACTACTGGTAGGGAAATAACTCCCCCGCATGAAAAACCTGAATTTTTAGACATCTCATGCACTGATGTACTTTTCCCAGAATTTTTTTCGCCCGTAAATAGGAAATTGCTCATGAGAGTACAAGTATACCTAACCAGCAAAGCACCGATATTATAGATGCTATTGGATAGTACACCTCTTTTTTTACATCGGCTATCCTGTTTACCAAATCACCCGGCACCGAGAGAACTGCTACGAGCGTCAATCCCCCCGCGAGCCCTGCAATTGTTGAACTTGAAAGAATTTTTGGTGCTACATTCAACAAATCAGACAGATACAGCGGAGCAGATGCCGATACGGGTGTCAGGATATGTGTTATAAAATATCCTCCGGCATATATTACATAGCCCGAGATGATGCCCATGCTGACTTTCATTTCAAGCCCTTTTATTCTGTTAATATCTACCCTTGGACTACGCCATATTATCTCGAAGACAATGCCCTCACAAGCTATTGCTATCGCGGAGCAGAGCATGCATCCTCCGACAGGATGCAAATATTTTAGCAAGCCAGCAACCAACCCTATGCCAAGCTGCATCCCGGCTATTCCATAAATTCTTCTGCTTGCAGCCATCAGCCCGAAGCCAATAAAACCCGTCATTAATGCCCCTGCCATAATTCCTGCATTATGCAGGTAATCGCCGAGGACACATTCCATCAGCCCCCAGATGGAGCCGAAGAGCACAATTCCAACCAATAATCTTATTCCCTTCATTTTAAATCACCTTTATTTCAGCAACATCTTTCACCCAGAATTGTTTTGGCAAATCAGAGAATATGGTTTCTTTTTCCCCAATACTGAATATGCCTTTTTTTATATGGTTCCATTCCACAATTTTGGAATAGCCGTCTGCCCCTATTATCTCATATTTATACTCACCCGGATTTTTTATCCCGGAAAGGTTTATCATCTCGGACAGTGAAATTCCGGTGTACGTTTCTCCAGCAGATGTTTCTATTTCCTTTTCACTACATGATTCTGTGAATTCACTCACGATAAATTCATTCCCGTTTATTTTTATATAATTTCCATCTGCCTTTTCCTGAAGTGATTGAACATGTAAGGTGGATAAAATACCAACTACGATAAGCAGAATGGCGACTACGGGTGCCACTCTTTCAACCTTCATTTTAGTCCTCTTTTTTTAGTAGTGTAGAAAGTACGTATCCTGCTGAGCCGAGAGCAACCAAGATGACAGTTATAGAATAGACTCCTATATCTGTCCATGCACCATATTTTGCATTCCATGCAATATAAAATATTATGCCTGCCAGTATTATAAGTACCGAAACAATCATCCCTACACCTATTTTATCACTCATGCTATCTCTCCTTGTTGAATGGGAGCACTGGGATTTGAACCCAGATCGGCGGGTCTCTTCTATGGGTCATCGCTCCAGTTAATCGTCACGGATCAGATGACCCTCTTTTATTCATTCCCATAACTGGAGCCCGCAATGATCCCTGGCTACACCATGCTCCCAGTACGGCAATAGTGTAATACCTTCCATTATTTAAACTTTAAATTTGTATGCCTGCCATCTGTCCATCTATTGAAAAATAGCATATTCTTTATACCCTCCTGCACATTATGGTGTGGATGGGATTCAACAAAAAGACATACACCATACCGGATGGAACAAAATTTGATGGTAGAATGATAAGAGTGGATGGCGACGTCGTCGTCGGAAATTCCTGCCTGACCGATTTTAACATAGAGTCGGAAAGATTCTTTGCCGGGGAAAGAGCAAGAATAAATGGCAATATATCAACAAAAAGCGATGTGAGAATAGACCTTTTCTCATCAATAGACGGAGATGTCTCATGTGGGGGGGATGCATACATCGCTGATGGAACAAAAATAAACGGAAAATTATCTCTGAAAGGAGACCTGGATGTCGGGGATAGTGTGGAAATAAAGGATGGATTTGAGGCGAAGGGATGGATAAACATAAGGAGCCCGATACCCATGGTAATCTATGTACTTCTATATATTCTGGAGCTTATGAAGAGAGGTCACAGCGAAGAGGTGAACCGCATTTTGCAGGAATTGGAAAACAATGATGATATTATCTCTATTTCCGAAAAATATATGTTTCTGCCCAACAGTTCGTCCATCGGGAATGATGCAATGATAAACGGAGGGATGCATGTTGGAAAGGATTGCGTGGTAACAGGAAATCATAAAGTAAAGGGAAATATATCTGTGGATAGCGGGAGTATAGTATACGGCTCGTTAAAAGCCTCTGGGAATATAACACTTAAAAATAATGTGAGGGTGGAGGGAAACATGGAAGGCGTATTGATTAAGATAGGATTGTGCAATGTGGCGGGAGATATTGACGGAAAGAAGGTGGAAATTTTTAAGAATGCAAATGTGGCAGGAACCGTAAAAGCTGCAGAAGGAATAGAATTCTTTGATGGTAAAAGAAAAAAGATGAAAAATAAAGTTGAGAGATTCAAGGAAAGAGTGGATATTGTAGATGAAGTGGCAGAACTTCTGTAGCCGCATTAGTACTCCAACCCCTTTCTCCCCCCAATGCCCTTATCAAATGGGTGCTTTATCTTTTTCATCTCTGTCACCAAGTCTGCAAGCTCTACAAATGAAGGAGGGGCATCTCTTCCGGTCAATATTATATTTGTCTCACCCCTCTTTTCAATCAAATTTATTACATCGCCGGCATCAATTATCCCCATCGAAACTGCAACATTTACCTCGTCAAGGATTAACAGAAATGGTTGCTCTTCCAGAATCTTTTCCGTGAATGCAATGGCTTCCTTTGCCAATTCATGGTCTATAGCTTCAGGTTCAAAAACAAATTGTTCCCGCCCGAACTGGTGTATTTCCAGCATGGATTCTTTCTTCTCGCCGTACTCTCCTTTCTTCAAAAACTGGATTATCACGGCCCTTTTTCCATGGCCCATGGCCCGTAAGGCACTGCCTATGGCTGCAGTGGTTTTTCCTTTGCCCTCACCGGTGTACACATAAACAAGACCTTTCATTTTTTCATGAGGTATTCCTGCTACAACTCAGCCCAAGTAAATTACCCTGATATGCTCCAAGCATTACTGGAACCGGGGATCACCCTCTACGATGATAGTAATTGAAGTGGGTACTTTTGATAAATCTCCTTTTTTCGTTGAAATTATTGTATTCACACCGTTCTCAAATGCAATATCTACCAACCGCTGTGTCGTTATCCCGTCGAATATGACTGTATGGGGTTTATTTTTAGATAGAGAGTCAACAAGGGAATCAACTTTTATTCTGTCAATCTCTTTTTTCTCTTTGTCCAAAAGGATGGCAGTATGTTTCCCTTTTACTTCGGAAAGCAGTTTCCCGTGATTTTTCTGCTTGTCATTGAGTTTGCTTAGGAATTTGCTGGGTCTACCCTCTTTTTTCTTGCCCACTTTAGTATTGTTGTTTTCCCTCTCAATTCCGTGCATCTCCATATATTGATCTTTTGGTATCTTGTTTTTCAGGGATTTCATTATAATTTTATATGGTAGTTCTTCCACCTCTCTGGTTTTCGGTGCCATTGCAACAAAGTCTATATCTGCAACCTGCAGTAATTCTTTCAATATCAACTCGCCGCCCCTGTCTCCGTCAACAAAGGCAGTGGCAATTTTTTCGGTGCATAAATCAACTATATTTACAGGAATACTTGTTCCCTCAACAGATATGGCATTTTTTATTCCGTGTTTCAACAGGTTGACTACATCATTTCTTCCTTCAACGACAATGATTGCATCACTTTTACCCACATTCGGCCCTGCAGGCAGGTGTTCCTTGCCGTAGTACTCTATTTCTTCGACCTGCACTGACTGGCGTATTATCTCTGCTATATCCTCTATTTCTTCCCTGCCCTCTTTTATCATTCCCGTGAGAATACCCTTTGCCCTGTCCACGACATGTTTCCTCTTGGAAATCCTTACATCCTCGACTTTGTCTATATTGATTTCCGCCTTGCACGGACCTATCCGGTCAACCGATTCTATACCTGCTGCAATTATTGCCGTTTCCACTTTTTCAAGTGCGGACGTAAGGGAAAGAGTGCCCTCACTTTTGCCATTCTTCTGGTGCATGTCAACCTCGATGCGACCTACTCTCGCTGACTTCTGCAGGTCACGAAGGTCGAGACTATCACCTATAAGCCCTTCGGTCTGACCGAATATGGCGCCTATGACATCCGACTTCTCTACTGCCCCGTCTACTTTTATTTTTGCTTTAATCAAATATTTTGCTGATGATGGATCTATTGACATTTTTATCACTCCTTAAAATAGCACATCATGAAAATTCTGCGAATGCTTGAATGATCCCGAAGGTTATTAAGTGAATTGGTGAACATAATGGTGCGCTAATTTCATTTCTACTATGCAGGGATATTATTAAAACCTTACGGACATATTTTAAATTTGCATTTTATTACCGGGACATGAAGGAGCGCATATTTATCGGTGCCGCATGGCCGTACGCAAACGGTCCACTCCATCTGGGCACGCTGGCCGGCTGCCTGCTGCCTGCCGACATATTCGGGCGGTTCAACCGGATGGCAGGAAATGAAGTGCTTATGGTCTCGGGAAGCGACGAGCACGGGACGCCAATCATGCTGACTGCCGAGAAGGAAGGCACCACTCCCAATGAAATTGCCGACCGTTACAATGCCCAACATGTGAAGAACATCAGGGAATTGGGTATTATCTTCGAGAATTTTTCACGCACAAGTAATGACTTTCACAAGCAGGTCGTGCAGGATTTTTTCCTCAGACTTTACGAGAATGGGCATATTTACCGCAAGAGCATGCTTTCTCCTTACTGCGGAAACTGCAAACGTTTCTTGCCCGATAGGTATGTGGAAGGCACATGCCCCTACTGCGGCGGGGAGGCAAGGGGGGACCAGTGCGATAAATGCGGAAAGACGCTCGAATCGTCGGAATTGATAGAGCCAAAATGCAAGATATGCGGCGGCACACCCGTTATGAAAGAAACCAAACACCTTTTCTTCAAACTGTCCGAATTCGGGGAAAAATTGACGGAATGGCTTGATGACAAGCAATACTGGAGGGACAACGTCATAAAATTCACGAGAAACTGGATAAAAGGCGGACTAAAGGACAGGGCGATAACAAGAGACCTTGAATGGGGAGTGAAGGTGCCGCTGGAAGATTTCGAGGATAAAAGACTTTATGTATGGTTCGAGGCGGTAATCGGCTATCTGTCCGCTTCGATTGAATGGGCAGTCGGGAATGACAGCCCCGATGGGTGGAAAAAATGGTGGGAAGGTGGCTCGAAGCACTACTATTTCCTCGCCAAGGATAATATTCCGTTTCATACGATGATATGGCCCGCGATGCTCATGGGACATGGCGGATTGAATCTGCCCTACGATGTGCCCGCCAACGAATATCTGACCTTCTCGGGGAAACAATTTTCAAAATCAAGGGGCATAGGGGTGCAGATTCCGGATGTGATTGAAAAATTTGATGTGGACACGATAAGATACTATCTCTCGATAAACATGCCCGAGAGACATGACACCGACTGGAACTGGGAGGACTTCGTCGCAAAGAACAACAACGAACTTGTCGGTACATACGGGAATTTTATCCACCGGGTTTTGACATTCACGCAAAAAAATTTCGGTGAAATACCCGAAGCTGGAGTATTGGGAAAGGATGACAGACGGATACTGGATGAGATAGAAAAGACGGCTGATGATACGGCAGAGGCAATAAAATTATGCCACTTCAAGGACGGGATAAAAAGAATAATAAAGCTGGCACAGACAGGGAACCAGTATATGAACGATAATGCTCCATGGAAACTGCTGGAAGAGGATAAAAAAAGGTGTGCCACCGTACTCCATATATGCCTCAGAATTGTAAAGGCTCTGGCAGTATTCTCCGTTCCGTACATGCCGAAATCGGCAAACAAAATATGGCACATGCTTGGATACAAAGGCATAATAGATGACCGGGAATGGAAAGAAGGGCTGAGAGAGTTGGAAAAATCCGGGTTGGAGAAGCCGATGCCATTGTTCAAGAAGCTGGAACTAAACGAGATAGTTGCGGAGGAACCGTTCTCAAAACTGGACTTGAGGATTGCAAGGATAGATAAAGTCAGCGACCATCCGTCCGCCGATAAATTGTACGTGTTCGACATAGACGTGGGGGAACTTGGAAAGAGAAGAATCGTGGCAGGCATAAAACCATGGTACGACAAAGAAAAACTTCAGGATAAAAAACTCGTGATAGTGATGAATCTGAAGCTTGCCGTGATACGGGGCGTACGCTCCCAGGGAATGCTGCTTGCTGCGGATGACGGAGAACCATCACTGCTTGTTCCGAACGACGAACCCGGGGAAAAGGTGGTCATAAATGGAATCGAGCCGTCGCCGGCAAAAGTGGTGGAATTCAAGGAATTCGAGAAAATAGGTATGAAGGTAAATGAAAAGGGGCTTGTGGAATACAAAGGAAAAATTTTGATGGACGGGAAGGGAGCGGTAAAACCCGATAGGACTGTGGTGGAAGGTTCGGGCATACATTGATTGTCTTGACAAGACAAAATTGTCCTCTCATGACAACAATTTATATATAGTGTAATACATTATCTATGCACGATACGCATGGTAAAATATAGCACCATATCTGTTCCGAAGGAATTGCACAGCGAACTGCACAATATGGTAACTGAAAAGCCAGAACTGGGTTACTCAAGCATTGCGGAGTTCTGCAAGGAGGCAGTCCGCGTGCATCTCACCAATATAAGGATGGAGAGAAGGGAAGCATTTGTACAGCGGATAGATTTGGACGGATTGCTGGGTGAAATAGAGCTGGCATCACGTACAAAAGGCGGAGAATATCGTAAAATATTCGAGAAATCGAGAAATTGTACTTTCACGATAACACCGAAGGGCAAAATAATTAACTGCAATGATGAAATTGTGGACCATCTCGGGTATGCCAGTAAAGACGAACTTCTGGGCAGGGATATATCCTCAATCTTTGCAGACGGCCGGGAAATGAATGAAATGATGAACTATGTACTCAGCCATAATTCCGTAAAAAGCTATGATATCAAGTTGCTAAGAAAGGATGAAAAGCCCCTTGATTTTTTGCTGAGCCTCGGAGCCATAAAAGAAAATGGGAAGGTTAACAAGTACGTGGGTACCGGGGAGGATATCACCGTGAGAAAAATGGTGGAGGCAAGGCTGAAAAGGGAGAGGGACATGTTATCAAAAGTCATAGACGAGATATACGATGGAATTATCATACACCAAGATGGAAAGATAAAGTTTGCAGGAGGAAGGTGCGAGGCACTCGGCTATTCCCCGAAAGAGATAGAGGGGATGAATGTTTCGGATTTAATTGCCCCTGAAGACAGGGAGAGGGTCGTGGAGATAACCGAAAAGAGAGTTGAGGGAAAAGATATCTCGCCCATACAGAGATACAAAATCATTTCCAAGGATGGGAAAATAAGGGAAATAGAAGCATCGACCCGCATTATAGAATACGAAGGCAGACCTGCATCCCTATCTGTCGTACGATATCCCTTGTAAAGCCATGTTAAGATTAAATATTCATCTAACATTATTCATCAATGTTTGACCTGCATCTTCATACATGTTATTCCAAGGATGGCCATGAGAAACCCGAAACAATGGCAAAAATTTTGAAAGGAAAAAGATTTCGGGGCATGGCAATAACCGACCACAATACGGTGGAAGGTGCAATTAAAAAATATAATTTTAAGGAATTCATTGTTATACCCGGCACAGAGATATCCACAGACAGGGGGCATATACTCGGCATAGGCATATGCGAGAAAATAAAGAACAAGAGAGCGGAAGATGTCATTGACGAAATACATGATAAAGGAGGGGTTGCAATTCTTGCCCACCCCTACCGCATATTCTCGGGGGCAATAAAAAATTTTGAGGGACTGAAGTTCGACGGTATAGAAACCTTCAATGCAAGGAGTTTTCCAAGTCAGAATGAAAGGGCTGCAAAACTGGGTGCTAAAAAAGGTGGGGCAGAGACAGGCGGTAGCGATGCACACTATTCGTGGGAGGCGGGGAGAGGATATACCCTAATGGATGCAGAAAGCATCGATGATGCCATCGAGAGGATACTGAAGGGGAAGACAAGAAGCGGCGGGCAGCCATCAATAGCAATGCCTCTTAAATCATCGCTTGTGGCATTATCTGCATATGTTCACCGGGGCTTCAAAAAAGTCTGAATGCTAGTAATTGCCTTGAAGGAAAAGAGATGTCTTCCAACATCAAGATTTCCAATAGTATCGAAGAGTATCGAATAGAACTATCAAAATCAGAATACCAAAAATATCTCAACTGGATATTTCACGGATATTTCAGAAAATTTGGGATTTTTTCCTGTAGAGCTCCCATCTCTCCTTCAATTCCTTCCTTATTTCCCTTATACCCTCATCCGTAATATTCTTGAATCTTCCCTGCATTTTGAGCCAGCCTTCTATCGGCTTCGGCTTCCTTGTGCCTTCGATTATACCCTTTGACGGACCGCTGAATGTCAGTTTTCCATTTTCAAACTCGTACATGAGCCACGAGCCCGTTTCCACGGCAAGGCGGGCCATCTCGACTGTCTTACTCATGTCAAATCTCCAGCCGGGAGGACACGGACATATTATCTCCAGATATTTCGACCCCTTTATTCTCTTAGCCTTCTCCGCCTTGCGGTACAAATCCATAGGATATGCAATAGAGGCGGTCGCCACGTATGGTATGTCATGCACTATCGCTATCTCCGCAAGGTTCTTCTGTCTCTCCTTCTTCCCGGTCCATGTCGTGGTTGTCCATGCCCCGTAAGGCGTGGCACCGCTACGCTGCACCCCGGTATTAGAGTACATCTGGTTATTGTAGCATACATATATGAAATTGGTTTCCCTCTCCATGGCACCGCTCAGTGCCTGAATACCGATGTCATAACTCCCGCCGTCGCCGGCCCATGCCAGCACTGTCACATCGTCCTTTCCAATAGCATGAAGCGCCGCCTCTATGCCGGATGCAGATGCTGCTGCCGCTTCAAACGCAATATTCAGGGTAGGCACAGAAAAAGAGGTCTTGGGGTACAGCGACTGGATTACGGCACTGCATGACGCCGGCACCGTCATTATTGTATTCTTGCCGAGTGCCTTTAGTACTGTCCTCAAAGCAATAGTGGCAGGGCATCCGGGGCAGGCCGCATTTCCCTGCAGAATATATTCCTCCTCCGGTAAATCCTTTATGGCTGCCATTATCTCACCTCCACGGAATACCATCCGTTCTTGTTTTCTTTAGCCAGTTCATACATCCTCATTATATCCTTATACGTGACATCCCTGCCGCCAAGCCCTGCGATGAACTCGTTTATATCCCTGCCGACGACTGACTTTACCTCAGTAGCCATCGCCCCCTCCATCCCGGGAGATATGTCCCTGTCTATGACAATCAATTTTGCTTTATCCGCAATTTTTTGCAATTCCTCCCTCGGAAATGGGCGGAAGACCCTCAGTCTCGCAAGTCCAACCTTCTCCCCCTTTTCCCTCAGTTCATTGACCGATGCATGCGCCTCAGCCCCAATGGCACCAGTGGCGACGATGACCGTATCTGCATCATCACAGCGATATGTTTCTATCAGGTCGCCGTGGTTTCTGCCGAACTTCTCGTTCCACTCATCATCAATGTCCCTGATTACCTTCTTTGCCTTCTGCTGAGATATGTGCATATCATGCCTCATTTCCATGTAATATTCTGGCCCTATGATGTTCCCGTGGGTTATCGGCTTTTCGACATCAAGATTCCACTCGGGAGAATAATCGGGAAGGAAGTCATCTATCTCCTTCTGGGGCGGAATGTCCGCCGGCATAGAGGTATGCGAGAGAATGAAGCCGTCATAATTTATCATTATAGGCAGCTGGACATCCTTGTGCTCTGCAACCCTGTACGCCTGAATGACCGTATCAAATACCTCCTGATTGCTCGAGCAGTAAAACTGCAGCCATCCAGTATCGCGCTGAGATATGGAATCATTGCAGTCGCTCCATATGCTCCATCCGGGCCCGATAGCCCTGTTTATATTCACCATGACTATTGGCAGTCTTGCAAGAGCAGCCCAGTGCAACATCTCATGCATCAGCAAAAGCCCGTGAGATGAAGTGGCAGTAAATGTTCTCACTCCCGTTGCCTCCGCAGATATGCATGAAGTCATTGCGGAATGTTCCGATTCAACCCGTATATACTCCGATTTCATCTCGCCGGATTCGACGTACTGTGCCAGCCTTTCCACGATGGTTGTCTGGGGGGTAATAGGATAAGCAGACACCACCTTCGGACGTGCCATCTTCGCCGCCAGTGCAGCAATATTGTTTGCCGTATCTATAACTTTCATTTTTTCTCCCTCCTCATCTCTATGGCTTTCACGGGACATTCATTGGCACATACCCCGCAGCCCTTGCAGAAATCATAGTCTATTGACGGAAATTCGTTACGCTCTATTGAGCCTTCGGGACAGAAAATCCAGCACCTCCAGCACTTTATACATTTATCCTCATTAAGAATGGGACGGAATACTCGCCAGCTTCCCGTCTTGCCCATTGCGGCCTCTGTCGGATACGATATTGTAGTTTTCATTTTATCCTCAACCCCGTATACGCTTCTTCTGCCGCAGCAGCATTTCTTTTACCGGCATCGCCCTTCCACCTCTCAGTTATGGTTTCCTTGACAGACTCGATTGACAGATTGTTCATCAGCTTCGGAAGCGCCCCAATGATGGGGGTGTTCACAATCGGGATGCCGCCTATCATTATATCTTTCTCTATTGCTATGCCCGTCGCATCGACGGTGGCAATCCTGAAGGGCATATCCACCTCATCGGGGGAACGCGGTGTATTCATCACTATCGTACCGTCCTTTTTAAGCCCGCTTGCAACATCCACAGTATCCATTACTCCCGTATCGAGAACGACAACTATATCGGGGGAATATATCTGGCTTCTCAGGTAAATCTCGCTATTAGATATGCGGGCAAACGCCTTTACAGGTGCCCCCCTCCGCTCCGCCCCGAACAGTGGAAACGCCTGCACCCCGTCATTTCCTGATTTGAGAGCCGCAGACGCAAGGAGATTGGCAGCCGTGACCGCCCCCTGCCCGCCACGCCCATAAAATACAATTTCGGTTAATGGCATGGAAATGCAATGCAGAAAGTCAATTAATACTTTTCTCAGTAAATCTTTTACATATCAGACTTAAAAGTGAAATAGGGGCAAATCCCCTATAACCCCATTCCGCCTTCGTTCCTCGGCAA
>CAZSHJ010000049.1:12312-12811 GCA_964606745.1 uncultured Thermoplasmatales archaeon | reverse complement strand
GAGATTATCCTCGAGAGAGATCTACATCAAGAAGGTATAATCAACGCCAGCCCTCCTCTTCGTGAGAAGCCCCGCCATTCATGGTGCATCCAAATTTACGGGTAAATTTATGATAATATATTTAGTAAATCATACTATTTTTGCAGTTTAATTTTTCTGTTTTTTCTCTTAACTGGAGATTGATGATTATTGGATGGGGGGAATTTAGCATAATTTTAACATTAAAAAATTAGCAAATAATTTATGATATATGTGCTGTTTAAGAATTGCATACCATCATATAAAATTCGTTTACTACCCGTTTACGATGTGTTTACGAACCGTATACTATATCGTTTACGAATGTCGTTTACGACTAAAATTGCACACGTTCTCACGTGCAATTATACAATGTATTACAATACTATAATTTTGCTAGATTAAGCATGGTTCTGCATCAATTCAACATAGAATAGTTACTAAAAACAGGGTAACTATTGCTTAACACCAACACCACAGT
>CAZSHJ010000049.1:0-12212 GCA_964606745.1 uncultured Thermoplasmatales archaeon | reverse complement strand
AACATAGGACTTATGCAAAAGCATGTTTCATTAACACCAACACCACAGTAACATAGGACTTATGCAAAAGCATGTTTCATTAACACCAACACCACAGTAACATACGATTTATGCAAGAGCATGTTTCATTAACACCAACACCACAGTAACATACGATTTATGCAAGAGCATATGATGGGCAGGAATACAGCAACATAGATCCAATAATGGTTAAAGTAAACAATGAAAAAGGTGGTGGCGGTGGAATTCCGGGCTTTGAGATGGTGGCACTGCTTGCTGCCATGGGTGTTGTTCTATGGTTGAAGAGAAGAAAGTAGGGGGTTCGTGACACTGCAACCAGTGAACAAACGGTATGGATATTCAATCTGTAAATGATAACCCTAAAATGTACCAGGTGCAATGCAAAAGTCTTTCGATATGTGAAAATTGGGAAAGGAAAGTTATGGCACTGCTGGAAGAGCAGGATAATCGAGGATTTCAGCATTCACAAGGGGAATGAATGCAGATGCCAGTGCGGTAATCTCATCGGGATTGATGAAGGAAAGTGGATCAAACTTAAGCAGCATTCATTTGTTTCCTCTGGTGCAAAGGTGAAATAACGGGAGGGGCTACAGCATGTGATAAGGCAGGTAAACAAAACAGTACGGGGATAGAAGTATAGATATTCAACCTCTAATCCCTATTTCTTTCCTTCCTTTACCTTCTTGTATTTATCTACCTTAAAAGAGGCAAGAAAGGTCTTGTAATCCATATTTGCAACTAAGACATATCTTTTATTCAGTACATCCTAAAAACACATCAGCATTGAGATATGAAAGCTGGATTCTAGAGAATAACAAAACTTAAAGCAGGGTTGAAGCAAGGATAAACCTTGGAATTGAGGGGGAGCAGGTGTATGGGGTTGATAAAATAATCCTCTGTTATGACAAGTTATTATTAAGTTCTCACCGGTTTTTGTGAATTCTCTTTGTACCACCATTAGCCATAACCAAGTGGTAAAGTGCCAGGATATGAATCATAAAGCTGCGGCAAGGGGATTGCCAAATGACCAGTTGCATCATATGCCACTAACTCAAAAAGCATGATGACTAATATAGAAAATTCAAAGGCAAATAACAACCCTCCTATGAACCCCTTCAGAAAATCAAGATTCAAATCCATATCTCCAAGTATAATGCTCCCAATCACTGTTTGAAGACCGACGAATATACCCCATACAAAACTTAAATAAGCTGGAATGAAAACATACGTAAAATAAGTTTCAAATTGCGCAAAACGAAATACCTCTTCAACTGTCAACATGCCATCTGCAAAAAAGGGAAAGCTTTTGTTGGTAGCGTCTCCCAGATAAAAGGAGGTTGGTGATCCAACATTAGGCCAACACAGTGAGAGTCCATCCCCGTATGCCGAGGTCAATATGATCCGCTTCTCAGTTTCAATATCTCTCAGGAGCTCAAGCTCATATCCCTCAAACACCTCAGCACGATGAACCCCTAAAAAATCTGCTTTTTTATTTATAAATTCGTCGCTCAAACAGCAATCCAGCACAATAGCTATACCATCAGCAGTCATGGTATCAAATTTGTCAGCCAGCATGTCGTCAGTGATGCATCCATCAATCGTTACCTCCCATGCCACAATTGCCTCATCAAATCCATCAGGTTCATCTCCATCGTCATCGGGGAGCTCTGTCCCATGTCCCTGATAACAAAAAACCACCACATCATTTTCATCAGATACCGTTGCCAGCCAATCCAATCCATCAAGAATATGTGTCGCTTTCGCCTTGTCATTCACTAATACTCTCATATTTTCTTCGTTCCAGTTTCCATAGGTCATCAACTCATCAGGAATCATCGTTAAAACTTCATCTGCTATTAATAAATCGTGTTCTGTACCATTATAATCAGCAATACACACAAAAACACCCCAGTACTCAATATCGTTTTGTTCCAATAGCTGTTTTTCCCCATTCGATGTCTTTTCTGATATAATGCTCGTCACAAATTTCGCTTTGTTAGCATATGACCCTGTTATAATCGGGTTCAATACTAAGAGAAATAAAAACATAATTACACAAATCGATGTTTTTTTCCACTTCAAAGTTCCCACCTCTTATAGAAAATTAATTGCATTTCTAATATAAATAGTTAATTGCTTAGCGATTTTGAATTTTTTGGTGCAGTACTGCAACCGATGAGCAAACGATATGGATATTCAATATCTAACCCAACCCTCTTTCTTTCCTTTACCTTCTTGTATTTATCTACCTTAAAAGAGGCAAGAAGTGTCTTATAAACCATTTTTGTGACCGAGACATATCCTTTTTCAGTACATCCTAAAAACCTGTCAGCATTGAGATATGAAAGCCGGATTTTGAAGGATGGCAATTTAGAAAGTCTAAAGGATTTGTGACACAATTGAATATGAGTTAATCTTGAAGTCTCTTAAATAATAGAGATAGTTCACATACATAACAAAAATCTATCTTATATTCTGACAGGAGAAGCACTACACGCCCCTGAGTAATTAAAATTTCACATTAGTATATACGATATATCTATATATATAACAAAAAAACTTTTCAAAAATTCCTTAAAATTCTTTTGTTGTAACCAAAGTAAAAGGGCGTGTAATGTTTTTGATAACGAATTAATAATTTTATATTGGTGGGTAAGGAAATTGGTGTAACCCCTTTTATTCTGTTTTGAAACTGGAGGAAAAAGGTCAGTCTTGATAGGTAAGGCATTTTGAGAAGGTTGGTATAAGCATATATTCCCTGCATTTGAAAACCATTACAACAACTTTTATTTCGTTTTAAATTTGAAAGAAAAGGGTTGGTCTTTCAGTAAAATGCTTTTGCAGTTCCCCTTTGAATCTTACATTAGGATTCAATATATTTTGGGGAGTAAAATTTATTGCCATAAGAAAAGGATTTTAGACAGCCGATTAATATCCTTTGGCAGAAACACTTATATATTCCTGTGATATATAGTGATATATGGTGTTATAAATGGTCAAAATTCAAATAGACCTTTCGAAAGAAGAAGATAAAATCGTTGAAATATTCAAGTTAGCCAACGATTTAAAAACAAAACGAGAAGCGATTAAACAGATGATAAGATACTTTAAAGCAGATATTAGACCTAAACACCTAAAAGAAGAAGATTACTATTCGGTATAGGAGGTAAAAAATGGAAATAAATGAATTGCTACCATATGCCGCTGCAATTATTGTGGTGATTATTGCAGCATATATAATAAAGAAATGGATTTCTACATACAACAAATTTCACTACTGGTATGAACGGTCAAAAGAAGCATTCTCTGGTATTGATGTAGTAATGCAAGAGAGAATAGATAAGATACATGCTATAGCACAAATTGTCAAGAAATACGATATTCACGAGTACAAGGCACTAAAAGGAGTAATCGAAGCAAGAAGCAAATGGAGTAAAGAACTCTCTCTCAATGAAAAAGTTAAGGCTGCTTCACAAGTTGAAGATAATTTCTTTAAACTGCAGGCAGTTTTTGAGAAATATCCTGAGTTAAAAGCAGAAGTTCTTCATAATGAGTTGCTGAATAAAGATTCCCATATGGAATCAAGGCTTAGAAGAACTAGAAAGAATTATAACAATGTGGTAAGAAAATATAATTACAGGGCAAAAAAATTTCCACGGAATATTGTCGCAAAGGTTCATGGATTTAAGCCTTTAGAGTATTTGACGTTTGAAGAAAGAGAAATGTATAAGCCCAAAGAGATTTTCGATGACAAATAATACTAAAAAAAGAAAGCGAGCTACTGCCATTGTTGAAACAGATGAAGGCATATTGGTTGTCAGTCATTCAAGGCATGGTGAAATTGTATATATGTTACCTGGTGGAGGAATTAAGCGAGGAGAACATTCTATCTGTGCTGCAGTGAGAGAACTGCATGAAGAAACAGGATTACACACAGTAGAAGCAAAATATCTTTTTGATTTAGTTACCGAACATAATGAGCATAAGGTATTTTTGATTAAACCGTCTGGCAAATTAAGAAAGCGACATGAAACAACACATATTCGTTTCTATAATAATTCTACAAAAGATAAATATAAATTAGCTTGGCATGTGATACCAATTATTAAAAAATATCGAAAACTAAGAGAGAATACATGATACATTATCTCATAGAATTTAGACTTAATGGATATGCAAAAAGGTATGCTAAAAGATTGATTTATGATGTGTCTAAAAAATTTAAAGTAAAAGGTGTTACCAGAAAAAGAGCGGTTCCACATATTTCACTGTTTGGACCTTTCACAGCAAGATATCAGAAGAAAATGATTACAGAAATAGAAAATATTGCAAGCAAATATACTTTAGTACCTTTTAGAATCAAAGGATTTAACTATTTTGATAATCCCAATAACAAAGTTATCTACTTGGATATATACCCCTCTGAAGAATTAAAACAATTAAGATATGAAATCGCAAAAAAGTTGAGGAAATTATCTTCAAATGAACCTTTCCAGGATAAATACAGTAAAAACAAGTTTAAGTTCCACGCTACGATTGCATTCAAAGACATTAACAGAAAGTTTGATAGAATATGGAACTACTTGAAGAGTAAAGAGGAGCCAGATATTGAACAATATTTATTGAGAATAACAATCCTAAAAAGTAGCAAGATACTTTACGAATATGACTTGCTGCAAAAGAGGTTATTATCGAGAAGACAATCGCTTAACAAGTATATTTATCAAAAAACCATAGAGATATTGAAGGAAGAACAAGAGGGTACCAAACATTCATTACCAAAGAGAAAAGAAAAGGGTTGGCGGCAAAAACTAAAGTCAATTTTACGAGTATAGCTTCCCATAAACCATGCAAAACGCCTTTCTTCTTGCTCTTCCTAAGCCATGGAAGGAAAAAGCAATACCTAGAAGGGTCTTTATCTCTATGGGGCTTTGTGCCCCTATTTTGATACTAATACAGTTCTGTCGAGTTCACGGGTCGTTTGAGGCGGGAGTCTAATACGGGTCGCAAATGATTATAAATTGATTTTTGTCTATATTATATGAGATGCCAAAACAAATTATGAGAAAGACAGGCAAATGCGGCAGCATAAAAATGGAAGTTATCACATAAATAATGTTAATATCAGACCAAAAAGATTAAAGAAAAAAGTTGCCATAATAGTAGTGTTCATACTACTTGGAGTGACATTTTATTTTTTTGCAATCCCACATTTATCTGATTTACCTGATTTTGGGTTGCCCTTTTTTAAAAAGTCAAATGATGCCCCCCTAAATTTTAGTGCCATCACTACCAGTAGCTCCTCAGTAATACTTGAATGGCAAAAGCGATGGCACGCTGATAATTCTCAAAACAATTATGTCGCATATACATTGATTAAAAGGAGAGAAGAGGCATACCCAGAATCAATATCCGATAGTAGTGGAATAACTGCATATAACGGAACTGGCAATTATACAGTTGACACTAACTTACAGCCAGGAAAAATATACTGTTATAGGGCTTGGCATCTAAAAAAAGAAGGAAATAAAATTAGTTACTCCAATAACTACGCCCAAGCATTTAACCTCACAAAACCTTTGGCACCGCAATCCCTTATTGCACGATCAATTAACGAAAATCAAATTCGATTGATATGGGAAAAAGGGCAAGGTGGCCAATACACCTATATTGTGAGAAAAGAGGGAAGTATACCTGAAAATATGCATGACGGTTATATGGTAAGAAATTCAATGGAAAAATCTTGTATAGATTCATCGTTAGGAGCGGGCAAAGTTTACTGTTATAAAGCATGGCACTATGCTACCATACAGAATATCACGCAATGGTCAGCTATAGGCACAAGCGTGGAAAATCTTACTATGCCCAATGCCCCTACATCCTTCACTTCCGAAGCAATCGACACTTCCACGATTGATTTATCATGGACAAAGAGGGGCGAAGAATATATCACAATTGTTGTTCGAGGGAAAAATACCCCCCCAGAAAACATTGACGACGGAGTACAGGTATACCATGGAACAGGAAATTATTTCCAAGATAAACATCTGCAGACAGGTCAACTATACTGCTACAAGGCATGGCACATATTGAAATTAGGAAAATTTTCCCAAATTTCAAATTCATTCGTTGTAAGTAGTGTCCTTACCAAACCACACGCCCCCTTAACACTTTCTGCAATTCCATATGATAATAACCAGATAAAATTACGTTGGCAGCAAGGAGATGGAAGTGACACTATTTATATTGTAAGAAAGACTGGAGGTATGCCAGACTCTCCGAAAGACGGAGTTGTTGTATACCACGGAAGTAATGAGATATATTACGATAAGAACCTTGCCAAAGGTACCCTATATTATTACCGAGCATGGGACCATGTGAGCCAAGGGCAGCACACTCAATTTTCTGAAAACTTTGTCTCTGCAAGTGCTTCCTCTGTTGCACCAACCTATAGTCAAATTGTAGATTTTGTAAAAAGGGATATAACAGATGAGCATGAATATATTAACGGCAGTAACGGCTATGTGTGTCACAATTTTTCTGTCGATGTTATCAAAAATGCTGATGAAGAAGATATACATGGGGGTTACGTCCGTTTAGATATCCAACCACTTGGTCATGCAATTGTTGCGTTCAACACTAGCGATAGAGGACTGATATTTTTGGAGCCGCAACTTGATGTATTATTTGACCAAGATAGAATGGACAGTATGATAGACAGAAACAGATATGATATCAGTGTAACCGACCCGGATGGTAGAGTGAAATATTTTGATTACCCGCTGTATGGTTATGAAATTACATGGAATTATTTAAACAATTAGAGTTTTATTAAAACGTAAAACCACACCCTGTAGTCTATTCTGTGGCTATTTACTTGAATTCATATTGCATTAGTATAGCAATGTCCAAGAGCAAAGAGAAATTAAAGAAGGAAACTGATATACTAATCAACCAGGGATACAACGAAATCCCTGATCATGAAATGATAGGTAAAACACTTCGCATGATAAGGGAAAGTAATATTAAAATCATACCCATGTTATACTGATATGATGAAAAGATATCTAATATTGGTGCTCTCCGTTATGCTGATAACAATGCCTCATGCATTAACTGGTATCAATAAAGATGATACATGGAGAAGTTCACAAACCCCAGATATAGACATTACTAGTAATCAAAGAGGATACACCTCCACAGAATCAATACCCAAGACTGAGTTAATAAGCGGTGAGAGATTCAGTTTCATATGGCACGATGGTAGACTCAGAAGCTACTGGACCCATATACCACCTGGTTATAACGGAACACTACTTCCCCTTGTGATAGTGCTGCACGCTGGGGGAAGTTACTCCAGATATATGCAGGAGAAAACCGGCTTCAATGAAAAAGCTGATAAGGAAAACTTCATCGTCATTTATCCCAATGGTGTCTTCCGGTTTATGCCCTGGTGGCGCATGTGGAACGGCGGGTACTGCTGCGGCGTTTCATATGAGAAGGATGTCGACGACGTTGGATTTATTCGTATGTTGATAGAAAACATTTCACATGAACTCCCAATAAATCCTCATCGAGTATACATAACCGGGCATTCTAATGGAGCAATTCTTGCATACAGGGCAGCAGCTGAGTTATCACATCTTATCGCTGCAGTCGGTGCAGTCGCTGGGACAATAGGTGGAAAAGCAAGTGAACATAGCTCACTCTATATTATCCCTGAGCCTCATGACCCTGTGCCAGTTATTCACTTCCACGGTATGCTTGATGAAAACGTACCGTATGATGGAGGCAAAGGTAATAATACGTGGGGAACAGCTATTGATCTATCGGTCAACGAATCAATAGCTTTCTGGGTCTACAATAACGAGTGCAACTCCACTCCGCAGACATGGGTAAGCGACAGCGGGAACATAATTAGAGATACATATACCAGCGGACGCAATAATTCAGAGGTAATCCTCTACACCATAATTAATGGTGGCCATGGATGGCCTGGGTCAAATACTGGAGATAGACCAAGCAAGGAAATTTCCGCTACGGGCATACTATGGGAGTTCTTCGAAGCACATACCAAGTGAGAGTTACTGATAAAAAAGGTGTAATCATACCAACCCCCTTTTCCCACCTCACCTTTCCCAACGCTATACTACACAGAACCCCCGTATTTGTAACACTGCCTAAACATATTAGCAAAGCATATACCCTCAGTTTAACTATATTAACGGGGTAAAAACGAAAAAAATAATTGGAATATTGGTTTGTGCATTACTCGTGGCCACCCTATTTTCCGTAGGTACACTAGCTGTAGGCGTTGTCCAATTTTTCGCCGTTGAGATCGACATGGAAAAGCTCGATTATATTCTTAAACGTTTGCGTGTCGAGCTCGCCTGTGAGGTACCAGTCCATGACCTTCTTCAGCCTATTTTCTACATTCCAGCTTTTTAATAAATACTAACGAGCACAAGATAATGGACATAAAAATCATGAAGAACACATTAAATCCTTGGGTATGTATCAGCCATCCACTGAGCATAGAGAAGCTAGCCGGGATTATGCTTCCCGCACCTGCAGCACCCGCATATATGACTCTGTTCTTCTTGGTGGATATCTCGAGTAAGATACCGCCCATAGATATTACATAGATAGCAGAGAGCATACCCCCTATAAAAAAAGTAAATATGAGCAAACTATAAGAGTCTGAAAAGATAACCAACATTGGAATACTTAACGCTAACAACGCTGCGATATACAAAAGAATACCGTACCGAAACCTTTTTGAGAAATAAAGTAGCGTAGAACTAGTGATCACAGCTCCAATGATCTTCAGAATGAGCATACTTTCAACCTGCAGGTCGTACATAGGAAAGTTCTCTTTAGCATAGAGCACCAGAAAAGCCATGAGACCAAGGGCATTACCCAGTGTGCTTATTAAGAGAAGATAGTTACGTAACTGTCGGTTCTTTCGAACCTCCTTTTTTATGAGCCTCATAAAACCCATGAAACGCCTAATAGGCTCTCCAGCACTTTCCACTTCTCGGAGATACCAGAAACCACCAGACGCTGTTAAGAGGAATAGCGACGCAAATAAAAATAACAGCCCATAATTTAAGGGAAACTCATAAATGGAGAGGATTCGATAAGCGGCAACTGCAGAAACAAGGATACCCAACGAACTGATGACCTGCTTCAGCGAAAGCATTGCTTTCCGCTTACCTTTACTTACAAGCTTTCCCATCATATCAATATAACTAATGTTAGCAAAGGCGCCACTGAAGGAAAAAAGAAAAACAAGGGCCAATATAAGCCAGACCCTCCCATTTCCAAAACCCTTCAGAGAGAAAAAAAGCCCTGCTAGCCCTGCTAACGCAAGTACCCTTAGATTAATGCCAAGCAACAAGAACCTTTTCTTGACCCTTTTATTATGAAGATACGAGGCAAAGAAAAGCTGCGAGATGCTTGAACCCCCAATCATAATAGTGACTAACAAACCTATATGAAACGCCCCACCACCGGTCTCAGCCACCATAGAGGGCATGACCGTATCCACATCCATAAAACTAGAGGCCAACGCAAGAAAGCAGGCGTGCCATAAAAAACACCAGTAATTATGTCTCGACGTGCTTTCTGTTAACTCCACCATTTAAACTGGTTTATAACGTTTGAGGGATGTATAAAGTTGCCGCAAAAAAGTTGGTGGAACTTGAGTTTAATTTGTTTATAACCCAATTAAACTAATTTGAAGAAGAACATATGACATATAACGCATTAACTGCCATATTTATCGGGCTTGGCAAAAAGCAATACCCGAAAGGGTCTTTATCTCTGAGGGGCCGGAAATGGCCCTGTTATTTTTAATATTCAGACGAAATGATATTGCCCTCGATCCTTTCTGTGGTGTCGGCATGACATGTCTTGTTGCTAAAAAACGTGCACGCGATTCATCCCCTACCTAAAGGTTGGGGATTTCTCGCTGAGATGAGATTAAGATACAAGAATGCCAGCACAACACAACCACCACGTCAGCGCCCTAATGAGTAGCCACTATTAATCTAAATGTTAAGGCTATTACCAGCGCTTACTCTTAAGAATTCCTTTATACTAGGGAGCTTGTCTAGCAAGGAGGGTTTCTTATAATAACAATACTTTTATTATCCTTTTTATTGTGAAACTTTTTGTTCCCCTAGGGCTGAATGCTTCTGCAGAAACCTCCAGATTGGCTTTAATATGTTTGGCATAAAAAAATTCATTGATGATATCGCCACGGCAATATATTTTACCAGGATAATAAGTCTGGAGTTTAGTATAATATACTCCATTTCTATAGACAGTCCAATCTACATGACCCACTTCCCCCCAAGTCACTTCTAACTCAAATGCAAAACCCACGCCCAAAAATTGAATCATAAAAGGCTCCCTAAAAGGAACTATTTCCCTACCATTTAAATATATCGCATTTTTCGGATAGTCCCATTTTACCCTGACATCTTCCTCCTCTGGAGGTTGAGGTTCCTCCTCTTGTTCTGCTGTTGCAACATTGGCTTTTATATGATAATGGTCTGTCTTAAAATCAGCTTTAGAATCTACCATGTCGCCTTTTCCACTTGCGATAACAAAAGCCTCGAATGCTACGTAGTAGTCATCACTGGTGATTTCATCTCCTTTTATAAGTTTTGATTCTTCAACAGTTTCATCTATATATCCTGAAGTCTCCCAAAAAAGATCCCATTCTCTCCACGGGTTATCATGTGAGTATGTATGTTTATATATTTTCATCCATATGTGTACCATAGCTACACATTCGAATGAACTCAACAGAAATCCATTAAGGTCACCAGACACAGTAAAGGTTGTATTTTTGCCACTTTCGAGATGGTATTTATTGTAAACCAGACACCATCCTTTTCCACCTGATAGATAATTATTAGCACTACGATATGCATACAATTCCATATTTCCATTTAAGTCAACTTCGTGATCAGACCTACCCCAGCCATCATCATCTTTTCCATCAAAACTATCGTAAGAATAAGTACCTTGTTCTATTCTATCTTCAAAATCGTTTCCAGAGGATTCATCTTCTTCAGCTAGACAAGCATTAGTACTTTCATCGGTATCTATGGCCACAGTATGGCTGTACGAAAACAGCAAGAAAAAAATAGCTATTAAGGATATGGTTTTTTTTCCACCACTCCCCATCTGCCCCATATTTTTCATTTTAGTCACCTCCAATTCTTATCATGATTAAATCTCTCAAGGCATCCGTAGCAGCAGGATCTGTGTTTTGATTGGCATCGATGTTTGTAAATGCTTGGACCTCGAGTTTATACCAGCCATCTGGAAGGCTAAAATCGCATGAGAAACCATCAGAGGCTGATCTGTCCCAAACAGTGTAGGTATTACCCGTATTCCAATCTCTCGCCAAAAATGCAACCGCATTTACTCCTCCTTGAAATCTTGTAATAACTCGCGTCTGTTTATTGATAACTACTGCTACACCAAAAAATGATGGTAACGGTAGGGTAGTGCCCCTCCAATATAGATAATTTATTTTTGGCGTAACTATCTCAATTGAGATATCTTCATTATCACCTGCATAGACAGTTATTTGTTCGACATGCGAATCCGTGTCTCCGTTATCGTCCTCAACCAACAGAGTGATATCATACGTGCCTTCCTTATTGAAAATCAATGTGACCATTTTTCCGGTCTTCTCAGTAGAAGTCCAATCATTTCTGATATCCCATGAGTATCTTCGTATTGTACCCCCATCTGGATCAAAACTATCAGATGCATCAAATGCAACAGGTTCTCCCACTTTAGGATTAAAAGGCCTCCAGGTAAAATCAGCTATTACATCGCCCTCACCACTTACAACATGCACAGTCTGGATGATAGTATCCTCACTGCCATCGCTACACTTAACCCAATGATCAACCGAATAGGTCCCTGGCTGCGTATACACATAGGTTACTTCTTCCCCCCACTTATCATCGGTACCATCATCAGTGAAATCCCACGCCCAACTGGTCCCAAATGCACCAGGGGGATACTCGCTAGTATCAGTAAATGTCACTGTTTCTCCAGCTTTAGGATTTTGTGGACCCCATGTGAAATCAGCTAGCACATCCTCGCCTACAACATGCACAGTCTGGATGATAGTATCCTCACTGCCATCGCTACACTTAACC
>CAZSHJ010000048.1:0-13259 GCA_964606745.1 uncultured Thermoplasmatales archaeon | reverse complement strand
ACCCACAACTTAACACACAAACAAATTCAGAGAAAATCACCCTTAATCCTAACAGTACCTCCGCCCCCGCATAAATACTTATATACCCTTGTTCATAAATCTGTAATGGAAAGGACGGGTGTGACATCACTCCCACTGCATCCTGGAAAGGCCCCGAAATGGCTGTTCGGGAGGATGGTAAAACTTGCAGGGGCGATATCGGAAGTTATGACTTATGAATGGGGACACAAGCAATTTCTGAAAACGATATCCGACCCTTTCTGGTTCCAGGCATTTTCATGCGTACTGGGATTTGACTGGCATTCTTCGGGTACCACTACCGTTACATGCGGAGCATTAAAAGAAGCATTGGCATCCGGGAATGATATACGGGTGGCGGGCGGCAAGGGTAAAAGCTCGAAAAAAACTCCGGATGAGATAGAGGTGATAGGCGGGGAGATGGGTCTCCGTGGAGATGTCATCAATGAGCTGAAATATTCCAGCAGGATGGCTGCAAAGGTGGATAATGCCGCTCTTCAGGACGGCTACACACTTTACCACCACGTTCTCATAATGTCCGAAGACGGGGACTGGGCCGTGATTCAGCAGGGAATGAATACCGATTCCAGATATGCGAGACGGTACCACTGGCTTTCCGACAAGGTGAAGAGTTTTGTCGAAGAACCACATAATGCAATCCTCGGAAAGAGCGGGGAAGTCATGGATATGACCGCAAAACAAAGCAGTGATGCAAGAGACACGACGGTTGATCTGGTCAGGGACAATCCGAGGCATCTGAGAAGAGACTGGGAGCTTCTGAAAAAGCCCTTATGCCAGACAACTCTGGACGGATGGAAGGTACCAAAAAATCCCTATCTCGAAATGCCCAGAAGAATAAACTGGAACGTTATGAAGGGACTGTATGAATTCCAGCCCAAGAACTACGAGGAAATACTTTCCACAAAGGGCGTCGGTCCCGCAACGGTGAGGGCTCTTGCTTTCATATCGGAATTGATGTACGGCTCTCCCCCGTCATGGAAAGACCCGATAAAATACTCTTTTGCCGTAGGGGGAAAGGATGGAGTGCCTTATCCTGTGAACAGAAAGGCAATGGACGATGCAACATTACTTATCAAGGAAGGAATAGAAGAGGCAAAAATTGGGAATGAGGAAAAGCTGCATGCCATAAAACGGCTGAAAAAAATTCTACCGGAATCATAAAATCAAAAAGCATATTTACGTGCCCCAAATACAGGTGTATGAAAAAATTTATCATACTGGCATTCGGAATTTTAATGGCATCTTCCCTGAGCGGATGCACCGGAGGAGAGAAAAATCATATAGCGGTCATAGATACAAATATGGGAACGATAAAAGTCGAGTTATACGAGGACAAGATGCCCGTCACTACTGCAAACTTCATCAAACTCGCTAATGACGGATTTTACGATGGCCTTGTTTTTCACCGCATAAAAGATAACTTCATGATACAGGGGGGATTGCAATATCCAGACGGAACTATGAAACAAAGTCCATACGGCACAATCGAATTTGAAAGTCATCCGGGTGCAACGCATGTTGACGGTGCAATATCCATGGCAAGCACCGGTATCCAAGTAGGCGGAAGTTCTCAATTTTTCATCTGCGACGGACCACAGCATTTTCTTGATGGAAACTATGCCGCTTTCGGAGTAGTTATAGAAGGTTTAAATGTGGTGCAAAGCATAGCAAGTGCTCCACATGATGGAAGTTTAGAACCAAACCCCGGAGGCGGGAGACCATTAGAGGATATTATCATAAATACTATTACAATAGAAGAGCAGTAGTGTAAAAATTGAAAAATTTATTATACTGTTGCCGTATAAATGAATATGGCAGTTGGAAAGGTAATCGTACTGTTGACTATGTTTGCACTGTTCTTACCGGCAGCAGAAGCCTGTTTTGTTTCATCTGGAATTGAATTGAATGTTGACAATGTCCAGCCAATCCCGCCCTCGGGTTCCGTAACCATAAATGCAAACGTAACCTTCAGATGGGGATTCGGCTCCTTCCTGCCCCTTCCCGTAACCATATACTTTGATATAGAGGACAAACCGGAATGGTTGTATGCCTCGCCATCTGTTCATTCATTCACTGTTACCCCAACGGGATTCACGGGAGGAGAGGAGAGAGAGGCTATCTCCATTGAACTTACTGCCAACGAGGAAACCGGGGCGTTCTCATATGATTCCTTCAATGTTCACGCCTATACAAACGGAAGTTTTCTGGTAAAGGGGTCGGAGGCAGAGGAGACAATTATAGTAATGCAAGATTTTGAGGATAACGGGATTGCAACCCAGCTCTCGGATAATATGCTGAATGTTGTCAAGGGTGAAAGCGAGAAGGTTTATCTGAGTATCACAAACATGTGCAACGGAGATATTTACATCAAGGTAAATGCAATGAACTTGTCCAGCGCATGGAAAGTGACAGCAGCCCAGACCGATTTTATCATACCTTCAAGATACACAGGGGACAATACCAAATCAATAGCCATGACATTCAGGGCTTCCGGAAAGAGTTCCGAGGAGGGTTGGATTGAAGTGACATATGCTCCATCGGCAAATCAGGACGGGGGCGAAAAAACCGTTGCCCTTCATGTATTCGTAAAGAGTACCGAACCGGGCATATCGGGCGGCGCCATTGCTTCTGCCATTATGCTACTGCTGATTGCGGCGGTCATTGCTGCCGTTATCTGGGGAAAATACAGAAAAGCTTAAATTTTTAAGCTCCGGTCTGTTTGTTTCGCATGCTATCGGAATTAATAACGCACCATGAGAGATACCGTACCTCCGGAATAAACCTGATTGCATCGGAGAATAAAATCATACCATCTGCTCTCGACGCCCTCTCATCCGACCTTGCCGGCAGATACGGAGATGAATGGTATGGAGGGAGTGAGTTTGCTATAAAAATTTTTGATGAAGTGAAAACACTGGCAATGAAGGTTTTCAATGCGAGATATGCCTTTGTTACTCCCCTCTCGGGGAATATATGCAACCTTGCCGTCATTTTTTCTTTCACCCGGTGCCACGGGAAAATTGCCGCGGTTCCAAAAGAGGAGGGAGGCTACCCGTTAGGCTACGGCAAATTTGAGAGGATACTTGTCCCTATCCCGGTGAAAAACACGGAGATAATGACGGAAAAGGCAAGGGAAATCATAGACCGTGAAAGACCCGGTATAACGATGCTCGGCGCCTCGGTCATACTGTTTCCCCATCCGGTAAGGCAGCTTGAAAATGCAAAGGAATATGGCACGCTGGTCTACGATGCATCCCACGTGTTGGGATTAATAGCAGGCGGTGGATTCCAGCAGCCCTTGAAAGAAGGTGCCGATGTTATCATAGGTTCCACCCATAAGACATTTCCGGGCCCCCAGGGAGGTATCGTGCTTACAAATTCCCGGGAAAAGGCTGAAATGCTGGAGAAAATGCTTCTATTCGACTTTGATGAAGGAATAGGTCTGGTTGACAATCCGCATGCCAATCGCATTGCCGCCCTGGGCATCGTGCTTGAGGAAATGCTTTTACAGGAGAAGTATGCATCGCAGACGGTAAAAAATGCCCGGAAACTTGCATCCTCGCTCAACGATATGGGCATAACGATGAGATTTCCGGAAAAAAACTTTACGCAATCCCATCAAATTTTGCTTGATTATGAGCCCGGCAAGGCGAGGGAATTCTGCAGAAAAATGGAAGAGCAGGGGATTTTCATTGACATCTCCGGGCGTATCGGAGTGGCGGAAGCCTCGCATATCGGTATGAAGGAACGGGAAATGGAGGAGATTTCCCACATGATGGTAGATGCGTACCGCGGAAAAAATGTGAAAAACAGGGTAAAGAAAATGGCAGAAGAATTCTATTAAACAGAGGTAGAACAACATGAACACGGAAAGAGATTCAGGAGGTAATCATGTTGACCGGTAGAGATATGAAGAGGTACAGCCGCCAGATTGCCATTCCTGACTTCGGGGCGGAGGGTCAGGAAAAACTGAAGAAGAGTAAAGTTGTAATTGCGGGTGCAGGCGGACTCGGCTCGGCTGCCGGCACATATCTGGCTACTGCCGGAATAGGACATATTGTAATAATAGATGACGATACCGTAGAACTTTCCAATCTGAACCGCCAGACACTGCACAGAGATAATGACATATATAAGTGCAAAGCCGCATCTGCAAAAGAAGAACTTTCGATGATCAATCCAGATATAGAGGTGAAGGGGATACGAGAAAAGATAACGGAGGAAAATGCGGTAAAGCTACTGAGAGGCGCGGATGCAGTGGTGGACTGCCTTGATAATTTCCATACGAGATACATACTCAACGACGGCTCAATAACATCAGGCATACCGCTTTTTCACGGGGCATGCAGGGAAATGGGAGGACAGGCATCAGTCATAATCCCGGGAAGGACGGCCTGCCTGAAATGCATTTTTCCCAATCCCCCACCCACAAAAAGAATCCCCATTCTAGGAGCCGTAGCCGGGACAATCGGAACGATACAGGCAACAGAGGTCGTAAAGTTTATTGCAGGCATGAAAACGACACTGGCCGGTAAACTACTCTTATACGATGCCCGGTTTCTGGCATATGAACTGATAGAATTGGAACGGAATGCACAATGCCCGAGCTGCGGAGGGATTGAATGAGAGTCAAGATAAAATTCTTTTCAGCACACAGGGATGCGGTGGGCAATACCGGAATGGAAATTGAACTGGGGGAGAATACGGATATCAGCGGGATGCTGGATGTGCTTATGGGCAGGTACCCCGAACTGAAGAAACTGGCAGACTACACCGTATTATCGTTGAATCATAAATATGCAAACGGCACGGAGGTGCTAAATGACGGCGACGAAGTTGCGGTATTCCCGCCGGTGGAGGGAGGATAAAAAAAAGAGTTCCAATGCCCGTATATTACATGGCACATTCTTATAAGCGGTAATCACATATCTTAACCAACATGAACATACTGCTCGGGGTGGGCAACGAACTTAACGGCGATGACGGAATAGGAGTATGGATGGCCCGTAACTTTTCGTGTGACGGATGGCAGGCAATAGACTGCTTTACGGTACCGGAGAACTACACATCCGAGATAAAAAGGAGTGGAGCGAAGAAAGTACTAATCGTGGATGCCGCAGATATGGGACTTGAGGCAGGAGAGATAAGGATTATACCCAAAGAAAAAATAGGTTCTGCCGGCTTCTCGACGCATTCCCTGCCCCTCTCGATTTTCATAACCCACGTCGAGGAAATCACAGGGGCGAAGATAATTCTGGTGGGGATACAGCCCAAACAATTTTATTCCGGTATCAGCGAGGAGGTGAAAAAGGCGGGAAAAAAACTGCTGAAAATACTGAAGAAAGATGATATTGGAAAAATAAAGATTTTAGAATGATTTGCCAATGCGGGGGTCTGTAAGAAAAAGTATGGAAGCCAGAAAGGCAATGCCGACCCCCAGCAAGAAGCCGGTTGCTGTTCTTACGGGATTCATGCTCTCATATCCGGTGTACATCTGAAGGAAACCGTCTATTACCGATGGCAAAAACAGGCATGCAAATAAAATAGCCAGTTTTTTCGCATCGTTTATCCTGCGATGAAAAAAGTTGAAGGCAGTGTTTTTTATTGCAAAATCCGTAGGGGCAAACAGGGAAACGAAAAAACCTAATGACAGACCCATCAGCATACCCGTATCCCTGGCACACACCGGCATCTGATTTTCATTAAGGAAATACGAGCGATAACATTTCTGGTGGCAATTCATATCTCCAAAATAGTATACCAGCCGGGGAAAGAGGGGCATACCGTTCCACTTCTTGCAATAATCCATTCTCCATGCACTGCCGTCCAGACTATTTACCGTACCTTTCTCCAGAGAGAACGGGGCGATAAAAATCGAAAGAGTGATCGTAAGAATAATGACGAAACATGCCATCAAAAACCTATTTCCATTCACGTAACCATTATTGCAAGGCATTATAAAAATTGATTGAAAACGAAATGAAAAACCAATTTTCCAGAATGTTTTTCTACTGTTTTTAGTCACTTTGTAATCAAAATGATTGCATTATATCAGCAAATTACAAAAGTTTTATATACTACATAGGTTATATAGGTCTGGTGAAAAACCATGACCAAAATAAGTAAAAAAATAGGAAAAATGTGGAAAGACACGACGGGTGTCAGCCCCATCATCGCCGTTATCTTGATGGTGGCAATAACCGTCGTACTGGCAGCAACCATATACGTATGGGTGAGCGGATTCGGTGGCGGTGGTGGTGGAGCAAGTACAGCACTTACACTGAGTCAGCAAACCTATGGTGCCAATGCTACTGCCACTGGTGGCTATGTTGTATATAGAGTGCAGTCTGTAAGTGGAAATCCAGGATGGGAAGATTTTACAGCCACAATAGCTGGCCACGCATCAAGCATATCTGGGGATTGCACCTCAGCTGGAACTGGTGGTTCTGCTTCCGGTGAAATAAATGCTGGGGACTACGTGAACATCTCGATAGATGATGATGATACCGTAGTTGCTGTAGGGAACACAGTCGTAATAACAGATACGGACAGCGGTTCGATTGTATACAGTGCTGATATCACATACAAGAACTGAACACTGATAAAATTCCACAAATAAACTCTCTTTCCTCTCTTCTATTTCTTTTATTTCTTTGACCTGCAAATAAAAAATCGAAGTCTTTAACTATTATTATACCATGTAACATTAGCTCTCCTATTGGCAGTGGGATGAAAAGAAAGCTGAAAGGAGGAAAAATGAAAAATATTGTTGCAGGAAAAGATGCGGTATCCCCCATAATCGCAGTAATTATAACGGTGGCAATAACCTTTGTTTTATCAGGAGGGATGTATGCATGGATATCTAATTTTGGCTCCGGCGACGGGGGGACAAACGTTGTATTCTCTCTCGATCAGTCAGGGCACGGCGGTAACGGAACCATCGGATGGGTGAACTATACCGTAAATGCGGTTGGAGGACACCCGGGATACGAAGACATAACAGCTACTCTTGGAGGAAGCCCGGCAACCATTATGACCTCCTTTCCCCAGAGTATGAGTGAGGTTATCAATGCTTCGGGAGAAATAAATTGCGGTAATGAAGTGTGTATCATCACTACCCACTACAAATCTGCAAGTCAGCTTCCCGGACTGAGATTGAACATTAGGCATGAATCAAGTAATACATTGATACTCTCTATATCTACCAACTACTCGTAAATCGATTTATCTTCTCTTTCCTTTTTTGTTTTTTTATATCAATTTCGTGCAAACACCGAAAAGGACAGTTTCTTATCACCCTCAGTCCCCGTGGTAAACAGTATGGCAAATATTATTAAATATTGTAAGTCCATTAGCAAAGAAAATCAGAGGATATACGTATGAATGAAAAAAAATACGGCGAAGAAGAAATCAAGAAGATAAAACTTGAAACATGGAACAATCCCTGCCGGGAAAATGATTATACAGTAGATATAGAATTCCCGGAGTTTACATGTCTGTGCCCCCGCTCGGGATACCCTGATTTCGCCATAATAAAAATAAAATATGTGCCCGACAAATACATAGTGGAATTGAGATCTCTTAAGCTCTATTTGAATTCCTACAGGAATAAACATATCACCCACGAAGAGGCGACAAACAGAGTATACAGCAAGTTAAAATCCCTCCTCCTCCCGAAATTTATTGAAGTTACCGGAGAATTCAATGTTCGAGGGGGGGTAAAAACAACGGTAAAGATGTCATCAGATGAAAATCATAAACTCCAGTAGCCTCCAAGTATATCATTCAGTTTTTTAACAACATCACCAGTATCAGTTCCCTGTTCGAAAGAATCATCGAAATGAACGGGCGTGTGACTTAGTACGGCTATCTCGCTTGCGATTCCCCTTCCCAGCACATCAAGCATGTAGCCCCCTTCGAGCGTGCAGACAATGCTGCTCTGAACGGAACTGAATTTTTCTATCATCTCGCCGTAAGAATCTATGGTAAGGGAAAGACCCCCCAGTTCATCGGCATGATGGGAGTCAAATCCTGCAGATATTATAATGAAATCGGGCGAAAATTGCTTGGCTATGGGAATCATCACTTCGTCCAGTATTTTTTCAACTCCCTGATTCCCCACACCTCTTGATAAAGGTGCATTGACCGTAAATCCCTTACCCTTTCCCACCCCAACCTCATCAATCATTCCCGTGCCGGGATAATGAGGAGAGAGGTGTATCGACTGGTAAAGCACATCATCCCTGTCATAAAAAATATCGCATGTCCCGTTGCCGTGATGAACATCATGGTCGAAGACAAGCACCTTCTTTCCCCTATTTGCGACAAAATTCGCAGCAAGAGCCGCATTATTGAAAAGGCAGAATCCCATAGAACGGTTTTTCGTGGCGTGGTGACCGGGAGGGCGAACCAAGGCAAATGCATTTTCCTCTCTTCCGTTCAAAACTTCATTACATGCATTTACAAGCCCGCCGGCGGCAAGTCTTGCTATCCTGTACGAATCCCCAGTTATGTAAGTATCAGGATCCAGCCACCCGACTGTTCTTTTTATTCTCTCTACCATATCCCTTGAATGGACATTCATGAGTTCGTCCTCTCCAATCATGACTGGCTCAACAATATGCAACCCACTAAAAAAAGGCATATCCTTCAGGAATTCCATAGCTGCGACAGCCCTTTCCGCCCTTTCCGGATGCCCTGGACTGTTATGAAGCATAAACTCGTCAGAATATACCACCGATGTCATGTTTTTGCATACTGCAACTCTTTATAACTTTTTTACCACTTTTCCAAAACCTTATTTATGGGTTTCTGCATTTCGTTTCGTGGTGTACAAATGAAAGAAGTTGCCGAAGTACGAGAATTGAAAGTGAACAGGTATGTGATAATAGATGACGAACCCTGCAAAATAGTCAGCATAACTACCTCCAAGCCAGGAAAACATGGCGAATCAAAAGCACGCATAGAAGCCATAGGTGTCTTTGACGGGCAGAAGAGGAGTATTGTAAACCCGGTACGCCACAAGGTAAACATACCGCTCATAGACAAAAGAAGCGCACAGGTTATTTCTATTATGGGGGACAAAGCCCAGCTGATGGACATGGAAACCTATGAGATGTTCAACATGGATATACCTGATGAATTCAAGAACAAAATGGAGAACGGAAAGGAAATACAGTACCTGCATGCCCTGGGCAAGAGAAAAATAATGAGAGTATAACTAAATCACAAACATGGTTTTTTTTTGACTGACTGGCAAACTATTTAGTTTGTTATTATCATGGGGCCTTTCAACAATGATTCCCGACCAGATCACAAAATTTTATGGCATAAAAGAGGATGACTATTAAAAAAGTGATATAACATTCAGAGGTTTTCATATAAAGATTTAAACCTGGTTCCACAGTTCGAGCAGCGAAGTGCATCTGGCGGAACGAGTTTGCCACAGCTGGGGCAACTCTTCATATCGTTAGGGTTAACTTCCCTTTCATCCCTCACTTTGGTTTTAGGAATTACTACCCCCATAATTCCAACTGCCAAACCGATAAATAAAATGAGTGACCAAAAGTATGCAGGAGCGAACTCGTCCACAATATAATTCATCTGAGGAATCAGTTCAATTGTTCCCACCGCTCCCCCTATCAATAGAACAATCCCAACAGCCGATATTCCTTTCCTCATACAAAAAAAAACTTACAGATGTAAATAAAACTGTCGAAATTTTCCGGTGTTTACGCCGATTGGTACCGGGGGGTTCAAGTTAAGAACATTGAGATATCAGATTTCACAGCATCTCCAGAAAATACTGATGAATTCTTGTGTCATCGGTCAACTCCGGGTGAAATGCCAGAGCGAGCTTGTTCTTTTCCTTTGCCATAACAATCCCTTCATCCATTCTTGCCAGTGGAGTGCATCCGTCCCATACCCTCTCGATTAGCGGAGCCCTTATGAATACCGCCGGAAATGGCTCTCGTAAACCCTCTATATCGAGCAGACATTGGAATGACTCATTCTGTCTTCCGAATGCATTCCTTGTGACTTTCATGCTCATGAGTTCAAGCGGCACAACCTTATCATCACCGATTTCCTTTGCCAGCAGAACGCAGCCGGCGCAGGTTCCCATTATCGGAATATTATCTGCAATTTTCTTTACCTCGTCAAAAATGCCCATTTTTATCATCAATGACGAAATAGCGGTGCTCTCCCCCCCGGGAATTATAATGGCATCCACATCCTCCATTTTTTCCCTTATTATTACCGCCCTACCTTTAGTTCCCATGATTTCCATTGCCTTTTCCACTGCAGCGACATGTTCCTCGACATCCCCCTGGAATGCTGTTATGCCAACCTTTATCATATCAGTTTACCCACATCGATACCGCACAATTCACTGAGTTTTTTGTGCAGCCCCATCATCTTTATGGCAGCCTTTCTGCCTGCTTTTTCCTCGAGTTTTTTAACAACCCCATCTATGTTTCTATATCCATTGCCGGTGAGATTGTCAGCATGGGCAACTATCTCTTCTTCCAGTGTACGGGGCGTATAATCATTTGGCGGCAGACCCAGTTTAACCGCATCTCTCCCATCTATGCCCGCCCCTCCGTGCCTTTCTACTGCCAGTGCTACCTTCTCAGGCAAACCGAGTCGTCTGGCAATTTTTGCCCCCTCGACGATATGATGGATTCCATGCGTTCTAGACCTTCCGATATCATGGAAAAGCGAGGCGAGATAGACGGTATTCATGTCAATATTGATACCTCTTTCCTGTATCCTCTCTGCAATCTTCATGGCAAGATGCTGGACTTTTAGAGAATGATCTATGACCTCACGGGAACATTCCTCGTCCTTCAGAATTTTCACGTAATCCCTCTTGACAACCTTCTTACCCTTCTTTTGAGGCACCACCTGGAAATGCCCGTAAAAGTCATTGTCTATCCACCTTCCATCGGTAACATAATGCATGAATATAGCCAGGGCTGCTACCTCGGAATGGGGCTGGTTCCCCACGGCAACATTGAAATCCGCTATTGAATAAAATTCTCCCGGAACTTTCTTTGAACCTACGATGGCAAGCACCCTATCGTGCTTTTTTATCTCGTCGGCGACATCATTTATCTTTTCCCCGTACATGGTGAGGTGCACAATCAATCCGTCCCAGTTTTTTATGAATGCCTTCCAGTTCACTCCTGTTTTTATTTCAAAATCGTCACCAAATCTGTCTTTAACGCTTCCAACAACCTTCTCTATACCCTCGTCTTTTGTATCGACTACTATCCTGCTGGCTCCGAATGCCCTTGCAACAAGTGCGATATGGGTTGTAATGCGTTTATCCCTTGCAATTCTGTGCCCGTATCTAAAAACTGTAACATCTACCATTTATTTGACTCTTTTTCTTCCAAGGGGTATAGGAGTAATGTTGTGCATCCGGCAGCCATGAAAAACGACACGATGGGATGTATTCTTTCATACAAGTCAAAACCATCCATTCTAAAAGACAGAATCATAAGTATAATTGCAGCCATGCTCAATATCCCCCCGATAAAGCCGCCTACAGTAGAATTTATTTTTATATTCGTCTCAACAAGCGAGAAAGCAATGAAAATACACCATACCACCACCACCCCGAGGATGGCTGTGGCTATCGAGAAAATTAATATCCAGCCAGGACTCCAGTCGAAGGAATAAAGGGTAAAAAACCATATGTAAAATCCAAGGCCCGTGAACCCTAGTCCCGAAAGAAAGGATAGTATTCCCTTATTCAATTGCATAATAGGTAAAGGATGCATTCCTTAATAAAACTTATTCATTTTTTACAAGCACCACTGGAGATATAAAATACGATTTTTTATAATACTTCAAAAAAATTATTAAAAAGAAAAAGAAAGAGGGGAGAGTTTATGGCATCACTGGTACTGGCTCCGTCCACTCCGGGCTGTAGCATGTCATTGTCGGGTCACCGAAGAATACTTGAAAACCGTCACCTTGTAGAGAAGAGGAGCCATACATTGCTGTTGGATCTCCTGTAGTATAGTCGCGTTCAAAGAGCCACAGATATCTTGAAAATGATTCACCAACGCCATCGCCGTTGATAAACACGTCATATGTCCAATAATCATCTAGCAGATCTGACATCGGGCACAATCCGCTCTCTATATTTCCATAACATATTGTGCCTCCGTGTGATAGCATTACTATCGGTCCCAAGTGCGCTTGCGTTGTACATGACATCCACAGATCCCATATGCCATGCATATTTCCGAGCAATTGGTCAGCCCACTTGAAATGGATGAGGTCATACAAATTCGGTTCCTTTGCATTGTACCATGTCCATCCACCCCATCTAGGTGATTTTGTTTGCTTGTCATCGTACATGTATCCGCGCCATGCATCCCACCAGGTAAAGTCCTTCAGGTTTTCATGCTTTAATTCTACATACGAGAAAGTCTCTTCAACATTTCCGTACTGTGCCGATATTCCTGACCCACCTGTTCCGTGACCGGAATAGTACCAGACACTCACTCCTTCGTTGAATCTTTCCAGTAAATTGTCCCATACGCAGTGTCCCTCGTAGAATCTGCCGTGAGAACTAAAGGCTTCCTTAAATGCACGTGAAGAATATGCCGGGGTGCTTTTTCCATCATTTGTTGTCCATGTTCTTCCATCGGGGAAATTCATGAGTTGTGTTGTTGTAACATCTCTTCCCGGATTGGCATACATAAGCGCTGGGTACAAGACACACCTCACAATGTGAGCAGATGCGAATGCTGCGGTCGCTCCCGGAATATGTCCCGCATATGAATTGTTGCCTGTCATTGCCCTAACAGCAAGATCTCTTATGTCGGTATCACGTGGCGATACGAAGAGATACGCTTCCTTTCCTTCTAAATCAAGGCCATATTTTGCTGTCAAATTACCATAGATACCGTCATGGATATCACTAAACCATCTAAGCTGCAAATCAAATCCTATAGGTGGCAAATTCTGATTTTGTATGAGATCTTTGAGAGCTTCCATCAAATCGAATGGCTCACTCATGTGCGGCATGTCATTAAGAGAACGACTTCCATGATAGAAATCACCGGAATATTCAATCCATGTCCGCGCTTTATCCAATGCATCATATGCTCCCGCTGCTTCTCCAATGTTTAAGACGGGAGCAGTATGGTATGCTGCCGCCATCGCCGCAGGGGCGAAGTAGCCGTCACCGCTTGCAAGAGAGG
>CAZSHJ010000047.1:0-13790 GCA_964606745.1 uncultured Thermoplasmatales archaeon | reverse complement strand
TTTACTTCAGAAAGTGAATCGCTGCTCAAAATCGTTATTACGCAAGAGGTCTAGTGTTGTCACTGCCAATAGCTGGGGAAGAATATACCCAACTACCGGTAGTATACTTCCATTTTAGCCCACCATATGTCTGACTGGTATCATAAGGACTCCGACCAGTATGCGTTACATCGTGGTGGAACATAGACCAAGGCATCTCTGGAGGCAGAGTGCATGTCACGGTGATTTGGTCAGTATTCGTATTGCTAGAGGTATCGGTTGCTCTGGCATAAATCGTATTTGAACCAAGATTCAATGTAACTGTTTTACTCCACGATGTCGTCCCCGTTGCCCTCACCCATGATCCGCTGTTGACCTTGACATCAACATGATCAACGGCTACATTATCAGATGCACTACCATATACCATGATACTGCTAGAGGTAACTGTTGCACCGTTAGCAGGATACGTTATTGCCACATTGGGATCAACATCATCACCAGGGCTATATGTCACGGTGATTTGGTCAGTATCTGTGTTATCAGATGTGTCTATTGCACGAGCATAAATAGTGTTATAACCAAGACTCAATGTAACTGTTTTACTCCATGAACTAGTATCGGTAGCTTTCTGCCATACTCCTTCATTTACCTTAACCTCAACATAGTCAACAGCAACATTATCAGATGCTGTACCATGTACTGTGACACTACTAGAGGTGACTTTTGCACCATCAGCAGGATACGTTATTGCCACGTTGGGAGCTTCAGTATCAGGCTGGTAAATTAGTCCCCTGACATAATAAATATCAAAATTACCAGAGCCAAAATCTTTCTCATATGCCAAATTTATATGTTTATTACTACCTGTACCATCAATTGCAACAGAAATCCAACTGCATCCAGTTATCGAAATCCCTGTGTTATAAATTGATGACCAACCAGATAATTCATGAATCGTATAATAAATATTACCATTTTGAACATAAAATAAATATATTTCATCTGTTTCCTTATCATAGGTAGCACTAATACAATTAATGCCATTCCCCCATTTAATCTCCTCCGGTGGCCATGGATTCCAAGAGACGGGTAATGTATATATATACCCCCTTCTGCACATTATCGTTGGATAATTATCTTTAAAAATAGAAAATGACCATATTTTCCCTGAATTGTCAACAACTGCTGCAGTACTGTCAAGTGAATGACCATGTGTCCACATTGTCCAACTCATGACGTTATTCTCACCACTCCAAGATCCTGAGTGAAATATTCTGTACTTTATATAAAAATCACCACCTGGAATAGGGAGGTGACTATCCACACAGGCATATTGCTCAAAAACATATGACCCGTAGTTACTATTTGATGCAAACGATACAAGACCATTATGCGAGGATCCACTAATATCTTGGGAATACTTCCATGAGGAACCGCTGTCATAACTCACTTTCATCCATGAATCCCGAGCCACTAAATCGCTCCATCCACACCATAATTCTTGCCCTAATGGATAATAACCTAATGCAGGACAATTATCAGTAGCAGGCGAATCATGAACCAAGTAAGTAGATTTGGTGGAAAAATGATTAGAAGACCTAACTACATAAATATCGCAATCATGTCCATCTGCATTACCTCCAGAGGCATCATTATCCTTTGAATAAGCAATATATGAATAGACACCATCGTAATAAATCGATGGGGATCGTTCTGAGTAAGTAGACGTCGCTATTGGCTTAGAAGGACCCCAATCTATAAGATTTAGTGATGAAGCATCAGCACTTTTAGTATCAAATCCATTTTTCATCTCCATCAAAACAAAAGATGATGTTATCAACCCCACTAAAACAAGAATGGTTATACCCAACCTTTTTGCTTTCATATTTTTGCCTCCTAATATGTAACGTAATTTCCTACCTTAAAGTTTTTGGTGTGAACGGCTTTTAATTTTTTAAAATTTTTAAATTTTTTTTAAATTTTTTAAAATGAGCGACCAAGTTAATAAACTAAATGGTTTACTTATTAGTTAGCCAAACTGTATTTTGTACACTATTTTAATTCATTCTAGTACATATGTATTGTTGATTTCGGTATGGCAAAAGAAAACGTTTATATGCAGTCTACTTTTACAAATTAAGTGATATAATGCAGGAAGACGAAATCAGGAAGGAAAAAATAAGAAACATTCTCACTCCGGATATTCAGGTTTGCCCCGTTTGCAGGGAGAAATACCAGGGAGAGGCATCATGCAGTTCATGCGGGCGCAATATGCTGGAACCTTCGTATAAAGGCATGGTTTATGAATGCCCGCTTTGCAGCCAACTCTACTGCGAGGAGTGCTGGAAGAAGATGGAAAAAGAAGGGGGACACGCGCATGAGCACATTGAGGAGGAAAGCAAGGGTTTATTCAACAAGTGAGTTACGACTAGTGTATAGTGTAAAAGAATGAATTGTATAACTGTCCTGTGGTTGTATGTATGAGGGTAGCAATTAAATATGCATTTCGTGGGTGGAAAGTAAATGGTTGACAGCGATTATGAGATAGACAAGATCAAGGTACTGGAAGGTCTGGAGGGGGTTAGGTTAAGACCTGCCATGTACATCGGTTCTACGGACGAGAGGGGAGTACATCATCTCGTAGAGGAGGTTATAGACAATTCGGTTGACGAGTCGCTGTCAGGATACTGCAACAGCATAGATGTGAGCATAAATCTCGATGGAAGCATTACCGTGGACGATAATGGTAGAGGGGTGCCCGTGGAAATTCACAAGGAATACAAGAAGCCCGGTGTTGAAGTGGTGATGACAAAACTTCATGCAGGCGGTAAATTTGATAAGGGTGCTTACAAGGTATCCGGCGGACTGCACGGGGTGGGTGTATCTGTTGTAAATGCACTTTCGGAACGGCTTGAGGTTGAGGTAAGAAGAAACGGGAGGAGGTATTTCCAGAGATATGAACGGGGAAAGGCGGTGACTGCCCTGAAGGAAGTTGGCAAGGCAGAAACGACAGGGACAAAAGTCACATTCCTGCCGGACAGCCGGATATTCAAGGATATAAGGGTTGACAGTGGCAATCTCAAAAAGAGGATTCAGGAAATTGCATTTCTCAACAAAAATTTAAGGATAAAATTTTTTGACGAGAAAAACGACGAGAAGGAAATTTTCCAGTACAGCGGGGGAATTGCCGAATTTGTTCATCATATAAACAGGAATAAAAGGCCTATTCACGAGAAAATTATATACATGGAGGGTGAGAGGGAGGGTGTGACGGTGGAGGTCGCGATGCAGTACACCGAAAGCTATGCTGAAAAGATATTTTCCTTTGTCAATAATATAAATACTCATGAGGGCGGTACTCACTTATCCGGTTTAAAATCGGCATTGACAAGAACTTTGAATGATTATGCAAGGAAGAATATTTTCAAAGAGAACAATGTCCGTACTCTCAGTGGAGAGGATGTGAGAGAAAGTCTCACCGCCATAATATCCTGCAAAATCCCTGACCCGCAGTTCGAGGGTCAGACCAAAACGAGACTGGGTAATTCCGAAATAAAGGGCATAGTGGAAGCGGTTGTCAACGAGAAGCTTTCCATGTTCTTGGAGGAAAATCCTGTCATCGCGAAGACGATAATAGAAAGGGCGCTGGATGCGGCAAGGGCACGGGAGGCCGCCCGCAAGGCAAGGGAGTTGACAAGAAAGAAGAGTTACCTTGAATCATCGTCGCTGCCCGGCAAGCTTGCTGACTGTTCATCTGCCAACCCCGATGAATGCGAATTATTCTTGGTCGAGGGTGACTCCGCCGGTGGCTCCGCGAAGCAGGGGAGGGCAAGAGAATTCCAGGCAATTTTGCCGCTGAAGGGGAAGATACTAAATGTCGAGAAGGCACGATTCGATAAGGTGCTGGAGAACAACGAGATAAGGGCCATGATATCCACCATCGGCACGGGCGTGGGGGATGAATTTGACATAACCAAGGCGAATTACCACAAAATAGTGATAATGACTGATGCGGACGTTGACGGTGCCCACATAAGGACATTATTGCTGACATTCTTTTTCAGGTATATGCGCCCCCTCATAGACGGCGGGCTTGTATATATTGCCCAACCCCCTCTTTACCGCATAAAGAAGGGAAAGGGTATTTCTTATGCTTATTCCGATGAGGAGAGGGAAAAACTTGCGACTGATAATTCGTCCATTCAGAGGTACAAGGGTCTTGGGGAAATGAACCCCGAACAATTGTGGGAGACAACCATGGATCCTGATGGGAGAACAATGAAGAAGGTGACGGTGGACGACGCGGTGAGAGCCGACGAACTCTTCACCATTCTGATGGGCGAGAGTGTCGAGCCGAGAAAGCAATTTATAGAATCGCATGCAAAGGAGGTTGTGAACCTTGACATCTGAAGAAAAAATCATATATCTGCCAATAGAGAAGGAGATGAAAACATCCTATCTCGACTATTCGATGAGCGTGATTGTCGGAAGGGCTTTGCCGGATGTCAGGGACGGTCTCAAACCTGTTCACCGACGCATACTATATGCATTGAATGATATGGGGCTGAAATATAACAAACCTCACCGCAAGTCGGCAAGGGCGGTCGGAGAGGTGCTGGGCAAGTATCATCCCCACGGGGATATGGCGGTATATGATGCCATGGTCAGAATGGCTCAGTCCTTTTCATTGCGATACTGCCTTGTTAACGGTCAGGGAAATTTTGGTTCCGTTGATGGTGACTCTCCTGCGGCAATGCGTTACACCGAGGTAAAACTTGCCAAGATAAGTAGCGAGATGCTCAGTGACCTGGAAAAGGAGACCATAGGATGGAGGGACAATTTTGACGGTACGTTAAAGGAACCGGTTATCCTGCCTGCGGTACTGCCGAATTTGCTTGTGAACGGTTCATCGGGCATAGCGGTGGGTATGGCGACGAATATGCCTCCTCATAACCTCAACGAGGTGGTTGATGCGATTATTGCTTTTCTGGATAATCCTGACATAGAAATGGTGGAACTGATGGGCTACGTAAAGGGCCCAGATTTTCCTACAGGGGGCATAATCTATGGTAGGAGAGGGATATTCAATGCATATTCAACGGGCAAGGGAATATTGAAGGTCAGGGCGAAAACACATTTCGAGGACGATTTCCTCATCATAACCGAAATTCCTTACCAGACGAACAAATCATCATTGCTGAAAAGCATAGCCGCGCTTGTGAAGAAAGGTATCGTGCAGGGCATAGCGGATTTGCGAGACGAATCCGACCGCAAGGGCATACGCATTGTTGTAAAGCTCAAGAGAGATGCCGTTCCCGAGGTGGTGCAGAACCAGCTTTTCAAACATACCGGACTTGAGAGTACATTCGGCATTTCAAACATTGCACTGGTCGATGGCCAGCCTCGTCTCCTCGCCCTCAAAGAGTTGATTTCTGCATATGTCGAGCACAGAAGAGATATAATAGAAAGGAGAACGAAATATGACCTCGGAAAGGCAAAGGAGAGGAAGCATATCCTTGACGGGCTGCTGACGGCACTGGGCAACATAGACGAAGTTATAGACATAATAAGGAAGTCGGCTGATGCGAAAAAGGCCGGCTCGAATTTGATAGAAAGATTTTCACTGTCAGGAGTACAGGTAAAAGAAATACTTTCCATGCGTCTCCAATCCCTAACCTCGATGGAGACAGAGGGCCTTCAGAAGGAAAGAAAGGAAAAGGGGCAGGAAATAGAGAGGCTTGAGGACATATTGTCAAAGCCCGGTGAAATCGACCGGATAATAAGGGCTGAATTGCTTGATTTGAAGAAGGTATACGGGGACGAGCGGAGGACGGAAATAGTGGATGCCGAAATCGATATGGACATAGAGGATTTGATACCGGAGGAGGATATAGTCATTCTGGTGACGAGCAAGGGGTACATCAAGCGTCTCTCACTGGACGAGTACAGGGCGCAGAGAAGGGGCGGCAAGGGGCTTGTAGGCATGAAAATGAAGGAAAGCGATACTATAAGCGACGTATTCGTCTCATCCACTCATGATTACGTACTTATCTTCTCCAGTTACGGAAAGGTCTATGCCGTGAAAGGATACCGTATTCCCCAGGGAAGCAGGCATTCAATGGGAAGGGCCGTTGTGAATCTCATCCCAATAGAGGGGGAAATAAGGGCGATACTTTCCGTAAAGGATTTCTCCGAAGGCAAACTTGTATTTTCCACAAGAAAAGGGCTGATTAAAAAGACGTATCTCTCACTATACAAGAATATACGGTCCAGCGGCATCCGTGCCATAAATCTGAAGGAAGGGGACGAGCTCGTCAAAGTCAAACTTCTGTACGGGGAAGAAAAGGTAATTGTCTCCTCTGCCAAGGGGAATGCATGCGTTTTTGACGGGATTGATGTTCGTTCCATGGGACGGGTTGCGGCCGGCGTGATAGGAATGAGACTGAGGAAGGGCGACAAGGTGGTGGACATGGAAGTGGCAGAGGGCAACGACATCCTCACTGTAACGGAAAACGGATACGGAAAGAGGACGCTGCTTGATGAATACCGTCTTACCAAGAGGGGGGCAAAGGGTGTGAGGACGATAGTAACGAATGAGAGGAATGGGAAGGTTATTTCAATCATGGAAGTGCGTGATGATGATGAGGTGGTTCTTTCAAGCGTGAACGGAATGATGGTACGAATACCCGTGCAGGGCATCAGAAGGCAGGGAAGAAATACGATGGGTGTCAGGTTGATGAACCTGAACAAAGGAGACAAAATAGTGAGTGTTGCAAAACTGTAAACACATATCTGCATTCCTGTCCCAAAGGTTTTTATTTGATTCTGTTGGCAAATTATAGATATGGTTTAAGTTTTTGCACCCTCTTGGTTGATTGCACATAACATCGGAATTAAGAGAAGTTATTCCGAATAAAATGAGGAATTAATTTGGGCGGAATTTTTCCGAGAGGAAAAATATAGCCTCTTAATTCCTGTTAACTGACCCTTCTCGTGAGCGGGAGCGAACAGAGTTGAGGGCTCGTGCACGATAGTGCCGAGAGTATGACACAGACGAACCGTTCTAAAGAATAAATTACACAATCAAGCGTAAACTTTCCAGAGCGGCATTTTACCCAGCACGAAGTGCCTTAGAAAAAAAGAATCCGGGGCGGGGTGGGGGAAGCTTGAAGAGGTGTCCCCTTCAATTATTTATAATAATTTAAAATAATAAAATATTGTATCTACTTTCATTAATGGAAAATTTGTTGGCAAATTCTGCTTCTGGATTTGGACAAAATCATTCTTTTTCATAAAAGCGATGTGCAGCTTTAAAAAATTCTGTTGTTCCTAAGTATATTTCAGACAAAGCATGGTCTTTTGACCAATTGATTAACTCATTTAGCAGCTTTTTTGCTGTACCAATTTTATCTCCTCTATATATTTTTTTACGAACATTTTTCTCAACACTCCTTGGTTATTACCGATGTCAATTAATCTGAGTGTCCCCATGACTTCGTTGTTAATTAATGCAACCCAGAATTGACCATTATTAATTTGATAAAATTTAGGAGTTCCATTTAGATCTGGTCGATCTGTTATTTTTATAGGAATGTGAAATTCATTTTGTTGAATTTCAAGAATTAAATTGATAATCACTCCCTTGTATTTTTCATTATATTTTTCTATTCTAATCCTATTTTTATTCATTTTTCCCTCCAAAGTTTATTAAGTATTTTCTAAACTTGATGTACTTATTTTCCATCTCAACACAGTTTATTTCATTCTTTGTTTCGATATTCATTAAGCTTCTAGGTTTAACTGGATAAATGTCTAATTTATTGAGTTGTCTAGGGAATTTCGAAGGGTGAGCTGTTTCAAGAGATACTATTGGTATATCTTTATCTGGATAGGATTTTAAATATGTTAAAACACCTTTCCAAGCCACAGCACCATGAGGCTCAATAATCACTCTAAATTTTTCATATGTATTTTTTATTGTATCTATTGTTTCACTATCACTTACACTTACAGGAAAAAAATCTTTGGATATTTTTCCCATATCAGGTATTTTAATTATTTTTCCAGTCTCATCTATCTGGCCTCCATATAACTCAATTAAACGTGCTAAATTACTTGGATGCCCCACATTCATAGCATTGGAGATACAATTTTTTGAAGGGATTATTGGCTTATATATACTTGAATTAAAAAATTTTACAAATTCATCATTTTCATTCACTGCCACAATAAATTTTTTTACAGGTATTCCCATATTCTTGGCAATGACACCACCCATTAAATTTCCAAAATTACCTGAAGGAACGGAAAAAACAATAGGTTCTCCTTTCTTATTAATTCTTGAATAAGCATAAAAATAATACACAATTTGAGGTAATAATCTTCCAATGTTTATTGAGTTTGCTGAAGATAAATTAATATGACTTAAAGATGAATCTGCAAATGCCCTTTTAACAAACAATTGGCAGTCGTCAAATTTTCCACTCAGTGCAATTGTATATATGTTTCTGCCATAAGTTGTCATTTGTTTTCTTTGGATTTTACTCACTTCATGTTTTGGAAACAGAATGATTACCCTAATATCATCCTGATTAGCATATGCATCTGCAACAGCACTGCCTGTATCACCAGAAGTTGCTACTAAAATGATTATTTTTTTGTTTTCTTTTTTAAGAAAGTAACTCATTAAACGAGCCATTAGTCTTGTGGCAAAATCCTTAAATGATAAAGTAGGTCCTTGGTCAAGCCTCATTATGTAGAGATTATTAGAGATATTCTCTATTGGGATTATAAAATTATATGCCTCATATATAATAGACTTTAATTCACTTTCAGGAACCTCTTCTTTTAAGAATTTTGTTAGCACTTTGAAAGCAATATCTGGATAGTCCATTTTTTTAAAAGAATCAATTTCATTAATTGATAAAGTTGGAACAAAATCTGGCATGAAAAGACCTTTATCTGATGCTTGCCCCTGAAGTAAAGCTTGCTTAAATATTACAGGTTCGCAGTTTTTATTTGTACTATGGTATTTCATTTTATTCGCCTTATGAATTTCTCAAAATTGAATCTCTTGTTCATAACATCAAAATAATCAAGTGTAACATTTGCATACTTTCCATATTTTTTACTTCTATAGTCTAATAATTCTGGATAACATCTTATTAAAGCTTCTTTATTAGTCTCCCCATTGTTTTTTTTATATGAATCTCCCCAAATAACTGGTTTTGGATTTTCAATATACTTCTTTATCATTTCCTTTTTTAAAAAAAGGGGTATTTCAATATGGACTATTTTTGAAATTTGTGCAAGTTTTGATAATATTTTTCTATCCACATAAATAACACTTCCTGTTGTATCTATAACAATTTTTTTATTGTTTTTTTGGTTATTTTCTAATAACTTAATGACTTCCTTCATAACTGAGATTTCGCAATTCAAATATTGTTTACTATTTTGTTTGTATTGTTTATCATATGGTTGTCCCATCCATTCACTTACTTCTTCAATCCCTGAATATCCCTGTTTTTTAAGAATTGACTCAAGCTTTTTCTCAATTAAATCATCACAACATAGTCTATCATACCCTTGTTCTTTCTCAAGTTTTTCTGACCAATATGATTTTCCAGCATTGGACATCCCAATTAATGTTATTTTCATTTTATATACCCCTTTGCATAGAGAAGCTCTGCGTTTAGGATACCACCTCCGGCAGCACCTCTTACAGTATTGTGAGAAAGTCCAACAAACTTAACATCAAAGACTTTGCATTCCCTGAGTCTTCCGATTGTTACTGCCATTCCTTTATCCATATCACGGTCTTTCCTTGGTTGTGGTCTGTCTATCTCTTCTAGATATACAATTGGCTGTTCTGGTGCAAAAGGTAGTTTTAGTTCCTGGGGTAGAGAATGAAATTCTAACCATATTTTTTTTATTTGATCAAGTGTTGGTTTCTTACTTCCAAATTCAAGGCTCACGCAAGCAGTGTGACCGTCAACAACAGGTACTCGGTTGCAGTGTGCAGATATCTTTATTGATTCATTTTTGACAAATTTTTTGTTTTCAATTTTTCCAAGTATTTTTTTTGGTTCTTCTTCAGTTTTTTCCTCTTCTCCTCCCATATAAGGGACAATATTATCAACCATATCAAGAGATGGAACACCAGGATAACCTGCTCCGGAAACAGCCTGCAAAGTTGTAATCACCATTCGCTTTACTTGATACCCGGCCTGGATTAAAGCATAAACTGGAGTTAAATAGCTTTGTAATGAGCAGTTTGGCTTAACGACTATAAAACCTTTATTCCAACTATTGGCTTTTTGTTGCTCAGGAATAATTTCAATATGCTGGTGATTAATTTCAGGTATTAGCATAGGCACATTTTCTGTTTTTCTATGTGCCGAGTTGTTACTAACAACAGGCATTCCTGCTTTTGCATACAGTTTCTCAGTTTCTCTTATCACTTGCTTATCTCCTCCAATTGCAGAAAACACAAACCTGCATGTGCCTAATGCTTCATCTACATTATTTGCATTTCCCACAATTAGTATACTCACATTTTTAGGGATTTTTGTACTCATCTGCCATCTTCCAGAAACTGCCTTTTCATATGTTTTTCCAGCACTATTGGGTGAGGCAGCAACATAACTCACTTCAAACCAAGGATGATTTTCCAATAATCTAATATAATTTTGTCCAACCATTCCAGTTGCACCTAAGATTCCAACTTTTATTTTTTCCATTTTTTTTCACCTGTTAAAACACTCTAAAATATTCCGCAAAACACCATCAGCAGTAACCTTAATACCTGCACCAGGTCCTTTAATAACTAAAGGATTTATTTGATATCTGCTTGAATTAATTATGCAAATATTATCTGTACCTTTAAGCATACCCAATTCAGAATTTATTGGGGCTTCTTTGATTCCAACATTAATTTGATTTTCCATTATAGATGCAATATATCTAAGAGTCATATTTTTTTCCTTTGCTTTTTTGTACTTTGAGGAAAATTCATTATCATAAATTTTGAGATCTCTCATAAAATCTATAACTGTACAATTAATTAGCTCTTTTGGAACAAGTGAATTAATTTTTATATCCTTAAGTCCAAGATTATATCCACAACATCTAGCTAATATTAGAGCTTTTCTTGCAACATCAACACCAGAGAGATCATCTCTTGGATCTGGTTCAGTATAACCCAAATTTTTTGCTTTTTTCACAATTTCAGAAAATGTTTGTTCTTCTTTTTCAAATTCAGAAAAAATATATCCGAGTGTTCCAGAAAAACATCCATTAATTTCGGATATCAAATCACCAGTTTTTAAAAGTGATTTTATTGTATAAATTATTGGAAGCCCAGCTCCAACAGTGCATTCAAAAAATACTTTGTTAGAGTTATTTAATATATTGAAATCATTAAAGTTACTGGAAATTGGTTTTTTATTCGCTAAAACAATTGATAAATCATTATTTAACGCTCCAATTAATATTGGAATTGTGTTACCTGAAGCTGTTACATCCACAATAACACAATTATTTATTTTTTTAGAACTAATCTCAGATAGTATCTTTTTGTTGTTAGAATCAAATCCTTTTAAAAAAGATAATCTTTTATTATTTTTAGCCTTTAATATTTTGTCAATATCAAGACCTTCTTCTTCAAATAAATAACCAGAGTCATCTGAAACAGCAATTACATTTATTTTGTTGTTAAGTACCTTAATCTGATTTAATAATTCTAAACCAACATTACCTAATCCAAGTTGAATAACATTTATCATTTTTCACCTAAGCTAAACTCATTATGTATTGCATTAATTGCCTTTTCCAGATCTTTTGTTTCAATGACAAAGGAAATATTAATTTCAGAAGATCCTTGAGCAATTAACTTCACATTAATATTATTTTTTCCCATTGATGAAAAAACTTTACCAGATATTCCAGGTGTATTTTGCATTCCTTCACCTACAATTGATACAATTGATACATCATTTTCAGGTTCAATTTTTTCTATAAGGTTTTTCATTATCTCTAATTCAAGCGCTTTATGCAAAACATCAACTGCTTTTTTTTCATCACTTTTTTTCATCACTAAACATATATTTTGTTCTGAACTTGACTGAGAAATCATAATAATACTAATTCTAGCGGTTCCAAGCGAGCCAAATACTTTTCCTGAAATACTAGGTTTTCCTACCATCCCAAGTCCTTGAATTGTTATAATACTAACATCTTTAATTGAAGTAATTGCTTTGACTTTTTTTCCATTGTAAATTCTTTCATCAGTAACTTCTGTTCCTTCTGAATCAAAATCATATACATTCTTAGTATATGAAGATATTTTATTTTTCTTAAGTGGATGAATTGCAATTGGATGGAGTACTTTTGCTCCAAAATATGATAATTCAGCCACTTCTTTGTAACTCATCTTTTGAATGGATTGTGCATTCTTTACAATTTTTGGATCAGCACTCATTATTCCATCTACTTCTTTTAAAAACCAAATTGCATTGACATTAAGACAATTTGCAATTATTGAGGCAGAATAATCTGAACCTCCTCTCCCAAGAGTTGTTGTTTCTCCCTTTTCATTAGCTCCAATAAATCCAGTAATTACGGGAACTACGCCTTTCTCTACAAGGTTGTTAAGGACATTTGATGATTTGTGTCGAGTTTTATCCAGATCAGGTGAAGCAAAACCAAAGTTTGAATCTGTGACAATGATCTCTTCTCCATTAACTTGTATTGAGTTAATGCTGTTTTCTTCAAGTAGTTTTGATAGAATTTTTGAGGAAAGTTTTTCCCCATATGACATAATTTTATCTTTTGCTTTTTCTGTACTCTGTCCTAGAATTGATATACTTTTATACAGAGATTTTAGCTGGAATAAATTATCATCAAGATAATCAAGCAGTATTTTTTTATTTTTTTCTGATTTAATTAAATAATTAATTACATTTTCATGAATTTCCTCTATTTTTTTCCAATTTTTAATTACTTCTTCATACTTGTTAACTTCAGCAAGATAAATTGAATTTATCAATAAATCTGTAACTCCTTTCATTGCCGAGACAACAATTATTGGGTTCCTATCTTGGACTTTTTTGATATATTCTGCAACATTTTTGTAGTTATTTGAATCTGCAAGAGATGCTCCACCAAATTTTAATACAATCATTTTTTATTCCTCCTTCTATCATTTTTTATTATCAAGTTATAATCACCATTTATAGAATTTTCAAGAAAAACAAAGATAGTTTTTCAAGAAAAATAAGGATAAATGACCTGCCTTAGCATGTAGTTGTAGTAGTCGTAGAAGTTACAAATTTATTTACAGAAATTAATACTCTTTTCTCTTCTACATAATTTGACATGGAATATGATTAGTCAGATGTTATATTTAAACTTTTCCCGCCCCTTCTATTTAGTTAAAATGCTACTCACTCAAATTGATTAAAATAAGCTGATTTTCAGCTAAGGTTCGTCGAGTAATATTTTGGTTAACGTTCCGCGGATAAAAGAAGTTGCTGCAGAGTTCGGGGGCAAAATCTCTTTTTATTATAACATGACTTCCTATAATCATTATCATATTGCTTTAATTAACACAACTAATGCAAGAATTATAACAAGTATTGTAAGTCCAATTTCTAACCAGATGGGTTTTGTTTTTAATGAAACTTCACTTCCTACTCTTGCTCCTGTCATTGAGCCTATTAGAACACAGAATGCTGGTAACCAGATTATATCTCCTCTATGCCAGTATATTGGTATAGCACCAAAGGCAGTAAAAATTGATACAGTTA
>CAZSHJ010000046.1:0-14407 GCA_964606745.1 uncultured Thermoplasmatales archaeon | reverse complement strand
GGTCTTACGCTTCGCTACAGACCACGCAGTATTCCCGGCCTAATTTCATAAAATGTTGCTCTTTATAGAAAATGTCGAAATTTTTCAGGAAAATTTCTATTCGTAGAAACCAATCAAAAAACTTATGCTTGTGTTTTGGAGTATATTGGCCAGCGATCATGTTCCCATCACAATTCTGAGCATGTCCCTGAGTCCCGGGGCAAGTCCCAGTACAAGTATAAAGAATTTTATCAGCCCGGCCAGTATGGGTTTCTCCATCAGCTCGTCCTTCAGGTAAACATCCATTGCATAGATTATCCCGATGATTATGACGAGTTTTACCAGCGGATACCCAAGGCCATAAAAATTTTCCATCAGAAATGATGGGATTGGATGTTTTTCCCCATAATTTATATTCATGCCAAATGGATTGACAACTGCAAAATAACTCGTCCATCCGTCTATCATATGTGCAAATATGAGGGAGAGGTTGATGCCAGATGAATAAGCCCTGCTTCCAGATGCCTTGGCAAAAAGAAATACAAGAAAAGTTATGGAAGCGGTTATTAAAATCACGAGAGGCACTATTACAGGATTCACCTGGCTGAATGCCCCCCACCTATCGCCGCAAATCCATATGGATACAAGATACAGCGAGGGAAGCAAAAAAAGCAAACCGAGCGAGAACATAGACAAATCAAGATTTTTTTTCCTGAAAAATATGAATACTGCCAGAGAAACAGCAGAAAATAATGCAATAACGAGAGGATGGACAGGATGACTGAATTTGCCTGCAAAGAGGAGGTAAAGTACAACATAGCCCGCGTTTATGAATAGGACGGCGACTGCGAACAGTTTAATTTTTTTATTGCTCCTTTCAATGTAAATTCCCAGTATTATTGACAGAAAAAAGTATATGCCGACCTGAATATATATTATCGGAGATATGAAAAAGTAAGACAAGGGTTTTTCATACAATCCACTGTCCTCAAGCACCCTCAGCGTCGAGCCCAGAATTATGAATGGAAGCGATGCTACAAAAAATGGCAAATCTATCTTTATGCCAAAAAACCTGAAAAATCGGTACATGATGTAAACAAGCAAAATCAGCAGTGCCCCGTAAAAAAACTCCGAGATTAGAGTATATCCCTCTGCAGCCCCCACCCCGTGGTAACTCACCGAATGACCTGCCGAATCAGACACTATGGGGCCCCAGAAATATTTCCATATGAAATGGTCATAGAATATGCCGGGAGCAAGCAGCAAACCTACCACAAACGCAATACATGCGACTAGAACAACCATTATACATAAACGCATCTATTGAAAAATGAAGAGGATATAATAAATTAGCGGTAGTGATTACTTTTCGGTACTATTTTTCGTTTTTTCTTTCATTTATCTTATGGGCAAAAATCCCTGCCCCGAATCCATTGTCTATGTTCACAACTGCCATTCCGGGAGAGCAACTGTTCAGCATCGTGAGCATCGCAGCAAATCCGTCCATGCCCGTACCGTATCCAACACTTGTCGGGAGGGCAACAACCGGAACGGGAAACAAGCTGGATATGATTCCCGGCAGCACACCATCCATCCCTGCCGTTGCCACAATTGCCGTGGCATTGAAGAGTGTATCTTTAAATTCAAGCAGGCGGTGGATGCCGGCGGCCCCCACATCATATATTCTCTTCACCCTGCTGCCCAGCATCTCGGCCGTCACAGCCGCCTCCTCTGCAATTGGAATGTCGCCTGTGCCGGCGCTTGCCACCACCACATAGCTGTTCTTTCCATTGTCTTTACCCTTTCCTATCACTATCAGCCTGCATTTTTCGTGATATACCGCATCATCAAAATTTTTGACTGCCTCATATATGTTCGCATCCGCCTTTGTTATGAATATCAGATTTCTGTTTCCTATTCCCTTTACCATACTTACTATCTGCCCTATCGATTTTCCGGGGGCGAATATTGCTTCCGGCACGCCCGTCCTTATCTCGCGGTGGGAGTCGATTTTTGCGTAACCCAGGTCAAGGAAAGGAAGATATCTCAACTCCTTCATAACATCCCCGACATTTATCTTTCCGGACTGCAAATCTTCCAGTATTCTTCTTATTTTTTCTTCCATCATTCCACCATGTGACATTTACGGGGCTTCCTCAACTGCCGCTACTAATCTGTAGAATATTTAAAAAAGTTTGTTCCACGGCACTTAAAAAATTTAGATATCTTTTTAATGAACTTCTGTTTATTGCCTTGGATACGGGGTTGGTGGTATTTGTTTACCCCTCCCTCCCCCTCGTATCCTTCATTCTAGCAATTCATCTATTATCGGCTTGAGTTTCGGGACATCCTGTGGCCAGTCTGGCGGGATTTCATCGTATGCACTTATTCCGGCGTGCTTGAAACATATCTTTCCTTCTTGATCAAGTATATAAATGCTAGGAACTGAATTATTGATAATATATTTTTGTCCAATAGCCCCATCATTATCTAAACTAAATGTCCAATCCAATTCTATACCCGCTTGTTGTCTAAACGCGTCTATTAGAGATTGTACTGTATCTACGGTTTCGTAATAGGGATATCCAGTATACACGTCTACTGAAATTATTGCCACATCGTTATGACCATAATTTTTAGAAACTTCTTTCAATTCAAACATCTCAATTTGACAAGGAGGACAGTGAACGCCCATTATGTCAAGTACGACAACTTTTCCACGGTAATCACTCAGCTGCTCATGCTTGCCATCAATGGTTATGAAACTGAAATTTTCTCCCGTATCACTGGCATTTTCGTTTCCTCCAGAATCAATGCATCCAGAAAACATCGAGGCAGCAAAAATTGTGATGGACAGGACTGCAATAATTTTCTTCATAGAAATCTTTCCACCCAATCCTTGAGCATGTCAGGGGGCAGCGCACCTATACTCCGGTCTGCAAGCTTGCCATTTCTGAAGAGTAACAATGTCGGTATACTCATAATGCTGTACTTAGAGGAGGTTAACCTGTTCTCATCGGTGTTCAACTTCGTAAATACAACCTTTCCCTTCATCTCCTTTGCAAGCTGTTCCACCACAGGAGCGATAAACCTGCATGGACCACACCATGGTGCCCAGCAATCAACAACCACTATCGGGTATTTTTCTACCAACTCATCAAGAGTTGAATCCGTAACTTTCACGGGTTTATTGGGCCATTTCTTGCCCTCTCCGCCTGAAAATCTTTTGAGCAAATCCTGCATTTTTCTATTCCTTATCACTTCTAATTCATCCTGCATGGGGGAAAATGCACATGAAATATATAATGTTTTTGCATGATTTGCACACAAACGATAAATGATAAATACAATATCTTGCATCACCTACTATGAAACGTACTGTTACACAAGAAAACATCGAATGCTCGGATGTTCTCCATTACATACTTGACCTAAACGAACTTGACATGGAAGTATACAGATATCTGGCGGCAGATATGAAACGTGCCGATGAACTGGCGGGAAAAATAGGGAAGGACAGGAGTACCATACATCGTTCCCTCCAGAAACTCATCACATGCGGATTATGCAGAAGGGAAAGGCATCTGCTAGAAGGAGGGGGGCATTATTATGTCTATACTGCCATTCAGATGAACATCGTAAAGGAAACCATAAAATCGTGCATAGACGACTGGTATAAAAGAATGAATGATGCACTTCAACATTTCAATAAAGAGTTTTTCAGCGAGTGAACACCATTATTCCGTACCCCATAAAAGGAAATCTACGGCAACTCATCCTTTAGTTTTTCAATAAATCGTTTCATGTTATCCCAGTGTGTGCCCATCCAGTAAATACGTTTGCATTTCGGGCATATCCAGAAATTATCGTGGGTTTCATATGCATGAGGAGGTACCTTTCCTTTCGCCTGCTCTTTGCTTGTTTTCATAATCGGGGCATTGCATAACGTGCATCTGCTAAGGGCATTTCCCATATCAATCTTGAGTTTCAATGCATTTATCACTTCTTTTATCTGCTCTTCGAGCTTCGTGCTCCCTACAAATACCGAATTGACATACCTATCATGCAATTCTTTATCTCTTGTGAATAAAATTCGCTCCTCTGTATCCGCCTTCTTAATGATCTCACTATCATTGCCCTCCCCGTATGCGGTATCATATCCGATAATACGCAACCACTTTGCAAGAGTGCCGAGCATCTGGTCACAAAGAAACTTCATCCTTACAAAATCTTTAATGTAACAATATCATGATGGCGTTTTGCTATCTCCCTGAGAATGTTTATATTCCTTCCGTTTTTGCCAATGGCTTTTCCCTTATCATTTTGGGTTATCGTAACGTTCACAAAAGTGCCACCCTCACCATTCATAACAACAACCTCGTCAAGTTTGTAGGGCTTGAATAGATTTTTGATGAATATCTTTTTGTCGGTATCAAACTCAACAAATTTTACTTCCTTCTTCATCATCTTTTCAAGACCTTTTATGTTTTTGGCTTTTTTGCCGATGGCCTTGCCCAACTTACCCTTTTCGACTATGAACGTTACCCTATTCTCCAGCTCTAAACAGTCTACAATAGGTGCTTTCGTGATATCCTCTGCAAGTGCAATGTAGCGTATCTCCTCGTTCGATAGGGTTATCTTCATTTACTTCCCCAGCTCCAATATATTGGATGAACCTGCATTTATCACTGCCATCACTGATATACCGAAGGGTTTTTTACATATATTTCCCAGGTCTACACTACCCCCGCCGTATACAAAAACAGGTCTATCTCCTGCAAATTCCATAACCTCTTTCTTGTTCGGGCAATTATTGGACACGATGAACATTTTTGCATCATCCACCTTAATTGCTTCCTTGAAGCCTATGCATACATTGCCCGTAGACAACACTCTACCCAACTCTTTTGCAATATCCATTCTATTCACCTTTGCTCATTTTACTCACATCAACAGAAAGTTCGACCGAACCTGTCCCCAACTTTATGGGTTGACCGACTATAATATTCTCTGCCACCCCCCTCAATTCATCAACCTCCCCCCTCTTTGCAGCCCTCAACAGATGGTTTACCGTAATTTCGAAGGCAGCTCTTGCAATGACAGAGCTTTTCTCCCCGCTGACTCCCTGTCGCCCTATGGGACGAATCGTACCGTCTGATGTCATCGTGTCGGCAACAAGCATTATGTGCCGTATGTCAACATTGAGACCCTGCTCCTGAAGTGTGTTGTGTGCCTCGTGTATAATGGCATTTCTCGCCGCCTCGACTCCCAGAGCGTTGTATATGGCATAGATATCATTCGTGGTTGTTCTTGATTTGTCCACACCGTCCACAGCCAGTATTTTCTCGAAGTTGCTACCCTCGGTATATATCACATATTCGCCTTTTTCCTTCCGTATGATTGCTCTCTTTATGCCTTCTATGCCTTTTATCTTCACGTTCCTTATTTCCTCGCTTATTCTCTGCAATTCCCTGTAGCTCTCCTCCGTCGGAACCACTTCTATCGTACCCCTAACCCGGCTTATCTTTGTCCTCCGCAGGGTTTTAAGCCTATTTTCTATATCATCCATCGTAATATCCTTCCGCTCGATGGTCTTATTATTAGGCTTTAAAATAATCATCATGTTCCCCAAGTCTGTTTTTATCTCTGCAATATTGATAAGGCGGGTGATTTCTATCTTATTTGCTATCTTCTTTGCCATGTCCCTGTTGACCTTGTAGCCCCCCTCCAGATATACCGTCATCATGGGTGTCGACGGCTTCTTTCTGGCATCAACAATCTCAATCAGACGGGGCAGCCCCAGGGTGACGTTTATTTCTGCCACTCCTGCATAATGGAATGTACGCATTGTCATCTGAGTTCCCGGTTCCCCGATGGATTGCGCCCCCAAAATCCCACAGGCCTCCAGCGGATCCATCAATGCATTATTGTAGTCCTCAATAATTCTATTCATCAATTCCCCCAACTTCTTCTCGAGCGCTCCATTGTCGACAACTTTCTTTATTATCTCGTCCACTACGGAACGCGGCAGGAACTCCCCGGAAGATTCCAGTATGCCATGTATCTTTTCTCTCAATGCAGCATTCTTTTCCGGTTCATTTATAGTTGGCGGGAGAACGGCCTCCACCTTCGCCAGTACATCCCTGGCATCCAGAGAACCCAAATCTTTTTTTATCTGTATGGCAGATTTCCCGATAACCTCTTCCAATTCCCTTTCTGATGCGACCTTCAGGTCAAGCACGCTTCTGTAACCGGCGTCTACCAGTTTCTTTATTTTTGACGGACCTATGCCTTTTATCTTTGAAAAATCATCTGCTGCCTCTTCTCTTGATGGTGTAAGATATGCCTTTATTATATTTGCATATTTTTTGCCTATACCCTTCACTCTTGCTATTGTTTCTATAGGCTGCAGCTTCAACTCAAGCATGCTTCTAAAGCCGGCATCATAGAGTGCTTCTGCCTTTGACGGGCCTATACCCTTTATCTTTGAAAACTCTTTTATTATTTCAGTTCTCTCTTTCTTTGGCTTCACCGTCTTCACTTCTTTCTTACTTGACTTTACGCCAATTTTATTCAGTATATCCTGTGCCTCTTTTTCCTTAAATCCCGTCCTGCGTATATCTTCCAGATTGGCTTTTCTTAGCGAAGACATGGTGAAATGACTTGCAATCTTTTTTGCATCTTCCACGGTTATGCCCCTCTTGACAAGGGCAGCCATCGTGTCCTTCTTTGCCATCAGAGCACCTCCCTGATGATATTATTAATATCTACTGCCTTACCGCGAACACTCTTGGTCGGATCGATACCGTCCTCACCATAACTGAATTGGATTATGTCGCCGTATGTTGTTCTCACGGTTCCATCGCTCTCCATTTTAAGATTCTCCAGGGCATTTATTAAACGACGCTGCATGTAACCGGAACGTGACGTTCTCACGGCAGTATCGACAAGCCCTTCTCTACCACCCATAGAATGGAAAAAATACTCTGTTGGCGTCAGACCTTTCTTGTAATTGCTCGCCACGAAACCTTTGGCTTTAGCTCCTAAGTCGCCCTTCTTGAAATGCGGCAGTGTTCTTTCCATGTAACCGCGGGATATTCTTTCACCCCTTACTGCCTGCTGCCCGACACATCCTGCCATCTGCGAAAGATTGAGCATTGAACCTCTGGCACCGGATCTTGCCATTATCACGGCAGAATTTCCCAGACCGAGATGATGACTTGCAATCTCACCCATCTGGTCTCTTGCTCTACCCGTGACACGCATTATTTCCATTTCCAGAGTTTCCTCCAGACTTCTCCCCGGAATTTCTTCCAGCTCACCATTATTGTATGCCTTTATCAACTGGTTTATTTTATCGCTTGCCTTTGCCAGCTGTGCATCTATCTGTATGTTGGCCTCCTCGGGCATGTCCTCATCATCTATTCCTGTTGTGAAACCTATGGTGGTTATTGCGGCAACGCCCAGTTCTGTAACCGTGTCTATAAACTCCCGGACTGCACCCATGCCGTATTTTCTTGCTATATGTTCGAGTATTACCCCTTTAAATGCCCCTATGCTTTTCTCGTCTATCACTCCTGTTTTCAGAACACCGTCTTTTATGACAACATAGCTGTCGTACGGGCATTTTTCCTTGACGCACTCGTCGCAATTTATACATGCCTGGGCTTTGTACTCAAGATTGAGCCCGTCCGGCAATATTTCACTGAAAATCTCCTTCCCGCTCATCTCACCTTTTATTTTCTTGGTATAACCCATGGCAGAAAGAATGCGGATGGCGTCATCTTTACTGAACATTTTGTTCCCACGCGTAAGCAGGAAACAGCCGGTTATGTGGTCATGGATAGCCCCTATTATAACACCGCCGAATCTCGGGGAAAGTATGTTTTCCTGAACCTTCATCAGTACCTCTGCTTCTCCCCGTGCCTCCTCCGACTGAAGGACATGGAGATTCATCTCGTCCCCGTCAAAATCTGCATTGTACGGCGGGCACACGGCAAGATTCATGCGGAAAGTTTTATATGGAAGAACTTTGACCTTATGTGCCATCATGGACATTCTGTGCAGGGAAGGCTGCCTGTTGAAAAGTACGATGTCGTCGTCATCCAGCTGTCTCTCTACAATCGACCTGACTTCCACCCTCTCGGCAACAGTTTCGGCATTCTCCTCAGTGACTTTTATTCTCCTCCCATCGGGCCTTATTATGTAATTTACTCCGGGAGCATATATCTTGCCCTTTGGCGGGGCTGGAGAGGGGCCCCTCTTTACCAGTTCGGTAACCTCATCAATATTGTACGGGTTTACTCTCACTTTCACGGTAAGTTCCCTTGCCATTTTTACGGGCACACCCACCTCATTTATACTCAGGTTCGGATCTGGAGAAATTACCGTTCTTGCAGAAAAGTTTACCCTCTTACCGGACAGGTTTGACCTGAAACGGCCTTCCTTTCCCTTCAACCGCTGGGCAAGTGTTTTCAATGCCCTTCCGCTCCTGTGACGTGCCGGAGGGATGCCTGCAGTCTGATTATCAAAATAAGTCGTAATGTGATACTGGATCAGTTCCCACAAATCCTCGACTATAAGCTGGGGGGCACCTGCGTCCCTGTTTTCCTGCAAACGCTGATTTATCCTTATAATATCCACAAGTTTGTGGGTCAAATCATCCTCGCTTCTCTCCCCGGTTTGGAGAGTTATCGAAGGGCGGGTGGTGACAGGCGGGACAGGCAGCACGGTAAGAACCATCCACTCGGGTCGGGTTGCTTCTGGGTTTATACCGAACATATAGAGATTTTCCTCTTCCACATCGCTTATCTTTTCCAGCCACTCTCTCACTTCGGCCGGCGTCATTTTATGTCCCTCTTCCCTGAATGTCGTCGGCTTGTCAAGCTCAATTTTAAGATTGGGTCTTCCGCAGTACGGACATTTGGCAGTTTTTCTTGCCAGTAATATCACTTCCTTTGAAAAGGCACTCGTTGACTGCCCGCTTTCCACAATGGTTTTATACTTCCTACCCAGCTCCGCTTTTTGTCTTTCGTCAATCAGCAGATGACCGCATGATCTGCATGTTGAACGGAGTATACCCAGAATTGTCTTAATGTATCCAACATGAATGACAGGCATTGCAAGCTCGATATGGCCAAAATGACCGGGACATCCTTCCTTGCCGACACGCTGCCCGCACGTCTTGCATCTCAACCCGGGTTCTATCACTCCGAGACGCGGATCCATCAAACCCATCTCTATCGGGAAGCCATCCTCATCATAGGTATCAGGGGTGATTATGCGGGTGGCTGACATCTTCCGTATCCTTTCCGGGGAAAGTAAACCAAATTCAATGGAATCTATCTTTTTTGGTGTATTTGTTTTCATCTTATACCTCACACAAGCCCGCTTAGCCTCAATTTTGGCTCCATAACCAGCGATCCGAGTTCCTCAAGCAATAATTTAAATGCATAACTCATCTCCACAGGGTGGATGGAAGCATCATCACCGCATACCGGACAATTCAAAAATCCTTTTCTGGTCTTCACGGCTATGTGCCCGCAATTTTCGCATACGTACTGCACGGTCAAATCAGATTCTTCCAGCAGACGGTCCTTTATCGTCATGGATGCACCATGTCCCACGAGGCAATCCCTCTCCATTTCTCCGAATCTCAATCCGCCGTCCCTCGCCCTCCCTTCCGTCGGCTGTCTTGTAAGTATCTGTACGGGGCCGCGGGAGCGAGCATGCATCTTGCCTGAAACCATGTGGTGAAGTTTCTGATAATAAATGCAGCCCACAAAAATATCAACGTTTATGATTTTTCCGGTTTCGCCGTCGTACATAACTTCCTTGCTGTTGTGCTTGAAACCGTTCTTTACAAGCGCTTCCCTCAATGCTTTCTCCGGCTCGCCTGAAAATGGCGTACCGTCAACAAGTCTACCTTCAAGAGCCCCTACTTTGCCGCCTATCATCTCAATGACGTGACCGACTGTCATCCTGCTCGGGATAGCATGTGGATTTACTATTAGGTCAGGTGTCAGACCATCCGCAGTAAATGGCATATCCTCCTGAGGAATTATCAATCCCAACACACCCTTCTGTCCGTGCTTGGACGCAAACTTGTCGCCGAGTTCTGGAATGCGTTCGTCCCTGACCTTTATTTTAACAAGGCGGGAGCCGTTCACCGATTCCGAGAGAACGACGGTATCCACTATTCCGGATTCACCGTGCCTTACGGTCACAGACGTTTCCCGTCTCTTCTGCGGAATGAGAATGTCTGTTGGTTCCTCCAGAAATCTGGGAGGCGATGTTTTCCCTACCAACACGTTGTCACTGGATACGTGGCTCTCCGGGGATATAATGCCGTCCTCGGCCAGATTGGCATATGCGTCTTCGCTTCTAACTCCCCTGCATTCAGGATCAGGTATTTCAAAGTGGTCTTCCTGTCCTCCGGGGTATCTCTGCTCCTCTGCGGAATATGACCTGAAGAAAGTACTCCTTACAAGCCCACGTTCTATGGCTGCCTTGTTCATGATAAGGGCATCTTCCATGTTATAACCCTTGTAAGAAATAACTGCAACTATAAAATTCTGGCCGGCAGGCCTTCTTGAGAAGTTTATGTATCTCGATGAGTGGGTCTGAACAATAGGCATTTGGGGATAATGCATAACATGGCTGCGGGTATCCGGCCTTTTTCTGTAATTTGACGTACCAAACCCGAGCGACTGCTTCCCCATGCCTGCGCCCATGGTGATACGCGGTGACGCATTGTGCTCCGCATACGGGACGAGAGATGCACCAACTCCAAGAATACACAATAAATCCAGTTCCATGTGAGTATGCTCCTTCGTCAACTCATCCGGCGTCAATGCGATGAAGGCATTCTCTTCTTCCTCGGTATCCAGATATTCTATCAATCCCATGCCTATTATATCATGCCATGCCAGCTCACCCTTATCCAGCTTCTTCTTATGCTCGTCATCGAACAGGGTCTTGCCTTTCTCCACAACAAAAAGCGGCCTTCTTACCCTGCCGGGATCACAGTTAATGAAAACATCTTTGGTGCTCTCGTAGTAACCGACATTTATCTCTACACTCATCTCGCCCTTCCTCCTCCTCTTCCTGATGTTGTCCACCAGTTCTGCACCATCGGGATATATTCCTAACAGTTCACCGTTGAGATACACCCTTGCACCCTTGAATTCCTTCTTAACTCCCAGAAGCCCCATCTTCTGCAGTTCTTCCTTTGCTTTATCTTCCCTGTATCCATCCGATATCTCAACCGCCAGAGAGAGATTCTTCACCAGCCCGCAGTTCGGCCCTTCCGGTGTTTCGTTGGGGCAAAGTCTTCCCCAATGGGTGGAATGCAAATCCCTTGCCTCAAAGTGGGGCTGCGAGCGTGTCAGCGGCGAGGTGATGCGGCGAAGATGACTTATTGTTGCAAGATTGGATGTTCTGTCAAGGAGCTGTGAAACCCCCGTCCTCCCGCCGACCCAATTGCCGGTGGCAAGAGCGTGATGAATACGCTGTGTAAAGACATCTGTCCTTATGCACGGCTTTATCTTCAAATTCTCCAGCTTTTTCCCTCTTGCATGCAGTCTTTCCAGCTGGTATTTGAGGTCTTTACACAATGCTATAAAAGCAACCCTGAATAAATCCTCCATTAAGTCCCCCGCCAGCTTAAGGCGCTTGTTGGCGTAGTGATCTTTATCATCTTCCTCCCTGTAACCAAGGGTCAATTCGAGAACAGCCTGCCCCATTCTTGCAAGGAATATTGCCTTTTTTATCCTGTCACTGGGCTCACCCCCAAGATGCGGCAGAAGGTTTCTGTCGATGAGTGCCATCGCCCTTTCCCTCCTGTACTCCTTCGCCTGCCCGCCTGCGACCTTCTTTCCGAAATACTCGATTGCCTCCTCCTCGTTTGTGATACCATGTTCTTCCTGGCATGCTTCGATGTTCGCCAGCACGAAAACTTCTGTTTCCGGATAAGTAACAACGTCATCGAGGATTTCCTGGGATTCCATACCGAGGGCACGGAGCAATACTATGAGCGGAATTTGCCCTGCAACGGTGGGCAGAGTTGTCATGAGCATTCCATCCTTCTTCTTTTCCACCACGATGATTGAACGGTAACCTTCCTTCTGGGAGAATACTTTGGCTGTTTCTATGGCATATCCATATCTGGAGTTTTTTTCTATCAGCACCCTGTTCGGGGCAAGGTCCTCGAGGGTTATCAGAACTCTCTCTGTTCCATTACTTATGAAATGGGCACCCGGATCAAGTGGATCCTCACGCAGTTCTACGAGCTTTTTATTATATTCCTCATCGGAAATGGGCCTTTTCGCCTCCTCCTCCAGCACCTCACGGGATATATTGCATCTCTTGGACTTTACCATTATTGGCAGGTATCCGATTCTTACCTCCTCAGGTTCATACGGTATCCCGTTTATCTCCGGTATAAACTCCACGTAAACGGGTGCCTCATATGTAAGGTCCCTCAAACGTGCTTCCATCGGAGTTAAAAAGTGCTCATCGCCTGTTGCTTCCCTCACGACCGGCCGGCCCACTCTTATTTTTCCAACCTTTATCCTGTAGCCTTCTATCTCGGTATGAATATATCCCCTCTCAAGATTTTCGCCCTCACCAATGCGTGTGCTGTTCATTATTTCCTGCAGCCTTCTATCAAGAAAATCATTGTATGATGCAATGTGATGATTTGCTATTGTACGCTCTTCATAAAAGGCATCTAATACCCCCCTCATTTTTATCCCCTCTTTGAATCCAAATCTCTCAGATTATCCATGTCCAACCCTACAATCAGACGAAAGGCAACGCTCTCTCCCGCAGTTATACTCTTCCTTATTATTTTTACTATGTCCCCCTCCCGAGCACCTATTGCTCTTGATATTGGATCCGTAACAAGCATTTTTGGCAGGTCTCCTTTCTTGATGCCATATACACCAAGTAGTTTTTTTGCTTCACTGCAAGAGAGTATATTATAATATGGAACCATCTCATGCTTCAATATATTGAAATTCATTTCTTATCCTCCAGTATACACTTCTCTATTTTAACTTTTCGGTAGGTACGGGCCTGAGGGGATTTTCTATTGGTGGCCCTTAACCAGCCAAATTTCGAACCCCTGGCCACCTGGTTAAAAGCCAGATGCTCTACCTAGCTGAGCTACAGGCCCCTATCCTTAGTACCCCCTGACTTTACCCCTAATAAAGGTTGTATATATATATCTTTGCAAGATTTTGAGCCCTTTTTCTTCAAAAGAAAACGTGCTTCAGCCCAAAAAGAACTATTTAGAAAAACCCTCCACTACAAAGTTTCTTTTCTCGAGGATTTTATTTTAAAAGAAAAGGCTCTTGGGGGCGAAAACGCTTTCACTCTAAGAAAGGGGCTTAAGATTCCTTATTCTTTCCTCGCCTTTTATTTCCTTTATAATCTTTACAACAGCACCCGGAACGAGTTGCTGCCAGTCCTCGCCCTCTGCCATCCTGCGCCTTATTTCAGTGCCAGAATATTTTTTCCTCTCGAACATTGGCGTTCCGACAACTTCGAAATTATCCTTTTCAAATATCTCCCTTATGAGAGCATTGTTCGACAGCACGACATCAAACTTAGGGGAAAGATCGGCAACATGACTGGCATATACGCCGTAACGGTTTATATTCGGCACCGGAACTATGGAGTATTCCCTGATGCTCATCTCACTCATTGCCTCGCGAATCATCAGGTATCTCTCGCCTGCAGTGAATGGGTTGCAGGATGTATAACTTTCATATACGGAGCCTATGACAATCACCACCTCTTCGTATTTATTAATTGCATACCTTACAATTTCTGCATGTCCGTTGTGAAAGGGCTGGAATCTTCCTATTAAAAGGGCGCGCATAAGACAATATTCCATTCTGGCATAAAAAATATTGGGTAAGATTTTTTAACAGTGGGCACATTCCATATCCACGCCAGCGTAGCTTAGCGGAAGAGCGGCTGACTTGTAAGGGCCCTTTTCTACGAGAAAGGTGCTTCAGCCCAAAAGAATGGATTCCAAGAAATCAGCAGGTCGAGGGTTCAAATCCCTTCGCTGGCTTCATTTTTTAGTTCACTATAGCATAAGCTATATCTTATTTAAGCCGTTTTTTAGAATTGCATTTAATTTTCATAATAGCAATGTATATAAATAAACATATACATATTTCTGTATAGGCGTATAATCATGGCAATAAAACGGAAAGTCCGGATGTCCGGAGAAAGCCTGGCTGTAACGATTCCCTCTCAAATTGCTCAACTCCATGATATAAACGAAGGGGATTATTTAGAATTTACGCCCATAGGCTATGGGGAGTTCAAGATAAAGAAAGTGGAAAATTAATAAGCAATATTACAGTACTTCCGAAAGTAAAAAATTTCACTATTTTTAAGTAATCACTCACAA
>CAZSHJ010000045.1:0-14491 GCA_964606745.1 uncultured Thermoplasmatales archaeon | reverse complement strand
AAGCGAATATTCCCAAACGATATTCAGTTCAAAATGCGGAAATAATGCTGAAATCTCGTAGTGCCAAGAGAATATTTGAGCAACATCCGGGGTTTCGGAAACGGTATCCACACGGAAGTTTCTGGAGTGGATATGGGCATCATGAGTCAACAGGAAAAATAAACTTGAAGGAATCGAGTACCTATCTGAGGGGACAACAACATCATCATGGAGTTACTGTTACGGACGATACTCAGCGGCGGCTGCTTGGGTTCACCGCCGAGTGAGATGCGGCATGCCCGAAGGGCTTGCCGAGGAACGAAGGCGGAATGGGGTTATAGGGGCTTTGCCCCTATTTCACATAATATCTTTTTATTAATAATTTTGGGATAAAAAATTTAGGAGGCAAAAATGAATAAAAAGATGAAGTGGTTGAGCATTGAAATGTGTGTGCTATTAGCTAGCACTGAACGGGCAAGGCGGAATTTAAAAGGAACCCTATCTTGCAGGGTCAAAAAGGAGGAAAGATGAAGAAAACATTTACGTTTATCATCGTAGCTTTGCTTTTGTTTGGAGGCATGACCGGTGTTGCTCATAACAACATGGGTTTTTCGGGCAATAGTTGTTCGTGTGATGAACTCCCTTGGGTATCGACCTATGTTTATCTAAAAAATATTACCACACTTGAAGATAGGGATGATCCTGAGATGTGGATATATGACTGGAGCACAGAAATGATATTTACAGCAAGTGCACGTATACAAGGTACTGCCCATGCTATGACTTATGCTACTGAAAAAGAATGGGACAACGATGCCGATGATGGCTGCGGTTGCACAGAATTTCCACAATATAGGCATGAATTAAAAGCTCCGCTATTCTATAATGTTGAATGTTCTCCTGTTGACCCCCTAGAAATTAGCATCGAGGTCTATGAATCAGACGGCGGGGGAGCGGCCGTCGACATAATTACAAAGGTAATTGAAGGGATTGGAAAAGTTACTAAACTTGGAGGCGGGTTTTCAGCATATACTGCAGATGTTAAAAAACTTGTTGAAAAATTATTTGGAGTTAGCACTAAGCCTTATGCTACAGCAGAAAAAAAATTTACAGTCGAAGATGTCCCTGTTGACGGAAAGACATATACCAAGAATATATCTTATAATGGTAGATTCTATGCGTATGTCCAGATAACAAGAAAAGAAATTAATGAGGAAAAAGGATGTGGAAAGGATGCAAGCCCAGAAAAGCATTTTGAAGTATATAAGAAACTAATGACACTACATTTAAAAGAGCGGCAGTTTAGCAAAGAATTCCAAAAACTATATAGAGATGTTATAAAGGACAGTTTAAAAACACCCTGCATTTCCACTGACGAAAACGTTTCTGAGGAGGAATCTTCATTATTGCCCTATCATGGTAAGAAATTACAGTGGAGAATAGTAAAAGAACTTTTAGAGGCCGTGGATGAAATCGACAAATGGGACTTTGAATGGGGCTCAGACATGAGAGACAGGGATAATGTGGAGAAATGGAAAGAGGGTATAAAGACCCTCGGGCTTAAACTGCTTCAGAGTTCTGCGGAAAACATGAGTGAGTTAGCAGGAGTATTCGGACCATATACAGTTGATTCAAAATACGATGATTATATTGCAAGTGCTGAAAATGAACTCTCTATCGCCGATGGCTATTTCGAATCAGGAGAATTTGCTGAAGCTATTCCACACTATCACAATTCTTGGAATTTCTCACGCTTGGCTATTGGTGTTGCTGATGACGTGCAACCGTATGCCACCTTCGACGTAAATTGGACCGATGGCATACTAACTGTAAATGGATATGGGTGTTATGACATAGCGGGGCCACTAATATGTTCCCCTGATAATTACACTTGGGATTTTGGAGATGGCACAATGGGATACGGTATATTTGAACAACATACCTATACCTCAACAGGGACATATACAGTTACTTTAACGGTAATAGATAAAGCAGACAATATAGCAACTGCTAGTAAAGAAATTTCAGTCGAAGAAGTTTATGGGAACATCAGTCTCGCTCTCCTCCATCCGATGGATAGATATGTTTATTTGTTTGGTATGCCGTTCATGCCCTTCCCGCCCGATTACCACCCTGAAATACACGTAGCTGTATTGCTAGGACCTATAATCCTTAGAGCTACTGCAGAGAGCGAAGTGGGCATCGAAAAGGTGGGTTTCTCCATCGACGGCGGAACAACTCACTGGAAGTACCGCCCACCCTACATGTATTTCTGGGCCCCACCCTTCGGAATAGAACTTCATGCAATAGAGGTCATTGCCTACAACAACGCTGGATTGAGTGCCGCCGACTCTAGGGAAGTCATAACGGTATGGTTCCTGCCGGGAGGCGAATACGGACCATGATAAAAACAACCTTTGTGGCGAGCAAAAGGTCTGGATATTCAACGTCTAACTCCTTTTCCTCCTTTTTCCCTCTTTTTCTTTTCTTCTTTCTTCTATGTATTTCTCTCTCAAAAACTATTTAACTCACATCCCTATTATCGGCTGGATATCAATCCGAATATCAACCCGAAAGATTTAAGAAATATCATCTATTGTGGGGGACACGGTAAAATGTTAAATGACACTTTGGCAAACGCTATGTCAGCGATAAAAAATGCAGAAAGGGCAGGTAAGGGGGAGTGTATGGTAAAGCCCGCAAGTAAATTGATTGGAAGGGCCCTTAAGGTGATGCAGGATAGCGGTTACATCAGTTCCTTTGAGTGGGTGGATGATGGAAAGTCTGGGGTATTCAGAATAACACTCGCGGGAGGTATAAATGATTGTAGTGTGATAAAGCCGAGATACTCGGTAAAACATGACGAGTTTGAAAAGTGGGAGTACCGATTTCTGCCGGCAGAGAATTTCGGCGTGCTTCTTCTCTCTACCACGAAGGGTATACTCTCGCATTACGATGCAAAGAAGGAAGGAATCGGGGGAAAACTGCTGGCATATGTATATTAGGTGATTGAATGAAAATACCATTTGCTATTGACGAAGTCGAAATACCAGAGGACGTTCAGGTAAGCATTTCAGATAATGTGATAAAGGTCGAGGGGCCGAAAGGGAAGCTGGAAAGGGAGTTAGGGCATCCTTCCATCAGCATTAAAAAGGAGGATTCCAAGATGACCGTCAGGTGCGAATTACCGAAAAGGGAGGAAAAAGCACTTGTGGGCACATTTGCAGCCCATATAAGGAACATGATAAAAGGCGTTAACGAAGGATTTGTATACAAGATGAGGGTGGTTTACGCCCACTTTCCTATAAAGGTATCGGTAAAGGACGGTGAGGTAATAATAGACAACTTTCTGGGTGAGCAGTACCCCAGGAAAGCGAAAGTTCTGGGGGATGTGAAGGTAAACATTGGCAAGGAAGATATTACGCTTGAAGGAATCAACCGGGAGGAAGTCGGCCAGACCGCTGCAAATATAGAGCGTGCAGTTCGGGTGAAAAATAGGGATATAAGGGTTTTCCAGGATGGTATATATATAATTTCAAAATCGAGGGGTGTATAGAATGGAGGAAGAAGAAGTAAAGATAGTCGAAAAAGGGGAATACATCCCGAAGAAAAAACCCGTGCTGGATGACGATGTGAAAAAACTCCTTTCCTTGAAAAAAAAGCCGGTATTTATTCGCCAGCAGTATCATCAGTATAAGAGACTTTCAAAAAAGTGGGCGAAGCCAAGGGGAAGGCATTCGAAACTCAGGAAGGGTTTGAGGTACAGAACTTCCCGAGCCAAAATAGGATATGGTACACCGAAAAAAGTAAAAGGATTGCATCCATCTGGCTTTGAGGAAATTATGGTTCATAATATTAACGATATGGAAGGAATTAATCGCGAAAAGGAAGCAGTACGAATATCTGCCCAGGTAGGAAAGAGAAAGAGAGAAGAGATAATAAAGAGGGCGGATGAGATGGAAGTACGTGTGTTGAACAGGGGGATTTAGATGAATCTGAGCAATCAGCGCAGGATGGCATCCGAGGTGCTAAAGTGCGGTGAAAACCGTGTGTGGATCAATCCTGATGAAATAGAGGAAGTTGGAAAAGCCGTTACCAGGAAGGATATGAGAAACCTCGTGAAGCAGGGAATTGTGGGTGCAAGGAAGAAGAAAGGTGTGTCGAGGGGCAGGGCGAGGAAGCTGCACGAGCAGAGACTCAAGGGGAGGCGGGGGGGGCACGGCTCCCGGAAAGGTACCGCTTATGCCCGCCGCCCGAAAAAAAGGAGGTGGATACTCATGATAAGACCCATAAGAACATATCTGAAGCAGTTGAGAAGTGATAATATGATAACACCGTCTGTTTACAGGAAGTATTACATGAGGGCAAAGGGAGGTGAATTCAGGAGCAAGAACCACCTGAAAACTCATCTTATAATGGAAGGAGTCATAAAGGAGTAAATACCATGACCACAAAAGGAGAAAGGTACAGGGTGCCATTCAGGCGAAGAGGAGAGGGAAAGACGGACTACAGGTACAGGCTGAGGTTGCTGAAGTCAGGAAAGCCAAGGGTAGTCGTAAGAAGGTCAAATAAAAATACGAGGGTACAGTTTGTTTTGTACGACCGTGGGGGGGACAAAATCTTATCATCTGCAGTTGGCAATGATTTGAAAAAATATGGGTGGGAAGGCGGTACGGGTAATATGCCCGCATCATACCTTACAGGTTTGCTCGCCGGAAAAAGAGCCATCAGAGAAGGTATGAAGGAAGGTGTGCTGGACATAGGTCATCATGAATCCGTAAAGGGTGCAAATGTGTACGGGGCGTTGAAGGGTGTGCTGGATGCAGGAGTTGAAATTCCGCATGGAGAGAATGTAATGCCCGGTGAAGATAGATTGCATGGTCAACATATATCCGAAGAAATACCTGATAAAATCAAAGAAATTAAAGAAAAGATAGAGGCCGAATATGAGTGATGAATGGATTCCAAAAACAAGGTTGGGCAAAATGGTGAAGGATGGAGAAATAACTTCGATGAGTCAGGCATTGAAATCTGGTCTGCCACTCAAGGAAGTTGAGATAGTGGACACTCTCTTGCCGGATATGTCTGATGAGGTGCTGGACGTGAATATGGTCCAGAGAATGACCGACTCGGGGAGAAGGGTAAAATTCAGGGTTGTTGTTGCCGTTGGGAACGAAGACGGTTTCGTCGGGCTGGGCGTGTCAAAGGGCAAGGAAGTCGGAATATCCATAAGGAAGGCGGTGGAAAACGGCAAATTGAATTTAATTGAAGTAAGTAGGGGATGCGGTTCATGGGTGTGCAGGTGCGGTACGCCTCATTCTCTCCCGATGAAGGTTGAGGGAAAATGTGGTTCTGTATATGTTACCTTCAAGCCGGCCCCCCGCGGTGTCGGGCTTGCAGTCGGGGATACCGCAAAGGTTATATTCCGTCTTGCAGGCATAAAAGATGCATGGGGTTCCGCAAGCGGGCAGACGAATACGGTTCTGAATTATGCAAGTGCCGTGTTTGAGGCGATTAAGAATATTGCAATGATGAAGATTAGTGATGAAACACGCGAGAAACTTCATATTGTTTCTGGAGCAGTAGGAGGAGTTGAGGGATAATGTATGCTGTTGTTAGGGTGAGGGGAGAGATAAATGCCCGTCAGGCGGTGAGGGATACGCTTAAGATGCTCAATATTCCCTACATCAATAACTGCACCGTGGTGAGTGAAGATAAAAATTACAAGGGGATGTTGCAGAAAGTCAAAGACTATGTTACCTGGGGAGAAATAAGCAAGGAAACCCTTCAAAAAATGCTTGAGGAAAGGTCCGAACTCAAGGGCAAGGCTCTCCAGGATGCCGTCGAGAAAATTACGAATGGCAAGTCAAAATTGAAGGATTTTACAGTTCCAACGATAAGATTGCACCCACCGATCAAAGGTTATAAGGGTATAAAAAAACCTTATGGTATGGGGGGCACGCTCGGTTATAGGGGAAAAGATATAAATGCACTCATAGAGAGGATGATATGAAAGACAAAACGAAGAAATATCGGGGATTAACCACCCATGGCAGGGGAAGCAGGAAGAAGGGGAGGGGCAAGGGAGAAAAAGGCGGCAGCGGCCTGGGTGGCTCAAAGCACAAGCATCTCAAAGGTAACTGGGGTAAACACGGGTTTACATTTCACGGTGTCTCGCACGGGAATAAAGTGCTGAATGTTGGTGATTTGATAAGGTTCGAAGATAAGGAGATAAATCTTACGGAAATGGGGTATGATAAACTTCTCGGATCAGGGAATATAAGTAAACCCGTGAAAGTTATTGTACCATATGCTACCGAAAAGGCGGTAGAAAAAGTAAAGGCGGCCGGCGGGGAAGTCATAGCAGATTGAGGTGTTCATAATGGCAAAAGGTGATGAATCCAGCGAAAAGAGTAAACTATATGTTCTGAAGCCAATCGTTGAGCATTGGCCAGCAGTCAGGAAACCTAAGGGGCATATTCATTTCCGCCAGAAACTACTCTGGACGGGAGCTTGCCTTATCCTGTACTACATACTGACGCAGATTTTGCTTTACGGCGTCAGCTCCACCCAACTGGATATATTTGCCGGCTATCGTGGCATAATCGCGGGGGCAAGCGGCTCCATCATGCATCTCGGGATAGGACCGATAGTCACCGGATCCATCATCATGCAGCTTTTTGTTGGTGCAAAAATCATAAAGCTTGACCTTCAGAAAACAGAGGACAAGGCACTGTACCAGGGAGTGCAGAAAATTATGGTCGTACTCATGATTCTGATTGAGGCGATACCCCAGGTCTTTGGTTATCTCTCCCCGAGTGACTCTTTTGTAAGTGCTATTGGCGGAACAGGAGCAAGAACAGTCCTAATCGCCCAACTTTTCATGGGTGGGTTTATTGTATTCTGGATGGATGAGTTGATATCCAAATGGGGTATAGGTTCCGGTGTTTCCCTTTTCATTGCCGCAGGTGTTTCAAACGGAATCATTACCGGTACTTTCAACTGGTTCCCTCAGGCGGGCGGTGTGTTGAGCGTGGCCAATCCGCCTTCGGGGGCATTGCCAAAAACACTTTACCTTGTTTCCAATATGTCTCTTGGGGATTTGGTTGGAGGCGGATTCGAGACGATATTTATTTCCCCGCCGAATCCGATAATTGCCGTTCTGGGAACGATAATAATATTCCTTGGCGTTGTGTATGCGGAGTCATCCAAAGTGGAGTTGCCTTTGACCCATGCAAAGGTAAGAGGGGCAAGGGGAAGGTATCCTCTCCGATTGATGTATGCATCTAATATACCTGTCATCCTGATGGCTGCCTTGCTTGCCAATGTAAACATGTTTGCTCTTATCTTCTGGGGTAAAGCCCGCAGCATTCCTCTATTTGGTCACGCATGGTGGCTTGGAAAGTATTTGCCGGGTTCAACGGAGCCCGTAGCAGGTATAGCATGGTATTTGAATAGTCCGAGGGGTCTCCATACGTGGTTATTTCCGATGATAGACCCAAGGTATGCCGGCTATCTTGCAGGACATTCACCGTGGCAGATGCTGCTGAAAATTGCTATATACGGCTTAATTTTCGTGGTGGGTGCCATATTCTTCGGTAAATTCTGGATAGAAACTACCAACATGGGGCCCGAGGCGGTGGCGCGGCAGATAGAAAGCAGCGGCATGCAGATACCCGGTTTCAGGAGAGACCCGCGTATTCTTAAGAAGGTGCTTTACCGGTATATACCTGCACTTACAGTATTGAGTTCCGCTCTTGTGGCACTGCTGGCATTGTTTTCAAATCTTGTCGGGACGGTGGGCGGTACAAGCGGTACCGGCGTGCTTCTTACCGTAGGTATAGTCATACGTCTGTATGAACAGATAGCCAAGGAGCAGGCAATGGAAATGCATCCGGTGTTGCGAAAGTTCCTAGGGGTAGAATAATGGCGGTAATCCTTACTGGAGTACTTGGAACTGGAAAAACCACAGTTATGGAAAGAGCGTTGGAAAAAAAGAAAATCGAGAGGAGAAGGGCAAGGGACAAAGGCATTCGCAGTGCAGATGGCTGCAAGCGCCAGTATATTGTAGCCATGGACCATGCAATACTGACAGGCGCAACAGTTAAAATAGTAAAAAACAATGATGGTATGCTTGGAGAAACATCGAATGAGATAATAAAGGTATTGGGATAATATGGCAGCAAAGAAACAGCAATCCTCGTTATTATTCTTTATGGTGTTAATGTTTTCTATGTTTGTTATGTTTGACCCGAATTTGCGTGCATCCATGGGCAACGCTGTCGGTACTGTTTTCTTTCCACTGTTTGGATTCGGCTATAAATTTCCCGTTCTGACAATTTTCCTTGCCGGTTCCATAGTGATTATCATCTCAACTCTTGTTCGTCATTTCACTACCGACTGGATAGAGATGGCAAAGAACCAGGAAATCATGTCGAAGTTTCAGAAAGAATACCGCAAGGCAAGACTTTCAAATAATAAGTATATGATAAAAAAACTGGAGAAACTACAGCCCAAAATTATGCAGAAGCAGACGGCAGCATCTTCAAGGCAGATGAAAATAATGCCCGTGACACTTCTCATCTTCATTCCAGTATTTACATGGATATGGGATTTTTTGATGGGCACAACACACTACTATTTTGATGTTCCATGGTCAGCCCATGTATGCCTTTTTGACAAGTACGCCTTGTTTCCGAACTGGATTCTTCTGTACATGTTGCTTTCCATACCGCTTACGCAGATTGTCCAGTATATTTTTAAAATGCTTTCTTGGTCAGAATGGCGGGCGAAGACAAATGGATAATATAACTATTGGTGGTCTGCCCGGAAGCGGGACAACAACTGCCGCAAAAAATTTGAAGGAGGAATTTGGCTTGCCATATGTTTATGCGGGAGGCATGTTCAGGGAGATGGCAGATGAACGTGGTATGACACTTGCCGAGTTTGGTGAATATTGCGAGGATCATCCCGAAATAGATGAGGCGTTGGACAAAAAGCAGGAGGTGATTCTCATGACAGGCAACGTCATACTTGAAGGGAGGCTGGCCGGCTGGATTTCACACAGAAATGGCATACCATCCTTCAAGATATGGCTGGAATGTGAGGAAGATGAGCGGGTGAAACGTGTGATAAACAGGGAGGGCGGCAAATTTGAGGAAGTGAAGAAGCAAATGAGAGAAAGAGAGAAAAGCGAGAAAAAGAGATACAAAAATTTTTACGGCGTCGACATAGATGGTATCTCAATATATGATATGGTAATAGATACAACCAATATCCCGCCGGAAAAGGTGGTGGGGAAAATCATGAAAGAAATGGGACATAGCTAAAATATAAATATAAGGAAATTTATAATTTGTTATGAGAAAATATGTGGCTTTTATAATACTGTTTCTTTTAATCGCATCAGTGTTTGGTGTGGCTGCTTCTTATAAAAATCCTGTGGATGGGCAGCGTGATGATGTGGAGGAAACCAGTTGTATTTGCGGTGATATGCCAAAAGAAGAAGTAAGTGGCAATCTCGGCGAAATAAACGACGGCGTAAATTCTGATTTTAAGAACAAAGAGAAAAGTCAATGTGCCATCCCTGTCAGGCACTCGTGGAGCCGGGGAATAAAGATACTGCCTAAAATGGTTGAAGCAAGCATTTATACGAAATGTGGGGAGGTGGAAAAAGACACCTCTGTTTTGTACGGGTTGCTTTTGCCGATAGATGTTGATGACGACAGCAACACCGGGGAGAATGGAAGGGATATAAAAGTGAGATTTTACATACTGCCTTCTTTATCGTACGAAAATTTCGGATGGGTACTGGCGTTTTCCGTAGTGGTCGAGGTGGAACGACTGGGTGAAGAGTTAAATGATAAGGATTTCGAAATTTACCTGGATTTTCACCTTTCACTGGAAGACTATGATTATGGCAACCACGAATTTCGCCTTGGATATGCATCGCCTGAGGGAAAGGAACTCCCAAAAACCGAAAGGGTAACATTCACCGTTTATCCCTATCTAATGTATGATAAAAATCCTGACTTTGTACTGCAGAGCACTCCGATATTCAACGGAGATGAAAATGATATGAACATTGTGGCAGGTTATAGTGGGTGTTTCGGGGGCACAACTTTCGACCATAATGTGGTTATAGGCTGTCAGCCCGCCATTTCATCTGCAGTAACATTCACCCCAGACCTAAATCTCCAGAAAATAAACATGACTCTTTCACGCACGGCGGATAAGGATACGACTTTAACCATAACATATGCCGGGGAGATAGATGGTGAGGGTATGGATATCGCTCTTACAATTGACAAAGTGCCGATGGAGATGTCATTTTCAATCCTTTACGGTATATTCGGTGCGTCTGGGGAGCAGGGAATGCTAGATTACGAGAGCAGCAATGAGTTTAACGTTACGCTTACCATGAAGGCGGGGAGAATTGGATTGATGGGCTGCGTGCGTGTTCAGTATCTCCCGAAGCACCTTTTAGTTGAATGGACAAGTAAAATTTATGGAGGACATATAGATATCAGTATGAGCTCATCATTAACAGAGCTTATAATATGTGATGATATTAATAATCCAAATGTTTATTTTTCAATTTCAAATATTACAAACAGTACAAATTTCTCGTGGGGGATTGACCAGGGGGGATATATCAAATTGGATGCAGAACACGAGGGACCGATAATCGATTTCTACTTGATAACAGGTTCAATGAGAATGGAAATGATTTCGCAGTTAAAAACAAATTATTTCTTCATTTCATGGAATATCGACCAGGAGGGATATGTGACTCTTGATACGAATGGAAACTGGCTGAATACATTCTCTTTCAATTTTACCATTGATAACAGTGTAGGTTTGCTTGTGGGGGCAAGCTTTCTCAATGCAGATGATTTCAGGGCAGACTGGGTAATATGGCCCCCAAATTTTCAGTTCTCGGGTGATATAAACTTTATAGGCGATATCATATTTTCCATCATGATAGGCGGTACATGGTACTCTCTTCCGCTGTAAAAAAAACGGACTGAAAAATATTTTTGATAAAGAAAATTTAAGAAAATTTTATACCCTTACTTGTTATACCCTATAAGGATGGATAAAATTATTTCCGCAGGCGACCTCGAGAAATATGCATATTGCCCTTTGTCATGGTGGTTGAGTAAGCAGTATAAAAAAATTGATTCTGCGGATGGTGTGCGGTCACACGAGAGGGTAGGTGAGGCGCTCGAGGATATAAGGGTAAAGGAAGTGAAGGGAAGGCATTATGATAGATATGTGGTGATGTTGTCCGCTGCAGCGTCCCTGATCGCAGTGGTTGGATTGATTTTTTCCCAGGGCATCACAGGGGAGGAAAATAACTATATATTTGTTGCATTCTCACTTCTGTGGTTATTGAATTCTGCATTTTTCTTATATAAGTCCGAGAGAATTTCCATATCTATTCTCAAACAAAAGTACGAGAAAATCATACTTCTGTCCTCCATGGGTGCAATCGTGATTGCCATAATCGTGATAATATCATCTTTTCCATCAAATGAGAAGTTGAGTAAATTTCTCGAGATATTGGCACTGTTATGGATAATGTTCGCAAATGTTCTCTTTTATCGTTCCCTGCACATGTCGGAGGAATTGCTTGTGAAAAAGATGAAGTATGTATCCGTGGGTGGCAATATTGCTTATATAGGCATAAGAAATGAAAGCCCTTTATTGGAATCGGACAGATATGGTATTAGGGGAAGACCAGATTACATTCTTGAAAAGGACGGAGAATACATTCCTGTTGAAAAAAAGACGGGAAGGACACCAAAGGGTCCTCTCTTCTCTCACATCATTCAGCTGATAGCTTACTGCATGCTTGTGGAAGTGACATTTGGAAAAGTCAATTATGGTATATTGGAATACGACGAAAAAAAATATTTTATAGATTATGATGTGAATCTGAAGGATGCTGTGATAAAATTGAGAAAGAAATTGCTTGAAGACCTTGAAAAAGGTGGAGCCCATAGAAACCACGAAAGAGAGGGCAAATGTACCAATTGCTCCAGGAGAGATGTTTGTCCGGAACGTCTGGCATAGGACCAGCATAATCATTAAAAGGCATAACCTATTATAGGCTGAGATGCTGACGGAAAATGCAATAAAAGTTCTTGAAAAAAGGTACTTGTTAAAGGATGGGGAAGGGAAAGTTATAGAAACCCCGGAGGAAATGTTTCGCAGGGTTGCAAAAAATATCGCAGGGGCAGATGGGAAGTACGGGTGGAATGTAAAAAAGACAGAGGAAGAATTTTACGAGATAATGTCCCAGCTTGATTTTCTCCCGAACTCGCCGACACTGATGAATGCGGGGACGGCGATACAGCAACTTTCTGCCTGCTTCGTCCTTCCCGTGATGGATTCGATGGAAGGGATTTTCGAATCAATAAAAAACACAGCCCTTATCCACCAGTCGGGTGGCGGGACGGGATTTTCCTTTTCCCGGATAAGGCCTAAAGGTGACCTGGTTCATTCCACTGGCGGTGTTGCATCCGGTCCAATCTCGTTCATGAAGGTATTCAATGCCTCTACCGATGTAATAAAACAGGGGGGGCGGCGGCGGGGGGCAAACATGGGCATTCTGCGAGTTGACCATCCAGATATAATGGAATTTATAACGGCCAAGGAAGACCAGAAGGAAATGACAAATTTCAATATATCCGTGGCTGCTACCGGCTTCTTCATGGATGCGGTTGAAAAGAAGGAAAAATATTCCCTGATAAGCCCCAGGACAAAGAAGCCGATAGGGGAACTTGATGCAGAGGCGGTATTCAACAAAATAGTGGAAATGGCATGGAAAAACGGTGAGCCGGGGATAGTATTTCTGGATAGAATAAATGAATCCAATCCAACTCCCAATGTCGGCGAGATAGAATCCACGAACCCGTGCGGCGAGCAGCCCCTCTTGCCATACGAATCATGCAATCTTGGTTCGATAAATCTGGCACACATGGTTAAAGACGGCGAAATCGATTTCGACAGGCTGAAGGATGTGACAAGAAAATCTGTCCATTTTCTGGATAACGTAGTTGATACGAATAACTATCCGCTCGATAAGATAAGGGAGATGACGTTGGGCAACAGAAAAATAGGGCTTGGCGTCATGGGATTTGCAGATATGCTTATCCAGATGAAGGCACCGTACAACAGCGAGGAAGCACTGGAGCTGGCCGGTAAGGTGATGTCATTTATACGGGAAGAGGGAAGAAAGGCATCCGTAGAGCTTGGAAAACAGCGGGGTTCTTTCCCGAATTTCAAGGGAAGCATGTGGGACGGAGAATATGAGGCGATGAGGAATGCCACGGTGACCACCATTGCCCCCACGGGAAGCATTTCAATAATGGCAGGCTGTTCTTCAGGCATAGAGCCGCTTTTTGCCATCACATTCATAAGAAACATCCTGGACAAGGACGACCGCCTTGTTGAGATAAATCCATACTTTGAAAAAATTGCAAGGGATAAAGGATTTTACAGCGATGAATTGATGAAGAAGATTGCCGATAATAAAGGTTCTGTTCAGGGGCTTAAGGAAGTGCCCGAAGACGTGCAGAGAATATTCTTTACGGCTCTTGACATAACCCCGGAGTGGCATATCAGGATGCAGGCAGCCTTCCAGGAATATACGGACAATGCGACATCCAAAACCGTGAATTTCAGGGAGGAGGCCACGAAGGAAGATGTAAGGGCGGTCTATCTTCTTGCACATAAGCTGGGTTGCAAAGGCGTAACGGTGTACAGGTATGGAAGCAGGGAGGACCAGGTGCTCACCACGGAGGAAAAGAAAGTGGTGGATAATACCAAGCCAAAGCCCCGTCCCATGGTTGTCCGGGGCGTGACAAGAAAAGTCAGTACGGGCTGTGGCAATCTCTATGTAACGATGAACGAGGACGAGGAAGGCCTTTTCGAGGTATTTGCCCGTCTCGGAAAAGCAGGAGGATGTGCAGATGCCCAGCTTGAGGCAATAGGCAGACTCATTTCTCTCTGCCTTCGTTCGGGGATAAAGACAGATGTAATAGTGAAGCAATTGAAGGCCATAAGATGTCCGTCGCCGCTACTTACAAGAGGGGGTCCCATACTCTCATGTCCTGATGCAGTTGCAAAAGCCCTCGAGGATCACATCAGAGGGAGAAAGCCGCCGGAAACTCCAAAGCTGGACAATTTTGAAGATGAATCAAAGGAGGATATGGGAATTGTTCGCGCCCCGGTTGGTCCTGTGGGTGTGTGCCCTGATTGTGGCAATCCCATGGTTTACGAGGAGGGATGCAGGATTTGCAAGAACTGTGGATTCTCGACATGCGGATAAACGGTATTTCTTTTTCCTCATACTATACAAATATATGTAATATATTTGTATAGTAAAGAAAAGATAAAGTTGGAGCAAAGTAAAAATGCAGATTTGATTACTAGATATTTTAGTTTGTTATATATTAGACCTTTTGCATAATTAGAATTTTTTTGCTATTCTATTCTAACTGCA
>CAZSHJ010000044.1:0-15021 GCA_964606745.1 uncultured Thermoplasmatales archaeon | reverse complement strand
GTACGCGATTCATCCCCTACCTAAAGGTTGGGGATTTCTCGCTAAGATGTGTTAAGAAAAGTTTTTAAATTTCTTCTGCTTATAAAATTAGGGGTAAGGTAGAATGAAGAGAGTGGTATGGAGGATAGGATTGTTTATTATTATGGTATTTCTGTTTGTTGGTATGTCTGTTATTTCAGAAACAAGAAATCTGCCATCAAAAACACATATAATAACCTATGAAAATATGTATGGAAATATCTTGTATGTTGGTGGAACGGGACCTGGGAACTACACGAAAATACAGGATGCAATAACTGATGCCTTCAATAGGGATATTATATGTGTGTATGAAGGAATCTATAATGAGAACATTAAAGTGGATAAAACAATACAATTAATCGGCGAAAATAAAAATACTACTGTTATTGACGGCGGGAGTAGGAGAGATGTTGTGAAGTTAACTGCTGATGGAATTATTATTTCGGATTTCACTATTAAAAATGGCGGGGGCTTTGGTTATGCTGGCGGAATAAGGTTAGACTCCTCATCAAATAGCGTAATCTCCAATAATATTATTACTGACAATGAGATTTATGGTATTTGGGTACTGGAAAACACATCATCCTACACTACAATATCAGATAATATTATCTCAGGGAATGGCAACGAAGAGTATGGTGGTTTCAATATCTGGTTATATCAGTCATCTCATAATATCATCTCGGATAACATTATCCAAGAAGGGAAAGGATATGGTTTAGGTATATGTTTTTGGTCGACACATACTACTGTTACAGGGAATGTTATTGCGGATAACAGGCTGGAGGGCATTAAATCTCGTTATGGGTTCGACAACAACATTAATGGAAACACCATTGAAAACAACAACTATTTCGGCATCAGATTCCTTAATGCATCAGCAAATAACATTATTGAACGTAACAATTTCATTAATAATAAACCCATGAATGCTTTCTTTACTATAACAGATTCTTCTATTTCCAATCAGTGGGATGGAAACTACTGGGGTCGTCCAATAACGGTTCCTAAACCGGTTATTGGGTGCATTCGACCAAGTATAGTTAATATGGATATGATTGGTCTTCCTTGGTTTAGCATCGACCGGCATCCTGCCCAAGAACCTTACAGGTTATGACCTAAAATAGATGTATGAATCTCGATCTTCAATCTTTCTTTTCCTGAATTCCTTTATACAAATATCTCTGTCGTCCTAGATACTGGCTTCGAAGGCAACGAAAAATAACAGAGGAGAAACAGATAATATTCTTTGGTAATCCAAACCTTGAAATGGACAGGTACCCCTAATCTCTCTATTGGCTTTGGCAATTTACTGGTAAATGTGTATGAAAATCCATCTTTCATCGCTTTATTTTATTTATATTAATATTATCTGCCAAATGGCGCTCATGTATCAACAAATCCGTCCACTGTCTTGTCGAGAAAAGAGTTTTTGCAGCTGGAGATGAGGGCTGCAATTTTGTTAGGCCTTCCCACGGCGTACACTTTTTCCTTACCGCGGGCGATTTCCTTCGCCACGCCTGCGTCTATTAATTTTTTATGTGAAGCGAGATGGTTGGGGGCTTTTTCTCGGAGAAACTATAAGAGCAAAAATCATTGAAGAAATGCTTCGGGAAATAAAAATGAAATTTTTATTCTATGATGCATTAATCGGTTTGTTGGAGGGAAAGGCTTCTCACAAATTTAAGAGAGTGGATTGCCCTCTTAATTGTTCAACATAGCAAATAGAAACATGAATTTTTGTAATACTTTTCAGTGTGTCATCCTTAAACTTCTTCGTAGTGCATTAAATAAATCCAGTTCATAAATAAAAAAAGAAAGGAGGTAGAAAATCAGTTACTTTTTCCTTATCACAGCAACCAATGCAATTGCCCCAATAACAAATATATTTCTGCTATTCATATTGTTTCCTCGCATGTCATTGTCATTTCCTCAATAAGTCTTTTCCCATTCAAAAAATACAAATATGCTTTCTGGATAAACGCAGGATGAGGATTGATCCGTGGAGTTCTGCGCAATACGAAAATTACAGCCGCCTTAGGAAGAAATTTGGAATAAAAGAGTTTGGCACCGGGGAGTGGGGTAGCTTACCGGACGTGCCACACCTATTCCGGCGTGGAATCGTCTTCGGTCATCGGGATTTCCATCTCATAAAAAATGCCATAGATGAAAAAAAGCCGTGGGCGTTGCTCACCGGCTTGATGCCTTCGGGGAGAATGCATCTCGGTCATAAGATAGTCATAGACCAGATAATATATTATCAAAGCGTGGGTGCAGATATATTTATCGCGGTTGCAGATATAGAGGCGTATGCAACCCGTGGCTATTCTCTAGGGGAAGCAAAAAAACTGGCAATAGAGGAATACATAACCAATTATATCGCTCTTGGACTCAAACCGTGCAGAATATACTTCCAATCAAAAAATACCGATGTGAAGGATTTGGGGTACCTTCTTGGCAAAAAGACGAACTGGTCGGAGGTGACTGCCATATATGGATTCAACGGCTCGACGAACATGGCTCATGTACTTTCCCCTCTCGTCCAATGCGGGGATATACTTCATGTGCAGATGGAGAAGTACGGAGGAGTGCGTCCTACGCTTGTTCCGGTAGGTGTTGACCAAGATCCTCATATCCGATTCAGCAGGGGCATAGCAAGTGCTCATCGCCTATTCAATGTGATGGTGGCAAAGGATGGACGGGTGGGGGTATTCATAAAATCGGATGATGGTGTGAACAAACTTATGGATATTGCGGAGGAGGTTGCGGGCAATTTTGGATTGGCCATGAAGAGGATGGATAAGTATAAGGCAGTTTATCTGGAGAATGCTGATGAAGCTGACTTGGGCAAAATTGATCTGGCTCTGGCAGAAAGGGAACAGGAAGAAGGAGCTTACGGGTTTATCCCTCCTTCCTCAACATACCACCGCTTTATGACCGGACTCACCGGGGGGAAAATGTCCAGCAGCAAGCCGGAATCCGCCATTTTTCTTACAGATACGCCCGAGGAGGCAAAAAAGAAAATAATGTCGGCAAAAACAGGAGGTGCAGTATCTCTTGCGGAACAGAAAAAGTGTGGCGGTAAGCCGGATGAGTGTGTTGTGTATGAACTATTCCTGTATCACTTAATGAAGGATGATGGAGAACTTGAGGAGATATACAACAAATGCAAATCGGGGGAGCAGATGTGTGGAAACTGCAAAAAACATGCCGTCGAGTTGATAAGTATCTTCCTGGAAGACTTGAACGAAAAAAGAGAGAGTGCAAAAGAGAAAATCAAGGATTACGTGGATTTATAATCTCATCAGTCTATATTCACCCGGCACCCTTTCTTCTCGTTCTTTTTTCTTATTTCAATATCAAGCACTCCATTTTTGTATGTGGCTTTTGTCGTATCTGTCTTAACTTCCGAAGGTAAATTAAGCTTTTTGTAATAAGGATTAAGTGGGGATTTGATGTATATTTCCAGAGCATCATCGGTCACCTCTAGATATATATCCTCTTTTTTTGCCATGGGAATCTCCACTGTTATGGAAATAGAGTTGATGCTTTCCATAACATCAACAGATTGATCTTTTTTGTCCAATGCTGGCATGTAATGGTGGTTGTCATTTGCTTCGCTCATTCTGTTTTCTCCATCGGAATTCAATCTTACCGAAAAACCTTTGGCAGCATCTTCTCCGGGTTCCCATTCATCAAGAGACGTTTTAAAAGCATCCCCTACAATTTTTTCCATATCATGAAGTATTTTTTCGAATTCATCATCCGCAGTGGGTTCATCTGAAGTTTTCTTCCTTTTTTTATTTTTATCCCCAAACATTTTACACCCGGCAACAAATTAAAAGAAAAAACATGTATTAAAATATTGTGGAAAAAGAGGAAAGAGGGAAGATTTAGTGTCTTCTTCTCCTTATGATCAATATTGCTCCAAGTGCACCGAGTATCGCTCCTATCATCTCAAATCCAGGGACTTCTGGATTTTCCTTATCGTTGACAGTGACTGTTTTGGTTGCCGTGTAATAGCCGCTCTTCTCTGCCGTTATAGTGAAATTCCCTTTCTCGGTTGGTGTATATTTTATCTCTCCATTTGAATTGGTTGTGCCCGCTGTGTCACTTCCGAATTTCACTGTTGCACCTTCAACTGCCTTTCCACCGCGTGTTGTGATTGTAATGGTTATCTCTTCATCCTTTTTGATATCGGAAGGCACCTGTATCTTCAGGCCAATAACTATGTTTATCTCTCCTGCTGCATCTCCCTCGACATACAGTTTTATTTTTCCTGTAATCGATGGTACTACACCGATGGTGACTTTGCCGTTTGTATCTGTCTTTCCAAGTACCATGTAGCCCGATGGGAAATCTCCGGATACTTCAAGGTCGGGGCATGGCTGTCCTGTCAATGGATGTGATACTGTAAGTGTTATCAGGTTTTCCTCTGCGAGGAAGACTGTTTCCGGCTCAACGCTTATTGTTGGTGTTACAACCTTTAGCTCTCCGTTTATCTCTGTGGATATGCTACCGGCTGCCGCTGGCTTGAATTCAAATGTCACGTTTCCTATTGCGATGGCAGTAACGTTTGTTATATTTCCTTCACCATCAACAATCGCCAGGGTATATGTATCGTCCACATATGTATTGAAGCTTGCAACCTCGTGCACTCCTTTTATCAGCAATGTGCCGTTTAGCGGTTCTCCGTTCCACTCCACAGCAAATACAAGTGTCATGTTCTTGTCTACGTTCTTCACAAGCATTGACGGGTTGACCGTAACAGTTGCCATTGTAACTTCAAAGCTTGCTTCCTTGTTTAGATTATCATGCTTTTCATCTGGTGTGCGTATGTAGACATAATATGTTCCTGCTTCATCCAAGTAACCCGAGTACGTATAGTTTCCTTCACTTACCTTCACTGCTGCGACCATGTCGGTGAGTTCGTTATAGTCTTCATTGAATTCCTGCAACTCGGTTTCATTCATTATGTATACCTCCAGGTTGGTACCGTATGCCTTTTCTTCTCGGGTGATGTTGATGTTGAATTTCGTCTTTTCGCCCATAAGTACTGCTACAGGTGATACTGTAACGTTAAGGTCATGAGCAGCTTCTGATCGTATCAATGCATAGCCGTACACCATTTCTCCGCCTGCTTGGAATTTTGCTATGACAATTATATTGTTATTTGCCTTTGTTGATGCGATGGCTGTGAAGTCGTAGTTGCCCTGCGAGCCTTTGCCGGGTGAACCATCACCAACTATAGTTCCGTTTACAACCATACTTCCTATTCCGTACGTTCCGGTTTCATAAACGAGTGTCACATTTGCATTTGCAGTAGGATTATCATACTGGTCCTTTACAACAACAGATATATCGGTCGGTTTGTCTACAATTATTGATGTTGGAGCAGCAGACGCTGAGCCGCCCTTACCTATTGTTATATTCTTATTTACGGTATTATTGCCGGGCCATGAGACATCTATGTAAATCTTGCCGCCACCTTTTGCCGGAAATACCGTTATATCCCATTTTCCTTCGCCGACATACATGTATGCGTCCGCTGGTGATGCATAGAGTACATCCCCGCTTATCTCTATTCGGTCCGTTATATTTTCATTGTCAGGTGCAGGTCCTACGCTGAGATTAATTGGGCCGCCATACGTATATCTCGTTTTTCCCAGAACCTGGATGGTTATAACCTGTGCATTTAATGCCGGTTCAAGTATATTTATTTCTGAGGGTGTTACATACACGTTTACTGGGTCTGGTGCGGGAATAGTGAACGCTTTTTCACCTGTATATTCCCAAGTGACGTCACCGGAGTGGTCTGCTTTAACTTTGAGTACATAATCTCCGAGTTCCCATATGTCAACTGCCGTAATGTTGAGATACTTGCCGTATGTGGCAAATGTCATGTTGCCACCAGATGTCCCATCTGATGTGTTTATCCATGCATACAATTCAGTTCCTTTGAACACGGAAACATTGTAATTGGTGGCAGTCAGTAAGGCGTCTCCCTCTGGGTATGTGACTTCAAAAACTATTTCACCCACGGAAAATCCGCCCGATACACCTTCTTTTGTATAAAGTGAGATATTTGCATCAATTGTATTCACAGTAAGAGTCACATATCCAAATGCATCTGCATTTCCCATCGCTCCTTTTCTTGCAGTGATGTTATACACGCCGGCGCCATACAGACTTATCCTCACTTTATCTGTAAATATATAATGACCTGTTGTATTTGCAGTAACGGTTTTCAAAGGTGTTGCAGATGCTGACGGGGTTACACCGGGTGCCCATATCTCAACGGTTGCGCCGTCTGCTGCTGTTCCGTCGGGATTTGTCACAGTGCCGCTCGGTTCCATGTAACTTTCTGTTCCACTTCTTGCAAAATCAACTGCGGTTGGCGAGGTGGTAATATTGAGATCTATTGGCTTTACCCATATGTAAAATCTGCCGTTGTTGCTATCATCGGCATACCACAATCCTGTTTTATCAAAGGTAGTACCGAAGAAATAGACATCTCCCGGTGAACCGTCCTGCTGTCCGTAGACTGTTCCGTCAGGATAGCATATTTTAACCGTTCCGCTGGTGCCATCTACATGGGCATCGGCAGTGGCATTATAGGATATGGTTTTTGGTGTTACACTCAGCGGAGTGATATTAAATAAACCGGATTGGCCAGAGCCAACTGCTGTATCGGTTGCCGTGACTTTAACCATGTAATTGTCGGTTGAAGAAAGGGATGTTGCATCCCAGTTGTACATTCCGTCATTTTCCTCGTTATCTGCAATTAGTGTCCAGTCAGCACCGGTTTCATTCTTATATTCAATCTTAATGGTGAGCTCCGATTCACCAGTAGCGGTCCATTCGATTGGAATTATACCCCCAATAACTTCTCCGCCCAAGGGATATACTACATTAACTTCAATGGTGGGAGCAGCTTCTTCCAAGACTACATCTCTTGTCCTTTCATTATTTGTCCAGTTGTTATCTACTGGAATACTTGCATTTACTATGATTGTATAAGTGTCTGGCAATAAGCCAGTGGTATTCCATGAATCATAGTGAGTCTCACTTTCTCCAATATTCAAAGAATAGGTGTGTGTACCTATTATCCATGTGTCAGTATCATTTTCAACTTTTACAGTCAAGTCAGCACTTTCATTGTAATTTCCATCATTTGCAAGTTTATAGCGAATCTTATATGTTTCTCCGAGAGTTAGGTTCTCATCTGCTCCAATCACATCTGTTCCATCCTCTGTTATCTTTATCCCGCCGACCGCTCCGGTATAATCTGTAGAGATATTTGCATCGTGGGTATCTCCACCATTTGCACTACTTGGCAACACAACAAATGCACTTGCTATCATTGCGGCTACTACTACAATACTTCCAATTTTTTTAATTACGCTTTTTTTATACATGTTTTTTCCTCCTTAGGTTTGGCATCTAAAATGCATCCCCTTTTTTAATCTTTTCTCTTTTTTTGCCATTTTATGCCCTTTGAATTGGGTTAAGAGTGGAATTGTCATCCTTTTATATAAATATTTTGATTTTTAATCAGACACCATTTCTGTTGCCCCACAGGATTTTGTGTATTTGAAGGGACAGCCGCACGTTCAGTTCATCCTTCAGTATCCATTCGGATAGCCGCTTTGCTTTTCCCCATACCGGCTGCATTATGGCTTCGCAGATTGGTTCATATTTCTCAATAATTTCCTTGGCGTATCGGTAGTCATCTGTATCGCCTATAACAAACTTCAGCTCATCGCAGCTACGGAGCAACATAATATTCTCGTTCCTCATTTTTTTATGCACCCCCGAGGAAGGGCATTTCATATCCATCACTATCATAACATCTCTATTTGCCATCCCGGAAATATCAATCGAACCGTTTGTCTCTATGCTTATTTCGTATCCGAGAGGGAGCAACGTGTCCACTAGTTCGGGCAGTTCCTTCTGTAACAGTGGCTCCCCGCCGGTCAAACATACTTTTTTGCATCTCCATTTTTTTATCTTCTCTAAGATGGAGGGCAGGGTCATTTCATCTCCCTTATAGTATGCATATAGAGTATCGCAGTAAGAACACCTTAGATTACAGCCCGTCGTGCGTATAAAGATTGTCGGCAGTCCGGCATTCCCTCCTTCTCCTTGTATCGAATAAAATATTTCGTTTATTTTCATTTTCATTCGTACTCAATGGGGTCATTTATCCCCGCTTCTTCAAATCCCTTAAGGCGGAGTCTGCACGAATCGCACTTCCCGCATGCCTTCTCTCCGCTACGATAGCATGACCATGTGTGCTCGAATGGGGCACCAAGTTCAACGCCCTTTTTCACTATATCGCTCTTTGGCATGCTGATAATTGGTGCCATGATTTTTATCGGATTGCCCTCCGCCCCCCTCTTTGTCCCCAGGTCTGCCATCCTCTGATATGCCTCGATGTATTCTTTCCTGCAGTCAGGATAACCGGAATAATCAACCGCATTTGCCCCGATAAATATTTCATCCGCATCAATGGCCTCGGCGTATCCAAGGGCATATGAGAGGAATATTGTATTTCTTGCCGGAACGTAGGTGGGCGGTATCTCATTCCTTCCCTCTTCGAATTCGGGCACCTCTATTTTGTCCGTGAGGGCAGACCTGCCAAAAGTTCTCAAATCCGCCTTTATTATTTTGTATTCATTTGCATTCAGAAAGCGGGCAATCTTGATGGCACATTCTATCTCCTTGCGATTGCGCTGTCCATAGTCGAACGTGATGGCATAAATCTCGTAGCCTGCATTTTTCGCTATCGATGCAGTAACGCATGAGTCCATTCCTCCCGATAAAAGGCATACCGCTCTCATTTTTTACCTCGTCTTTTTGGCAGCCCATGCGCCCTGACCGAAACCCTCGTCAATGCCAACTTCCAGTAATGTCACATTTTCCGGCAGGTCCATTTCTTCCGTGATGCGTTTTAGCATGTACATTGCCAGCGTCTCTGCGGAGGAAGAGTTTACAGGAAGAATTATGCAGTCCCCTTCCGGAAAAACATATCTTTTTTTATCAAATATAACTTCCACCTCTCCGCCTTTGCGGGAAATTTCCATATCTCCCTTTTCAGGAATTATCATTTTGTGGTCCAGTTCATCCGCTATTTTTTTCATTGCATTTTTTAACTCCCCGAAGTCAACGATGATACCCATGTCATCCACCTCACCCTCAATCACTGCATGAATCGCGTAGGTATGCCCGTGAAGCCTTCCGCATCTCTTATAATCCGGTATAAAATGGGCCGATGAAAAGGCAATGTGAGAGCGCCACCCATCCACTTTTATCTTCATAAGGACTTTATATTAATAAGCTTTAAAATATTTGTGTAGTATACTTGTATAATGATAGCGGTGCTGGACACGTCTGCCATTCTCTCGGGCAAATTCTATGCCGGAAGGGCGGCAACAACCCCAATGGTTCTCAGTGAATTCGGCGAGGGCGGTCATTCATGGCGTCTCATGCAATATGCAAGGGAGGCAGGAATGGAAGTTATTGTCCCTCCGGAGGATGCAGTGAAAAAAGTGAAAGAGGCAGCAAGACTCACGGGCGACCTTGAAAACCTTTCTGAAGCGGATATGGAAGTGCTTTCCCTTGCCCTCAGTATGAAAGATGCTGTCCTGTTTACGGATGATTACTCCATGCAGAATGTTGCAATCCATATCGGCATTGCGTACAGGGGAATACTCCAAGAGGGCATAAAAGAAAAGTTTTACTGGAGGTACCGGTGCACTGGATGCGGAAAATTTGTGAAAAGCGGAACGAAGGTTTGCCCCGTCTGCGGCGGCGGGATAAAAAGGGTGAGATGGAAGTGATTTTATATCACATGTTATTTCTTCATTTATGTGTCTGGCAATACCCGGTAAGGTACTCTCCATCGGCGGCAATACGGCAAAAGTTGATTACGGGGGAGGAACAACAAAAAATGCCGATATCTCGCTTGTGAATGCTTCCGTGGGGGATTATGTTATCGTTCATGCAGGATTTGCCATAAAGATTCTCGATGAAGAGGAGGCGATGGAAACCTTGGAGATATTCAGGGAAATCATTGAGGCGGAGAATGCATGAGTTTTCTACCATGTCAAATATTGTTGCTGCGGTCAGGGGGGAGGGGAGGCGGCACAATGCGACCGGAATAACAAAAGTATTGCTGGAAATAGGGGAACTGACATTTTTGGGGGAGGAGCAACTCCGATTTGCGTTCGACGTACTGACAAAGGACACCGAGATGGACGGTGCGGAACTTATCATCGAAAAGGTGATGCCGAAAGTCAAATGCGAGTGCGGATACGAAGGCGGTGTGGAGTATGATGAGAAAAAGGAATTCCACATTCAAATCCCGATTCTGAAATGTCCCAGATGCGGAAATACCGATACTGTCAAGATAACAAACGGGAGGGAATGTTCAATAAAAAATGTGGAGATAGAGGTTGAAGATGTTTCATCTCAGGGATAAGGAATTATCAAAATCAATAGCGAAAAGTCTGAAGAAGATGGATCTGGACATTAAAATTATGCACGTGTGTGGCACCCATCAGGATACCATTGTGAAATTCGGGCTGGACAGCATTCTTAATGAATGCGGCGTACACATCGTCCAGGGACCGGGCTGTCCCGTATGCGTTACGACCCCGGAGGAAATAGAGATTGCCATCAAACTTGCCGAGAATGGTGTTACCGTAGCGACTTTTGGGGATATGGTGAGGGTGCCGGGGACGGAGCAGTCTCTTCAGTCGATAAAGGCGAAGGGCGGAGACGTGAGAATTGTATACGGAATAAACGAGGCCGTCGAGCTGGCTGAGCGGATGGCAGGGAAAGATGGACAAGGCGGGGAGTTGGGTGGGGTGGGCGATGGAAAAAGAAGTGGAGAGGTGGTTTTCATGGCAGTCGGTTTTGAGACCACCGCCCCCGCCACCGCCGCCGTGCTGCTGCGGGATGTACCGGAGAATTTTTCGGTTGTGAGTTGCCATAGGTATACCCCGCCTGCCATAACCAAACTACTCGGGATGGGGGAGATTGCACTTGACGGGATGATAGACCCGGGGCATGTTTCCGTGATAATAGGGGCAAAGCCATACGGGGCAATATCGGAGCGGTACGGCATCCCCCAGGTGATAGCAGGTTTCGAACCGATAGACGTGATGATGGGGATATGGATGATTGCAAAACAGGTTGCCGAAGGGAGAAGCGATGTTGAGAACGAGTATACGAGGTGTGTGTCCTACGAAGGCAATGAGAAAGCTCTGAAGGCACTGGATGAAGTTTTTGAGCACGGGAATGCAAAATGGAGGGGTTTTCCGGCCATAGAGAATTCAAAGATGGTGATAAAGAAAAAATTTGAAGAATACGACGGGGAAAAGAAGTACGAAGACATACTTGCAGACCTGAAGGGCATGGAATTCAATGAGCCGCCCGGCTGCAGGTGCGGCGAGGTGCTGAGGGGGGTTATACCGCCTGTCGATTGTCCCCTTTTCGGTAAGGCATGTATGCCCGCCAGCCCAGTCGGGCCGTGCATGGTTTCTACTGAAGGAGCATGCAATATTGATTACAGGTACAAAAATGATCGAGGTTAAGGCCGGTACGATGGAAGAGAGGATACTGAAGATACTTCAGGAATGCTATCCGATTACAGTTGAGGTGTTAAGCGAAAAACTTCATGTATCAAAACCGACCACCGAATTTGAATTGATGAAACTCCAGTCAAAAGGTTTTATCGCTCTGGAGCCCCTTCCTGGCAGAACTTTTGTGAGGCTGCTGAGAAATGATTTCAGGTTTATCGGGAGGAGACATCAGGAGAAATTCATCAAGAGGAAGAAAGGCAGGGTGAGGATGCATGAGGAAGAAAACAAGGACGATGTCATGTTCGGATAGGAAGATGCCTGCAGTACTCCTTCCGTTACTGGAGAAAAATTATGCAAGGTACTGGTGGAGAGCTGAGGATGAATACAGGGAAGCGATGAAAGACCCCTTCAGAAATATCATATTCACCCTTCTTTCCCAGAACACCTCTTCGGAGAATACAAGGAGGGCATATCTCGGCTTGAAGTCAAATTTTGAGATAAATCCCGGGGTTCTTGTCGATGCCGATGAGAATGCAATAAGCAGAGCGATCCGTCCGGGAGGGCTTCATCGGATAAAGGCGAAGAGAATAAAACAGATTTCTTCATATGTGCTGGAAAATTTTGACGGCGATTTATCATGGGTTTTTGGCATGCCCAGGGAAGAGGTAAGGCAGGAGATACTCAAAATACCGGGCATAGGGGATAAAACTGCAGATGTCCTTCTGTCATCAATACATGGGCAGAAGGCTGCTTTAGTGATAGATACCCATATGGCAAGGATAGCGAAACGACTCGTTCTGGTGGATGAAAAAGCAGATTACGAGGAAATCCAGCAAAAATTGAACGGATTTTTTCCATGGGACAGAATTCCAAGGGAAATGGAGGAACGGGTGGTGGGGCTGTTCTGGCTGCTCGCCAAGCATACGTGCAGTGCAAGAAAGCCGTGTTGCGATGAATGCATACTGAATGAAATCTGCAAAAAGATTATCTGAACTTCTCTCCGGTAATTTTTTCGTACATGGAAATATAAAGTTCACTCACTTTCTCAGCCATGTCTTCCGGCAGGGACGGTATGGGCGGCTCCGGCATTTTGTTTTCCCTTGCTTTTTTAAGCTCGGTATAGTAGCCTGCATCCCTGTAGTACGCTCTTACAAACTCCTTGCTCAATTCCTCGAATTCACCATTAAGATATTTTTCTCTGTCCCAGAATCTGTCCTCATCAGGTGTCCCGAATGTGTCTATCAAAACGAGGTTGCGGTCTTCATCAAATGCAAACTCCTTTTTTCCATCGACATGGATAAGCCCCCTTTTCCCGACTTCGGAGTTCATGTATCCGTCTATTCCCAGAACTGCTTCCTTTATATTTTCCAATTCATCCTTGTTCAAGCCGGCAATCGTCATTCCTTCCTTCTCGGTAAGCAGTCTATCATATTCCTCGAATTTTGTGGTGAATTCTACAATTGGATCCTGCAATTTTGCCCCGTATTCCATATCATCGCCTTTCACCCGCTCATAGAACGAGCCAGCCACGTAATAACGGGCTATCACTTCTAGAGGTATGACGTAGTTTGATGTCCTCTCATCTATTTTTGAGTAATCCGTTATTATGTTGAACTTTCTGACATGCATTATATTTCTGTGGGCGTCTACAAAATGCGTCTTTATGCCCGTCTCCTCGCTCTTTTTGAACCAGAAGGCAGATATACGGCAGAGAACCTCACCCTTATGCTTTATGCTCGTTGGAATTATTTTATCAAATACGGATATGTTGTCGGTGAAAAGGAATTCCAGTCCGTCGTTGCCCAAATCATAAACTTCTTTCACCTTTCCCTTTCTCATGAGTTCCTTTTCTTTATTGCCCATGCTATCCATATGCAGATATGGGATAAAGATACTATTAGTTTTCGCTATGGAAATCAAGTCGGGGGCCGGTATATTCGTTGTTTTTGCAGATTCTATCGCTTGTTCATAATCCAAGCCTAAAAATATCATTTTGTAGCTATTATCGAATGTCAAATAATGTCTTTTGTTTTTCTGGTTCGATTTTTGTTTTTCTTTTATTTTCCGGAACTTTGCCATTTAACCTTCCTAGTATGAGATTATAATATTCTTCAGATATTTCCATTGTAATAAAATGTCTTCTTAGTTTTTTAGCAACTGCTGCAGTTGTTCCTGTTCCTCCAAAAGGATCTAAGACTACATCTCCTTCTCTGGAACTTGTTCTTATTATTCTCTCAAGCAGTGATTCAGGCATCTGACAGGGATGTTTCCCTAGACGTTCCTTAAATGTCCCGCAAATCCTAGAAAATTGCCATACATCATCAGGAATTTTACCTTTTGGATTCGCTCTTTTATCTTTGTAAATTAGTTGTCTTGCGGAGAGAATCCTTATATCTTCACCATTAAAAATAAATCGCTCTTTGTTTTTAGTAAAATATAATATATGTGTATGGGAACGATTAAATTTTTTTCTTTGATTTTGACCAAAAGTATAATACCATATAATCCAATTTCTAAAATAAAAACCTATTCTTTTTAAAATTATGTTTATTTCTGCTGTGAATTCATCACCAATTGCGATATATATCGCCCCAGTATTTTTAAGCAACCTATATGCTTCGCTTATCCACTTTTCCGACCAACTATAATATTCTTCATAAGGGATGTTGTCATTGTAAACATCATATTTTATCCCTATGTTAAACGGTGGATCTGCAAATACTAAATCTATAGAACTATCTGGTAACTTTTTCATTATTTCTATGCAATCTCCCAAGTACACTCTATCTGTTTCTATCATTATCCCCCAGTTCAAACAACTGACAAGGTTTTATCTTGAATTGCAGCTTTGTGGGATCGGGTGTTCCGCCCTTTCTTTGCATGGTAATTTTTCCAATGTATAAACTCCCTCTCGGAGAAATGCAGATTTCACCGCTTCCAAAGAAATTCATTGAGGCATTTATATCACTAAGCATCCAAGTTGTTTTTTCTCTCTCTTTATTAAACTTTGTGACTAACATCCAATTAGCAGATAACCCTCCCCTCCCTTTTATTATGTCACTCACTACTATAATACGATTTTTCTCTAAGAACTCAATAATCTTCTTTCGGACTGTCTCTGGCATTTCATCTAAAAATAATCGTCTTTTATCCCTGAATTTTTCAATACCTGTTTTTTTTGAATGTTTTAGGGGGCGTAATTCCCCTGTAAAGAGTTTAAGCCAAAATGCGATTTCATCAGTAAACTTCCACATTTCTTGGTAATCACTAACAGCTCTTTTGTCGATTTGATTGTAATCAGCATCTGAATTTGCTTTTTTTAGCGATAAATTCTCAACCTTCAATATATTTCCGATCTTTATTAGACCTTTTGCATAATTAGAATTTTTTTGCTATTCTATTCTAACTGCAT
>CAZSHJ010000043.1:0-15377 GCA_964606745.1 uncultured Thermoplasmatales archaeon | reverse complement strand
TTGCCGAGGAACGAAGGCGGAATGGGGTTATAGGGGCTTTGCCCCTATTTCACTGACAGAATAGCAAGGACGAAAATGGATATATTCTAGAGCAGCCAAGCACACTAAAAATATAATGTCCTATGTTGGAAACATTCAAAAATAATGAATCTTCATTCACTTCCCACAATATTATGTGATAATTAATCCCTATTTCTAATCACAATGAAGAGTACACAAACCATTGCAAATAGAACCACGGCAGGTATTACCCATAATAAATCGTCCAATCCTTCCTCCTTTACTACCTTGTATATTCCCACTTCTCCGCTATTTATCTCATAATAATGGTCATATATGCCATCTCCGTCTGAATCAAAAAGAATTGTATTTTTTCCATCTATTAACTTTTCAGCAGTATCCCTCAATGCATTATCTTCTCTGTCCCAGTATACATATTTATTATCGTTATCTTTCCAGAGTAGATAACCGGTTTCATTGCCAGTAGTAACGTTCACAGTCTGGCTGCTATCTCTGGGATCTGCCCCTACCTCAACTTCAACCATATCGGGAATACCATCCACATCATAATCCTCTGGTATAACAAAATATCTAAAAGCATCTGAAGTGTCGTCCTTGTTATGGTTAGGCGAAGAATCTATGGCTTCTATATAATACTCGTACTCGCCTATTTTGTTATAGGGCTGTGAGTAATAGTATATCTTACTTCCACCTCTCTGGGACATATCATATATACTTTCACTTCCATCAAAGGTCACATGGAGGGTCACTCCGCCTATACCGCTCGAATCATTTATTAGGGCAGATATGTTGACGCTGCCATATATTACCTGTCTTTGCGGGTCAGCAGTAACAGCCCTTATCGACGGGGGTATTGTTTCGGCACCCTCGTAGACTATTCTGAAACTCATATTATCACTCCGCCCCATATTCTGCCATTCTGCTGTTCCTCCTGCAGTATCAAAAGCCTTTATAAAGCAATTATAATAATCTACACTGTTATAAGTAGAATTATAATAGTATATATTTGTATCACCCATTCTCTCCATTGGTTGTTCTGCATATAATCCATTTTCACCATGTATAACGGCCATGACACTGTCCACTGTTGTATCATTGTCCTTTATTGTTGCTGATATATTGACAGATTCACCCAAGTACTGAATGGACGGAGAAACTCTTATATTTGAAATGTATGGTGGAAAATAATCTGTACCCCCTCCGACTTTTATGTCCTTTATGGCCATATTGTTCTGCATGTCAGATTCATCGGGGCATTCAGTCCCTACTTTTATAGAATATGTGCCATTCTTTTCAGGTTTCCATATTATGTAAACGCTTTCATTACTTCTTTTCCCGATTATTTTCTCTACGCTGCCGTTCTGGATAAGAATATACTTTCTCCCTCCTTTTTCTTTCACATAAAAATTAATTTCAGCAGTCGTATTAACATAACCTATGTTGTGTACAACGGCCGTTATGTTGACAGTATTATTTATAGTCGGATGAGAAGGGTCAAAGCCAACATCGCCCATGCTTACTTTGAGGTCAGGAGCAGGCTCCACATTCATAAATAAGGTGTTCCAGTTATCGGTCTTCTTCCATTCCGGTATCCCTCCATTCTCATTCACCTTGGCAACTAACGTCCATTCCCCGCTATATAACGGGTCACCATACGATGCATGCCAGAGGAATGTTACCTCCTTTGTTTCGCCTTTTCTGAGCCCAGATAATCCCTTTACCATTCTTACGGAGTTTGAATCACCACCTTGGTGAATTGTAAGAGATACATTTATTGGAATATCCTTCTCAACATCTTTCGGTCCATGATTTTTGACAGCAACAATTATTGCAGCTTCCTCCCCTCCTTTAATACTGGCTGGGGCGGATATTTCTGTAACATCAAGATTTGCAGAGGGTTTCACATCTATGGATGTTGAACGTTCAACCGCATAACCCGATCCATCTGCCATAGATATATCTAGCCTCCAATCTCCCACCTTTGTTCCATTCTTGAATGTGTAGAAATCATCTAGGTGCCAGTTTGTCCTGTCTCCGTTATCAGGTAAGAAAGAGTAACCCATCTCATCAATGTACACAGTATTTTCTCCTCCTTCTTCGTTCGCCACCAATCCTATCTCTATTCCGACAACTGCTCCTGCTCCTGCCTTCCATTCATTCAATACATCGTCATCTATCTTAAACTTATGCCACTCTCCATCCTTTATCAGCTTGCTGTCGCTCATTTTGATTTTATGGAATTTGTTAGAACTGCCTTCCGTCATGACCGTATAAACCAGTTCGCTCTGAGACGAGTATTTTTCAATGTTGTACCAGAACCAGAGAGGTGGGAGGTGGGATATATGGATGCTCTGAGCTATGTCTTGGCGAAGAGCTGCAGTATCATCCTCGCTGACTGGTTGGTCTTCAAATTTCCATTTCCCAGAGTAGTCGCTCAATCTTAATTCAACCGCCTTTTTACCACTATACGTAGATGCCGTAAATGATGCACTTGTCGTCTGTTCGTTCGAATGATAAAGTTGTGTATATGCTTCACCCCCTTCAAAACCCGCATCAGGCAAGGGCAAGGACGACTTCACTAAGCTCCCATCCGGTGAATAAATGGCAGCGATAACTCCGCTAGGATCTGCAATTGATGTAACATTTATTGTTTCCATGGTGTTCATTCCGTCAACACCTGCAACATACTCTTTGTTTATGAGCAAAAGGTCTCCCCACCACCCATGCGATTTGTTGTCCATCACGGCAACATCGCAGTTTGGTACCACCTCAATCCAGCATGAATCGAAATAAGCATAAACATCATGAAAGTTTGTATCTCCAGTAGTCTCCGTAACATATACTCTGAAAGATATGGTAGACATACTTTTACTCCTGAGATATGATGTAACATTTTTTCTTATAGTCTTCCATCCATCAGTTGCATCCCCGTTTTCCACAGTGTTACCATCTATGGTCAGTTCCCATTCCACATTGTCTATATCTGAGTTGAAATATACATCTGCATTTAGAATATAACTCTGGGCATCCCCTTCATCCGGCACCTTAAAATTTTGGTAAACCTTGGCATACCAGTCTTTTTGCCATAAGAGCCCCTTCCTGTAAATTTTGCAGCAATAATCATTTTCATAAACGGGATCCTCAGCATAGAATATATCCCATCCGCCAATGTTGCCCATATTCAATGGAATGACCGGCTCGCTGTTATTTTTCCACTGATTGGAATGGATATCCTCAAATTCTGCATTTTTTGTCCCAGAATATATTTTTGTATATTCCCCGTCTTTCTTTCCATTCTCTGTTGTATCCCAATAGACATAGTAATATCTGACCTCATGGGGAATAAGATTTCCTTCCATCACCCAAGCCAGTGTGATATTAGCCTTCTCTGCTGCATCGTAACCCTCGTTGAATACGATTTCTCTGCCAACACTCTTTTCCTCCGGACGCCAGGTCCCGTTATTGCTTGTATACTCTACAACCCTCACCGAATTCGGGTAAAATATTCTTTCTGAAAAGCCCCCGGAAGGCTGGTATGATGCTATTTCGTTCATAATAGAAGTGAAGTTCATGGTGCAGTAAACTATCTTGTTATCATATACATACCCCTCCATTTGCCCCATCATTGTTACAGACACTGGAACACGGTAATGCCAGTCGGGATTCCACCATTCGGCATTCTCGGGAGTGGGAGGGAACGGCGGGTAAACGGGCTTTTCCACAAGTACTTTTGTATTTCCCATATTGTTATCCTCGTTTTCCTCGCCTATCATCTCTTCAAAATCGACAAATATAAAGAGTGTATAATTCCCGCTATCTCTTGCAATCCAGTAAAGAGTAACCTCCTTTTTTTCGTCGGGAGATATAGAGGGTATGTGAATCTCATCAACGGGATTGTCCCTGGAACCAACATACAATGCCACACCTACATCTTCAGCATCAGATTCTCCCAAATTTTCCACTGTGAAGTTGATTTTCACTTGGTCATTTTCATAGATTTTATCAGGAAATACTGAAATGCTATCAGTAACGATAGTAAGATCTGGTCCCGAACCAGATGCATCTGTGAGCATTCCTGCAGTGGTACCAAGAAACATAGAAAATATTATTACAAAAGCCAAGGTCCTGCTTTTCAAATGTGTAAATATCGAAATTTGAGTCAATTTATACCCCTTTCCCTTAAATAAAAATTTAGTTAAATAATTTGTGGTAATAGTTCTCGGTTATGGATATGTATAAAAACACCATTCTTTACCAATACTTTTTATGGAATCAAGGCAAGAAAATTAGCTCTTTGTGCCCAAGAGGAATCACCTAAAAGCCATAAATACTGATAGATGTTTTCGTTATATTGAGGGAAAAATCATGCGATTCACTGCATAGGATAGGTAGCATTGCAAAAAAATAATTATTCATTAAATATTAAATGAGATAAAACACTCATGTGATTCTGCTATCGAATCTTGAATCACAGGACATGATGTATGTCTTTTTGTTGAATTCCATCCATATCACAATGTGCAGGGGGGTGAAAAGAATATGCTAATTTTAATACAGCATACGTTCCATGATGCCAATTTCATCAACTTTTTTACTATGAGAGGAAGTGTTTATCTCTCCTTCTATTTTCACATGGTATCTCCAGTAATGCAGAAAGGGGAGACGGATATGGTGAAAATCTACAGCAGTCATATGCAACCGGGCAGAAATTCCACTCTCACTGTCGTTTATCGAGACAAAAACTTCGGTGGGTATTATGCCGTGATCGTATACATAGGAAGAAAATGTTATTTTTGTACTTCCTGGGGAAACAGCCATATATCTCCCGTCTTCACTTAAAATAGCAAAAGTGCCGGCATCCCATATGCCGTGCATCAGATACCCCCAGACAACTGATACTGGACTGTGCAAAATTTTGCCATCCATATACCCTCTTTCCACCGCGGGTGTAAGAAGTGAAAAGATATTGTGGTCATGATATCCTACCCCTTCAACACTCATGTCACCTCCGTCCACCTTTATTTTTCCCGTAACGTGCAATTCGGGAACGGCAAGCCACCATCCCATTCCCATTTCTCCCTTCCATCCATCCGTCTCATTAACGAATTGCAGCTCTATTCCGTTTCCGTTCATTTCAAAGGAGATGTTGTAGACGAGACGCCCTTCCTCAATGCGGCCATCTATCACTGTAATTCCCGAAATTTCTATTAGCGGCATTTTGTCCGATGCACGGAAAGAAAATGACGACATTCTTTCCATAACTTCCATCCGTCCCTCCCTGTAAATGTAAAGCCCCACCATTGCCGCCCCCCTTGCCCCGTCGGAGGAGAGTAGTGTTATTATTAATACGACGCTGTAGTTATTGCTGCATATAACTTCAAAATACCATGTTTCGGCATGGAGTGGCAAATCTGAATGGAAGACATCGTCGCTGAGCGTGATATTTTCAGGGGTAAAGTTACCATCCTTGGGGACGGCTATATCCCTGCATTCTACAGGAGTATTAGTCCCTCCCTCTAAATTGTGTTCCGATGGCATTAATGGCAGGCAGGTAACTAGAAGAATGAGAAACAACCCAACAATTTTTTTCATATTCCTAAACACACCGACATTTTAAACAGTTGGCATTACCTGTTAATTTGATTCTTCGTTTAGCAGTCATGGTCTGCATGTGCAGCTATAACGAAGCTGGAAAATCGCAGAAACACTTAAAAAAGAAAAGCTTGTTGTCGGTGTAAATATGACAGATTTGCAATCTTTATTCCGGTGGAAGGGCCCGATTGAGAGGAAAAATGATGCCCTTATTCATAATAAAATTCAGAGAGGATAAATGGCAAAGTATAAAGAAAATAATAGAAGAGATTCACAGCCACCAGACGCCGGGGATAATTTCCATACCCCATCAAATACGACCGTATGATTATCTTCACTGGACTGATGAAACATTAGGTGAAAAATGAATATCATCACGCTCACAACAGACATTGGATGGTTCTACGCTTCACAGATGAAAGGTAGTATCCTATCTATAAATCCAGATGCAAAAATTGTGGACGTAACTCATGACATCCATCCTCAAAACATAATAGAGGGGGCATACGTGCTTTACTCTGCCACCGCTCATTTCCCGGAAGCGGTGCATGTTGCCGTTGTTGACCCCGGCGTGGGCACGGAGCGCAGATCCCTTATTGTGGAATGCAAAAGAGGATATTTCATAGGGCCCGACAACGGCATTTTAATTCCGGCAGCCCGCAGGCTTGGAATAAAAGAAATATATGAGATTACTGAAACAGAATATATGGCTTCCGGCATATCAGATACGTTCCACGGTCGGGATATATTCGCTCCGGTTGCCGCGCATCTTTCACTGGGAGTGAAAGCGAATGAAATCGGAATACCATGCCATAATTACAAGGATATGGATTTCGGAAATGTTGTTACGGGCAGAGTCATCACCGGAAAAATAATATTTATTGATAAATTTGGGAGTATGATAACGAATGTGCCGAATGAATCTCTTGGGCTTAAGTATGGAGATTGGGTAAAGATAAGAGCATTCGGCAAAGAACTGAAAGTGAAGTTCCTGAGGAGTTACGGATACGCAGGAAAAGGGGAAATACTTCTAACAGTTTCAAGTTCAAATTTCCTGGAAATTTCCCTCAGGGACGGAAATGCATACCAGATACTGAGGGGCAATATAGGAGACAGTATCGAGATCGTCAGGGTTATCGATTAGAAAAATTCCTTTTAAAGTATCCTAAAAACAAGAAGAGAGACAAGAATTAATATATTAAGGTGAGAAATCAGACAAATAGAGAATATAATACGTGAAATACATAGGAATGAATAATATGGTTAATTGTATTGTATTAAAATGCCCAGAATGTGGCAAAGAACGACCTTATCCAACAAAAAGAACCAAGATAGATGGCAGAATTCCGAAGATAAGACTCGAGTATGGTATTATAGGGCATTATAATAAAGCCCATCCCAATTCTACGCTCACAGATTCTACAATAGAACAAATCATACGCAGTCAAAAAGCGATTGATGTTGACCCAGCATTAGCTAATAGAATTGAAAAATCCGAAAACTGGGTTAAATGGGGACATTATAACCTCTTCAAGAAAGATTGAAATCATATTCGTAATAGGAATTAAAATATTATCTTTGGATTTGTTTTCTTTGGGCTGAAGCACTTCCTTTTTAAAAGGAAAGGGCTCGGAGGCACAAAAATTATAACCAATAATTGTATTATTATCTGGTTAATATGAAAAGAAAAATAGTTGGGATATTGGTAGTAACCCTGTTCGTTATGAGTGCTTTTGCGGGCATAGCAGGTCATGTGACTCTGCATGATATGTCCCCAGAAAATGGAAACACAGGCATGACAAGCTCCATGTCACTAAAAAGACTGGATGAAACTTTTGCTACTCCAGAGATTTCCTTCAAAGGCGATTATACTATAGTATCTGTTAAAAACACATTGAGTGATATCACAGCAGGCTATCCGGTGATGCCATATAAGTCAAAAACCTTGGTGTTTCCGTTCGGAACGAAAATCGAGGGCGTAGATGTCGAGGTGGGAAACGTGCAGACAATACACCTTGACGGTAAAATCATGCCTGCACCGGAACCTGTACCGCTGAATGGAGCTATACCAAAAGCAGCGAAGGAAGGCAAGGTTTACGAAAGTAATGAGATGTATCCTTCAAACTGGGCCACATACAATATAGGGGCTGGTATTGAAAACGGAGAGCATGTGATATTCCTTTCAATACATGCATTTCCCGCACGTTACACCCCGTCAACAAACGAACTTGAATATTTGGATGAGATGAACATTGAAGTAAAATATATTCCCCCGGAAAAGCCAATGCTTACAAATGATGTTTACGATCTGTTGATTGTTGCACCATCCGAATTCAAAAATGCACTTCAGCCACTGGTTGAACACAAGGATGGTTACGGTGTGAGAACAATGCTTGTGACACTTGATGAAATTTATAACGGGAATTATTTCACTGTACAGGGAAGGGATGATGCGGAGAAGGTGAAATACTTCATAAAGAACAGCATTGAGGAATGGGGAATAAAATACACTATGCTTGTCGGTGGGTTAAAATCATTAATATCCGGGCAGGATTGGTATATCCCTGTAGTGTATGCCCATAATGATGACGGTTCGGAACCAGCATATATAAGCGACCTTTATTATGCAGATATATATGATGCTGACGGACATTTCTGTAGCTGGGACTCGAATGATAACGGCATATACGGGGAATGGCGCTTTGGAGGAAAGGATGAGATAGACGGTTATCCCGATGTTTATGTCGGCAGGCTTGCATGCAGAAATGTGAATGAAGTTAACACCTTGGTAAACAAAATTATAACATATGAGAGTGGACCTGCAGACCCATCATGGTTCAATAAAGTTGTACTGGCGGCAGGAGATACATTTAACGACATTCATGCGCACAATTATCTTGAGGGCGAAGTTGCAACCCAGCAGACGGCCGATTATCTTCAGGACAAAGGCTTTGAACCTGTGAAACTGTGGTGGTCCGACGGAAATCTCAAGCAGTCGAATGTTGTAAGTGAGATAAGCAATGGATGCAGTTTCGTCCATTTCTCAGGCCACGGCAGTCCCGGGATGTGGATGGCAAAAGATTTCACCGAAGATCCTTATGGAAAATATATTCTCGGACTGGATGTGTACCACATGCCGCTGCTTTCAAATGACGGAGAGTATCCGGTGACCGTCATAGGCGGTTGCCATAACAGCATGTTCAATGCAACATTTATTGACAGTACCATAGGATGCATAAAGTCGCTCACGGGGTCTCCGACGTGGTACTGGATGCCGATACCCGAGAGCTTTGGATGGTGGATAGTGAAGGTTAAGGACGGGGGTGCAATAGCAAGTTTCGGCTGCACAGGGCTTGGATACGGAACTATCGGTGATAGCAACGATGACGGTATACCTGACTGCATCCAATACCTCCTTGGCTGGCTCGAAGTCCACTTCTTCGAAGAATATGGACAGAAAAATGTTGATATCCTTGGCGAGATGTGGGGAAATGCAATCACAGGATATGTTGACCTGTTCCCGCCAATGGATGATAAAATAGACCTTAAGACCATAGAAGAATGGGCATTTCTTGGAGACCCATCTCTTAAAATAGGGGGATATTCCTCCTAATCCTCTCTCTATTTTTTATATGATTTTATTGATGTTTCTTCTCACTGCAATTCTCATTTCTCTGTCAGGGGTCATGATGCCGGGTCCCGTTCTTGCCTCTGCCGTGGTGGGAGGATACCATGATAAATATGCAGGAGCAAAAATTGCTGTCGGTCATGGCCTCATAGAATTTCCTATAATGTTTGTCATATTTCTTGGGGCAGGCTACTTGTTCACGTCCCAGCTTACGAGGGCAATTATAAGCGCAGGGGGCGGTTTGCTTCTCCTCTTTCTCGGCTGGAAAATGTTACTGTATGTAAGAAAAGAAAGAGAGGAAAATCCAGTATTTCATAACCCGTGGATTCTCGGGGCAGTTGTTTCTGCATCCAGCCCCTACTTCTTTTTATGGTGGGCAACAGTTGGTGCATCCCTGATTATCAAGGCGGTCGAAATAAGCCTGCTTGCGTTCATACTGTTCACATTTGTGCACTGGTCTTGCGACCTTGCATGGCTTTCCTTCGTTTCATTCACCACATTCAAGTCAAAGAAATTCTGGGGTGGAAAAACCAAAGCCGTGATTTTGTCCATATGTGGTGTGGTAATGATATCGTTCGGCATCTACTTTCTTTTAACTGCAGTATCCCTTGTCTGAATTTCCTTCCTATGCATATGATTTTGTTCTACCCGTAAGTAACAAAGCATCCGTCAATATTCTCCCAGCCCGGTTTTTCCCAGTTCTCTCCCGCATCTTTGGATGTATAAAATTCACCGTTTTCATACGGATTTTCCCCGCCAGCCGCCCATCCAGTACCCCACCCATCAAAAGAACTTCTGCACACCATGTAATATGTGCTGCCGGGAGTGACAGTAACAGAAGGAAAATCAAAACTCGTCCAGACGGTATCCCAGCCTGTAGCATTCATAGTTATTTCGGCCGCCGTCATATCAGGCCCGTCAAGGCTCCCCCTCACAGATACAGTAATACTCCTGTCGGGATCCCATCCCGCCGCCGCCAGCTCGATTTTTGATAATTTATTCACGGTTGGTACAAAAGACTGTGCACACCATCTCGTATTGTTCACCAGGAATATCCAGTCCTGTTTCACCTGCCTCTGGTCTACTATATGGCGGTCGGCCAGTGTAACTGCCATCTCTTCAGACCATTCACTCTCCGCTCCTTTCTCATCGGATGCCATCACCTTGATGCTATATGTCCCCTCTTCATCCCATGAATGTGATATGCTTAAGACTATGCCAGAATGGCAAGGCAATGTCCATTCCTTGCTTCCATCTCCCCAGTCGAAAAGATATTTTATATCGTCCCCTTCCGGATCTGATGACAGTGTCTCATATGAATACGTCGTATTCGTTTTTCCTATTGTCGGTCCTTCCGGCTTTTCCGGCTGGGATGGAGGCATTTCCTTTTCGGTAAAAATCAGCTCGCCGGGATAATCATCGAAAATCTGGGGACGCATGCCCGTATCTTTTTCAATTATGGGTTTTGCGTAGTTAAATGCTTCTTCCAGTGAGCACATCCCGTCGCCGTTCACATCTCCGTATCCCTGAAGCCCTTTGATAATATAGTTGGAGAAGTACGAACCATAAGAGGTCTCTGTCTCCGGCACCGAAGTTATAATCACCCTGTTTCTCCCCTGAAGCTCGCCGGCAAAATCCTTTGCCCAGTTCTCCACAGCCGCTTTGGAGTATGACCAGTTGTCATTGAAGCCGCCACTGTGACAACTGTCAACAATAACACCAATTCCCTTTGATTCAAGTCTATTCAGGAAAAAATTGATTTCATCATCGGTGAGTATTGCAAATGCGTTTGCAAGTGGCTCCCAGCTCCACGGGTTGGGAAACGGGAGGAAACCCCTGTAAGTTGCCAGTGCCTCATCCATACCGTCTTCCTCATCAAAAGGAGGTATATCAAATAAAATCGGGAAGCCGTGGGTTGTCAGGTAAACAAGGGAAATATCATTTTCATCTTCCATTTCATCCAGCCATCTGAATCCATTTATGATATTCGGCACCGTGGCATTCTCTCTTTCTATGACTTTCATATGGTTTTCATCCCAATTTGATGACACAGGCAGCATTTCCTGGAGTTTGGCCGATTCCACGAGCATGCTCGGTCTGTCCATATCAGGGTTGTTAGCATATATGCCCACAGCCACGATTAATGCCCAGTACTCTGTTTCATTGCCCGGCAGGTTGCCCTGCACATTATCCGGAGAGAAAATTACAATACTATTACTTCCGTTTGTTAAATCTGTCTTCCCCCCATAATCGATTACAGAGTTACTTGCAGTTATCATCAAAAAAATAGAGAGTGATACGCAAATTGCGACCATACATGTTCTATTCATTTTTATCACAGATTAGAAAAGCAATATTGTATTTAACGTTTGTCGGCAGCTAAAATAGGGGTTTCTTTGCTTAATTTTTAAAAACCGTCAGTTTTAATAAATCTTTAACAATTCAGGAGGGATGAAAGCCAGCAAGAACGAAGACTTTGACGAATGGTACAATGAAGTTGTCGAGGAGGCAGATTTATGTGACAAGAGATATCCGGTCAAGGGAATGAATATATGGAGACCATACGGTTGGGATATAGAGCAGAATATAGATTTTATCATCCGCGACGAAATGAAAAGCACGGAACACAAGGAGGTTTATTTTCCATTGCTTGTTCCCGAGAGCCTCTTTCAGAAGGAGGCAGACCATATCAAGGGATTTGGTTCCGAGGTATTCTGGGTCACCCATGCAGGCGATAGGGAACTTGAGGAACGTCTTCTTTTGAGACCTACATCAGAAACATCCCTGTATTCTATTTTTTCCCTGTGGGTCCGTTCTCATGCAGACCTGCCGCTGAAAACGTTCCAGATAGTAAATACATTCCGCTACGAAACAAAGATGACGAAGGCATTCATAAGGGTCAGGGAAATACACTTCTTTGAGGCACATACCTGTCACATTGATTTTGAAGAGGCTGAAAAGCAGGTAATGGAAGATGCCGAAATTGCCAGCAGGTTCTTCAACAAGTTGAGTCTCCCCTACTTGATAAGCAGGAGACCCGATTGGGACAAATTTGCAGGTGCTTATTACTCCCTTGGAATAGATGTTCTTATGCCGTCAAGGAAAGTGCTGCAGGTCGCTTCGATACACCAATACAGGGATAACTTCTCCAGACCATTCGAAATAAAATACGAGGATGAGGATGGTAGGCATAAGTATTGCCATCAGACTACGTACGGTATGTCCGAAAGGGTGCTTGGTGCTATTGTAGGCATACACGGAGATGATAAGGGCATTTCACTCCCATCTTACATAGCCCCGATTCAGGTTGTAATAGTGCCCATCTTATTCAAGGGGAAGGAGGCGGTAGTGGAGAAGGAATGCACGAATGTAAAACATGAGCTGGAGGGCATTGGCATACGGGTACATCTGGATATGCGGGATAAAACGCCGGGCAATAAATTCTATGACTGGGAATTGAAGGGCGTACCCCTGCGCATAGAGATAGGGCCCAGGGACGTAAATAATGGTGTTATCACCCTTGTTGCAAGAGACGGAATCAAAAGAGAGATAGCCCGAGATAATCTTGAGGAAGTGGAGAAAGAAATGACTCTCTTTGACAGGAGAATATTCGGACGTGCAGAAAAATTCCTGGAAGGAAACATCCATGCAAGTCATACGCTTGAAAAGAGCGACGGAATAATTGAAGTCCCCTGGTGCGGCAGCGAAGAATGCGGGCTGAGGATGGAGGAAGAAACAGAAATGAAATCCCTCGGCACTCCGTTCCCGGAAAAGACATGTGATGAGAAATGCGTTATATGCGGAGGAGAGGCAAAACACTGGCTCCGGCTTGCTAGGAGTTACTGATTGTCTCCTTCAATTTTTTTATCGTTCCGGATGTCTTAACGGTTTTAATGGAAAATTTATCATTTATAGTTATGGAATTCAAAAGGTCTACTGCCGTTTCCTTTTTCGTGTGCCTGCACCTTACTATCCCGTAATTTTTTTCATAAACGGTAAGCCACGGTGCATCATCATCCCCGTATACTCTCCTGTATGCATTATTTATGGCATGTATTATCTCATGCCTTGATGCCTCCCCTGTCACTGAAAATAGTATATATCTTCGCCGTCCTGTTTTTTCTTTTATCATCCTCAGAGTTCCCCGAACTCCTCCTGTAAATCGATAACCAGCTCACGCAACATATCCTCGAACAGCGTATTTCTATATTCCCTCATCCCGGCTTGGGTATGTGCCCTGGCTATGAATTCGCTTCCCTCTTTCACTACCTCTATGCGGCATAACTCTTCTTCCACCGTGACCATGTTCTCACAGGTATATCTGCTTCATATTTATTATTTTTGCATTAATCACTCTTCCCTGAGATATTTTTCTACTATCTCTATGGCACACAACTTTCCGCACATCGAGCACGTCCTTGGGTCTTCCGTCGGCTTTCTCCTTTTCCTATATTTCCTGGCCTTTTCAGGGTCTATGCATGAGTTAAACATTTTCTTCCAGTCCAGCTCGTGCCTTGCTCTTGAAAATTCGGTGTCGACGTCGTAGTCTATTCCCCTTGCTATGTCCGCTGCATGTGCTGCAATTCTAGATGCTATGACTCCCTCCCTTGCATCATCCACATCAGGCAGCGAGAGATGCTCTGAGGGTGTAACGTAGCACAGGAAATCGGCACCGTAGTAACCTGCTATTGCCCCGCCGATTGCCCCGACAATATGGTCATATCCGGGCGCTATGTCCGTCACTAGGGGACCGAGAACGAAGTAGGGCGCTTCCCTTGTCACCCTCTTCATGACTTTTATGTTGGGTTCTATATCCGGAATGGGCATGTGGCCTGGCCCTTCGACCATGCTCTGCACGCCCGCCTTTCTTGCCCGTTCCACCAGTTCCCCTATTATGAGAAGTTCCTGAAATTTTGCCCTGTCGTTAGAATCGTAAAGCCCGCCAGAGCGCATCCCGTCGCCCAGACTCAGAGTCATATCGTACTCGCCCGCTATCTCGAGCAGGTAGTCGAATTCCTTGTAGAGCGGGTTCTCCTCCCCGTTATGCAAAATCCATGCCATGTGGAACGCCCCACCCCTTGAAACCATAGGGATGAGACGGTGCTGCCTTCTCAGTCTTTCAACGCTCTCCTTCGTGACGCCCACGTGTGAGACAACAAAGTCCACGCCCTGCTTTGCCTGATTTCTGAATGAGTTGAACATGTCGTCGGAGGTCATGTCCACTATCGCCCCTCTTTTGTCTATCGCATCGATGCCTGCCTGGTATACGGGCACCGTGCCGAACGGGACATCGGCAATTTTGAGCAGTTCTGTTCTTATCTCGTCAAGATTTCCGCCTGTTGACAGATCCATTATTGCATGAGAGCCTGCCGCCAGCGAAACCCTTGCCTTCTCCTTCTCCTCCTCGAGGTTGCAATACTCCATTGAGGTGCCTATGTTTGCATTCACCTTCACCCTCATGCCCTCTCCTATGCCCAATGCCTTTGGAGAATGAATTGTATTATGGGGTATGACTATCTTTCCTTCCGCAACCCTCCGCCTCACAATTTCCGGTTCAAGCCCCTCTGATTCGGCAACCTCTCTTATCTCATCCGTAATGACGCCCCTCTGGGCATCCTGCATTATGGTCATGGCTTGGGTAAGAAATATCATGCATATAATCTTTTTTCCTATCTGTCTGCATAAAATAAAAAGTATTCTTGATAAAGTTAAATGACATTACTTCATAGTAGCCCTCTCTTCTTAGCTTTACTTAGCATATTGTTATAACTTTCTGTGTCTATAAATGGCGCCCATTGTCCATATTTTTTATTTGTTTTATTGTGATTTTTTACAATATGCCAATAAGGCAACCAAACATATCTATCTCCACCTTTTTTATTTTCGGCAATCACCATAAATGGATAAAATTCTATTGATTTGCCTTCATTCTTCCACGAATCAACTTTTTCTGGAAGGAAAACATCAATAACGTTTACAGGATATTCTTCTTTAGATAGGGCAAAACAAAAAGTTAATCTAAGACTTGTATCTCCACCACATTTAGGACATCTAACTTTCTTTCCTTTATGAAAATCCAGCAATGTACAGTACTTCGGAATGTAGCTGACTGAAAACATCAATTTTGCTGATTTTT
>CAZSHJ010000042.1:0-16105 GCA_964606745.1 uncultured Thermoplasmatales archaeon | reverse complement strand
TACTTCAGAAAGTGAATCGCTGCTCAAAATCGTTATTACGCAAGAGGTCTAATATCATTAAGGGTTTTGGGTTTTAATAATAATCGGATTAAACTTCCAAATATCACAATTACCATAAAAAATGAGATTAAAATTTGAAATGCTGTTAAAATTCTTCCTTCAGTTGTTATCGGCATTATATCCCCATATCCCAATGATGACATAGTAACTATGCTATAGTAAAAGGAGCCTGAGAGCGAATCTACACTTTGGTTTATGATAATAGGATTGTTAGGCATAAAATTTGATGAATATAATCGATATAATAATGCAAAACAGAATATCAGGTTAAGATACCCTACTATTTGGAGTATAAATGTCCTTGTATAACTATAAACCCAATAATCGTCTTTTTCTTTTAATTTCAAAATAAGCGGGGCAAAAAGAATAACATGAGTTTGAAAAACAATAAACTCGATAATACGATAAATTGCTACAAATGTAAAAAATGCATATAATAATGTTGATGTTTTTTCACCAGAGAAAATCCAACAAATGACAGTTAAGATTAAAAGAAATAATGCTAAACCCTCGGTAAAAAAAGCATTTTTATCTTTTTTTCATCATCATTTTTTGAAAATTTTTCACTAAGAAACCCTATTATATTGAAAGGATGAGTAGATTGTTTTAGGAAATAAAAGTAAATCATAAAATAGAGAACAATTTTAGATTGAAAAGAAAAATGCCAAACAAATTTATTTTGTATATAAGAAAATATAGGGAAAATGACAAGGAAAATTAACAATATCAAATAAATCACCCAGATGAACTCAAATGATTGATTTGTTTCATATGAGTGATAAATCCATATGTATACTATTACATAAAGAGCGGAGGCAACAATAGGAAGTGGTTTTTCTCTTTTTTCTCTTTCAGGTTGCATAATCTCTCTCTTTGCTGTAATGAGTTTTAATTTAAATAATTAATTTTTAAGATATAATCTTTTTTAAGAGATTTGTAAACTTTGCCAACTACTGTTGTCTGTTAATACCGGAGATTTGTCAATGCCGGGTAATGCAGCTGATATATGTCACCACACGGGCAAATCCAGGCATGTGGACACATTACATTTATTGCGTTGGTTAATTTCCCTGAAGCCAGTAGAAGAATATGACATTATGGAAACCGATTCCCGCAGCAAATGTCATGGCAGCATATCCCGAGAAAACACCTGCAAACAGCGGTAATTTGACATTGTAACCGACAAACCCTGTCAGGCATACAAATCCCGGGAAAGTACTCATCGAATGTTCCACCAGAAGCCCCTTGCTGTTTACCATACCGAGCAATCCCCAGGAAACATCAAAGAAATCCGCCTTCGGTAGATTCCAGCCACGCAGAAAATTCAGGTAACCGATAAGTGCTGACGAACCGATGCGTACCGAGCCGCCGAATAAATATGCCGTATCAATCTTGCTGAAGAAATCAAGCATGATGGGTGGTCTCTGTTTGATTACAGGTTTCAGCTTCTCTACCTTTTCGGGCGTGATTCCCATTAATTCCGCCCTTTCACACATTCCCTGCTTAAGGTCATCAAGTGTTTCCTCCTCTGGAATGAGTCCGTATTCTTTAAGCACGTCAAACCGTTCATCGCTGTTTTTCGCCAGAAGCAATGCCTTCTTAAGTTCGTTGACCCCGCCCTGTGCCAGTGGCACGGATGTTGTTTCGATGGTGCCGTCCGGCTTATACTCATTAACCTCGATTTTTATAACGCTCTCCTGTACATCTTCGGTTGTTGCGTTGCTCCGCTCCTTCATTTCCGTGGCAGCATATCCCCCCAGAGACGGCGTTACACCAAGGAAGCATAACATCACAACTGCCGCCACAACCATTCCTTTTTTCCATATTGCCTTCACCATTTTTTCACCTCAGAAACATTAAGCCGTAGATTATTTAAAAACATATTGGACAGATATTTCACGCCGCAGGCACGGATTTTAAAATGCGAAGAAGAGCGCCGGCGACCGGATTCGAACCGGTGGCCGCTCGGTTAACAGCCGAGTGCTCCACCAGACTGAGCTACGCCGGCATAAGCTTGTATGGCAATATAAATTGGTATATAAAAATTGGGTTAATTGCCGTGTTGAATCGTGTTATAACAGGGTAACTCTTATAGTGGAAAAGCCATTTCAATAGCATGCGTGGATATTCGATAAAGAAAGGCCACAAACCCGATTTGCATGCCATATTAAAAAATCATTTCGGAGTTGACGGAGATGTGGAGCAGGGGATGGATTTTGTCGCGAACGGCATAGGAAAAGTGCACATAAAAAGGGATAAAAGTGTCCTTATTATTGATACGGAGCCCGTTGCAGGCGTGTCGGGAAGTGTCGATATTATAAAGAATTGGAATGACTTTTTGTTCGAAGTGACGGGTCGTACGTCGAAGGAGAGAAAGAAGCTGATGGAAAAAGAAGCAAAGAAAAAGTAGCCATCCTGATTGCACACCGAATGATGCGCAGTCACACTTCATTCATTCAAACTCCTCAAAAAAACTTCTCAAAACCATATGCATGATTTAACATTTGCACACCCTCATACCGGTTCTCTCTCGACCTCAAGTCTATCTGCTGTTGGATATTCCTCCACGATATAGCATTCATAGGGCAATTCAGAGGATATATCTTCCAGTATGAAGGGTGATGTCTCTATTCTTTTCTTCTCATAATCCCATTTTATCATGGCTGAGCCTATCGAAAAGTCTGTCATTATTTTCCCGATTGAATCTCTGTCCGCAACAATTATTCCTTTAAGCAGTGTTCCGTCCTCGGTGATTACATCATAAAGATTTGCAATATTTCTTGCCCTTCTCATTATCCTCCTTCTAAGCTGGATGCCGTCCTTGAAGGATGAAGAGCAGTAATGGATGGGAAGTGATATGTCCCAGTCAAGCATTTCATATGCCATCTCCTCGCTGCCCTTTGCTGCATTTGATATATCGTTTTTCACGGCATACCCGTATACTTCCATTGCCTCAAAGTTTGTTTCCGAAAATTCGAGCTCGTTGAGGTTGATAAAATTTATGTCGTATCCCTCCACCGATTTTAGCAGGTGCTTCGTTTCTTTTTTCATGTGAGGTATGACAGGTATTTCTATTCCCGTGTCCATGGGCAAATCCGAAACAACTTTTTTCAGGCCGCTATTTTCAATTTTACCCCATAAAGCTATGGAAGGATGGAATCTGATTTCATCCAGCCCCGCCTCCGCCAGCCCCTCCGCCTTTTCCCTGTTCATTACTGAAGTGTAGAGGTGTATATGGTGCCTGTCACCGAAATATTCCTTGAGCATCCTTATGATTCTGACCGTTCTGTCAATAACATCAAGCGGGTCTCCCCCAGTTATGCCTGTGCCCTCCGCCTCCATCAGCTCCCCCTCCTCTAGAATATTTTCTTTTTCCCTAACCAACAATTCATTGGCATAGATGATATCTTTATTTTTCTTTTCCTCGGAGAGTGGACAGTAAAAACAGTTTGAGCGGCACAGCCCCGTGACCAGCAGCACCATCTTCGAGCCTTTCTCACAATACTTGCATCCCTCCGCAAGCTTTTTTGTATAAAACGATTTTTTTGGTAAATTCACCTTGTTCATCATGTTTGTGTGCCGGTTTTCCTTCAAAACTATTCCTGCAGATTATATAATTGTTGCTGGACTCGAGAAGGCATGAGAACACTAAGCACAATATAATAATTTTTCCGCTATTAAAAATACAAAAAAAGCATATATTTCCCGGCGATATTACATTTTATTATTATATTTCCTCATTTTAATGTAAATGGAAAAATTTTAATTTCAGATGGCATTCACTATGCATGAGAAGTAAACTAACGGAAAACGAAAAACTTGTTCTTTACGGGTTAGTGAGATACCCGCAACTGCATGACAGGGAACTCGCAGAGAAATTGGATTTGAAGCATTCCACGGTAATCTCCATAAGACGGAGATTGATGGGGCGCAACTACTTCAGAATGATAAGACTGCCCATGCTCCAAGATTTTGGATGCGAAATTCTGGCGATTGCCTATACAAATTTCAATCCCGTTATTCCCCTGAAAAAAAGGATTGAAATAACCGAGGAGAAAATAGAGGTGTCGGAAGAATTGTTCTTTTCCTTGGGCGAATTTGAAAAGGGTTTTTCATTGAGCCTGTCAAAGGATTACACAAATATCGGAAAGATAAATGATGTCCGCACGGGGACCTTCGGAAAACTCGGATTGCTGGAGAAGGAATATCCAACGGAAGTGATATTTCCATTTGACATAAGCAATATATACCGTTTTTTCTGCTGCTCGCCTCTGCTGAAAAAACACTTTGGTATAGATGTGGATGTGGCGGATGAAATACCATTTGAAAAAAGCGAAAGAATTCATTTGACCGAGAATGAAAAACACGTATTTTACGGATTGGTTAGGTATCCCGAGGAGGCCGATAAAAAATTAGGGGAAATCCTTAATATATCACGGCATACTGTTTCAAGAATGAGAAGAAGATTTGAAGAAAATGGATATATAAAAACAATGAAGATACCAAATCTGACAAAGATAGGATTTGAAATAATGGCATTCTATCATATAAGATATGACCCTTCAAGTCCACCGGAGTTTGACAGTGATGGCATAAAATCCCTGCTGAATGATAGCGTAATATTCATGGCAACAAGGAGATTCGAGGCAGTAATCCTGGGGGTATACTCTAGTTACGAGGAATATAAAACCGATAAGGTAGAGAAGATGCAGTTTTTGAAAAGGGAAAAATGGATGGCAAAAAGTCCGGTGATAAGGACTTACGGCTTGAATAAATCGGTCGTCATAAAAGATTTTAATTTTGCCCCGATAACGAAGAAGATTCTGGAGATATAAGCATTAAAGCCTAAATATCGAGATATGATACTAATTGTGTTGCGGGGGTACCCGAGCGGTTAAAGGGGCAGGGCTTAGGACCCTGTGGTGCAGGCCTTCGAGCGTTCGAATCGCTCCCCCCGCATAAATCTGGAGAAATATTAAAATGGCGAAACAGGTTAATAATCTATGAAAGTATATGTTGTTGACAATGGCGGGCAGTGGACACATAGGGAATGGAGAACACTTCGTTACCTTGAAGTCGAGGCGGAAATCATACCGAATACAACATCACTTAAGGAAATTCCAGATGCAGATGGCATGGTGCTCTCGGGAGGGGCACCAAGAATAGGGCTTTCTGGTGACCTTGGAAATTGCGGGAAATATCTGGATAATGGTGATTGCCCTATAATCGGCATATGTGCGGGTCATCAGTTCATGGCAAGGCATTTTGGCGGGAGGTGCGAACCTGCAAAAATTCCCGAATTCGGGAGGGTAGAAATATCGGTCACCGAGAGGAACGGAATATTCAAAAACTTGCCGAGAAGGATGATCGTATGGGAATCTCATAATGACGAAGTCACTATGATACCGGAGAATTTCAAACTACTTGCATCATCCGGGAACTGCAAGGTGCAGGCGATGAAACATGAAGACAAACCACTTTACGGCCTGCAGTTTCATCCGGAGGTGGAGCATACCGAATACGGTGCCCAGATATTCCAGAACTTTCTTGAGGAGTGCAGATGATTTTTCGTGCATATTACCCAAAGCCGCTCTTTCCCCCAATTTCATTGTCGAAAGGATGCATGTTGATGTGCAGGCATTGCATGGGAAAATACCTGAGGGGCATGACAAGGATAGAAAGCCCCGAAAAATTGTCCGTATTCTGCAAGGAACTGGAGGAGATGGGAGGAAAAGGTATACTTGTAAGCGGGGGTAGCGACAGGAAAGGACGGATAATGGGGCTTGAATGGGCGGTGGACGCTCTAAGGGCAATCAAAAGAGAAACAAATCTTGTTATTGCCGTCCATACGGGATATATAGATAGAGATATGTCTCATAGGCTTGTCGATGCCTGTGATATCGCCTTTATCGATGTGGTGGGGAGTGATGAGACGGTCAGGAAGGTGATAGGACTTGATGGCATGAATGGATATGTTGAAAGCCTGGATAACCTGATTTCTGCGGGCATCACGGTCACTCCCCATATCACGGTCGGGCTGCACTACGGAAACATCAGGGGGGAACACTCTGCCCTTGCAGTATTGGAGACCGTTCCCATCAAAAAAGTCGTCTTAAACATCATACTTCCTACAAAGGGCACAGATTTCGAAAATATAGGAATACCATCAATTGAAGACATAAAGGCCATAATGAGGAAGACGCGGATGCAGGGACTGGAGACATCACTGGGTTGTATGCGTCCCCGCGGCATGCCGGAAATCGAGATGGCAGCAATAGAGGAGGGTATAATAGATATCGCCCTTCCGTCAAAGAATGCTGTTGAATATGCCAGGGATAGGGGGTATGCCATAAAAAAAATACCTGCATGCTGCGGGTTAACTAATGAACTGATAGAAAAAATTGAAAATTAAGGGAAAAAGGAACACCATTGATGACTATCACTCCTTTGTTTCCAAAACCATACATAACGATATTGAAGTCACACAAAAATACTCAATTTGCTGTTGACGGCATAATCAGTGTTAAGATATAGTTTGATTTGCTTATAACACAATTAAATTAATTTGGAGAACAACATACAACATAACTTATTAACAGAAAGTCTGGCTGTAACGATTCCCTCTCAAATTGCTCAATTCCATGATATAAACGAAGGGGATTATTTGGAATTTACGTCCATAGGTTATGGAGAGTTCAAGATAAAGAAAGTGTTAGTGTAAAATGCAAATATTTCCTAATTTTAGGAAACTTTGAAAGAGAATGGCTCACTCAATAATATAATTACTTTATCATGGTAAACTAAAATTGCAGACAGAATTAACATAATATTTCCAATATTTATTATAGAAGGGGATGTGTAGGTGATATAATAAATTACAATTGAGATTATTGGAATTAGCCCCAAGGTTTTGCTTTTGTCAAGAGAATCGCTTTTTTTGCTTTTTTTGTAAACATAAATTCGATAAACTAATGTTAAACCCGATAAAAGCAATATGAAATAAAATATATTTCGCTCCCTCACCCTTTCAAGACTGATATTTAATTCATCATTTTCTTCATCAATACTAATTTCCCAATCTAAAGTCGTAAATTTTAAATGTTTATTTATCAGGCTATAATAAGGAGCAGATTTAATATCAGATATTTTTTTAGAGCCTCTTAAGATTTCAAATGGAAAACAATAGCTTTTTCCAGTGACGTAAAAACTTTCATCAAAGTTATAGATTTTAGATTGGTTAGATTGATTTCCTCCCTCTAATACCAAAGTTTTTTCAATTGTTATAAATTTAATATTAAACTCCAAATTTTCTTTGATAATATTTCCAAGGTGCGTCTCTTCAATATTTATATATTTCTTATATGTATTTGGAAAGTCTCCAACACCTGATCCTTCATGAATTACAGTAAAATCTGATATAAATTCCCCTGTGGCAGTATCGTTAAATTTTTTAACATAATAAAAAAACATCAATTCTTCATTAGGTTTAATAATTCCAGCATGAAACCGATTTTCGGTTAGGTCAGATAAGTTAACAAAATTACGATGATAAGTAGAATTTACACCTATATAAATCCTTATCGATATATCTGAAATATTTGGATTTTTACCAACTTTCAATGACTTGGATTGATTTTTTTTGAACATGTTTGAAAATATAAGAGGAGAAAATTCTGAATTGACATATAAATCTATTGAAGTGTCTACGTCTCCATAATTAATGGCTATAATATGGCCCCAATAGGTAAAATTTTTGTTAGAAGGAATTGAAGAGATATTTAATGTTTTCATACTCGTTGATTCAAGAAGATTAATTGAAAGATACCCTCTCCCGGAAACATGTGAGGTAATGCCAATATCTGAGATTTTTTCAGTCCCAATAAAATTCGGTAGTATTTCAATAGTGGTTGGAAAAAATAAAATTATTAAAAGTGCAATTATTAACCAACGTTCTATTCTATCCCAGTTTACAGTATTTGCCACAAATTAAGAAACACATAATTAATTAAAAAGTCTTTTATGGCTGGAGTTTGAATTTATTGAAACAGAGGAGTTTAAGCTCAAAAAGGTGAATCATACCAGCCCCCTCCCAAAATGCCTTCCTCCTTACTCTGACTAAGCCGTGTATGGCAATGCTGGGAATTGCAGCAGTTGGAAACAAAAAGATTTAATAATTAGACGGATATAATGAAAATGATGGATGGAGAGGAAAAATTTGAGAAATGGTTTGGAAAAACCTTAAAAGAAGGCATCAAAAAGGATAAAGAGATCCTGGAAGCTCTTGCTTAATCTTGAATAGGCTGCACATTCCTTTTAATCCATTCCATAATAATATCCTCTTTTATCGTTGGCTTATCTACTGATTTTATGAATCTCTCAGCTTCCCCTCTGCCTATTATCATTTCGTAACCGAATGCTCTTAAAATGAGTTGGGCAGTTTCAAAGGCTGTTCTGTGGTTGCCATCCCAAAATGGGTGCTCTTTTATTATGAATGCCATAAGCTTCGCTACTATGATCGTCATATCCTCTTTCTTTTCTACCATCTTTTTAAGAATCTCTGTAATATGAAAAAGAGAACCCGGCTCTCTTATCCTGCTATCCCAGGCCCCTCCAATTTTTATGGCTTCATTGTATATTCTTATAAAAGTTTCTTCAGTAACGTGTTTGAGATATTCATATCCCTCTTCTTGCTTATTCACTATCCTGTATAGGGTGGTTTTTAAAAATAGTTTCCATGTTATCCTACATAAAAACTCCTATTTATCGTGTAAGTATGGTAATCCATAAAGGTTTTGTTTATATGTTCAATCCGAGGAACCTGCATAAAGCCAGTAAAAACTTATTTCGCTTTTTTAATTTCACGGCCCACCAGTCCCTCCTTTGTCTCCTCTGCCTCTTCCAGAATTTTATTTTTATCGACGGTAATGAAATTCTTATCCTTCATAATCATTTTTCCATCGATTATGACGTCACTCACATTGAAACCAGATGCGGCATAGACAACATGAGAAACAGGATTGTGCATTGGCAAAAGGTTCGGTGCACTCATATCAAGACATATCAAATCTGCTTTCTTTCCTTCCTCGATGCTCCCTGCATTCATGCCCAGAAATTCTGCTGCATTGACCGTAGCCATATCCAGTGTCTGCTGGGCGGTAACAATACTCGGATTCCATCTGTGTTGTTTGTGAATTAGGGCTGCAAACTTCATAGTCTCGAACATATCCAGCTTGTTATTGCTGGCGGCCCCGTCCGTGCCGAGGGTAACGTATGCGTCTGCATCGAACAGTTCCGGCAAGGGTGTATAGCCTCCGGTTGCGAGCTTCATATTGCTCACGGGATTGTGAGAAACACATGCCCCGGCTTGGCTTATCTCTCTAACCTCTTCCTTTGTTATCCACCCGCAGTGGGCAAGTATCGTCTTTTCGGTGAGTATGCCGTTCCTTTTAAGCTGCTCGAGCGGGCGGCAACCGTAACGCTCGACGATGTCATAAACCTCCTTTCTCGTTTCGGAACAGTGCGTATGAAGAAAAGTACCGTATTTCACTGCCATCTCCGATGACTTCTGCAATGTCTCGGAGGAACAAGAGTATGTTGAATGGGGAGCGATAACCGGTGTAACTAACTCATCATCTCTCCATTTCCTGATAAACTTCTCGCATTCGGGCAACATTCGCTCCTTCTTCATTTCGGCGGTATCAAAATCGATGATTGAAAAGCCCGGATAGGAACGCATGCCCATTTCCTTGCAGGTTTCTGCTATCGCATCTTCAAAAAAATACATGTCGGCAAGGCATGTAGTTCCGGTAGTCATCATCTCAAGCAGGGCAAGGCGTGTTCCCGTTCTTATAAGTTTTTCATTCAGTTTTTTTTCCACGGGCCATATTCTCGTAGTCAGCCACTCTTCCAGCGGCAAATCGTCGCCATAGCCGCGCATCAGGGTCATTGGCAGATGAGTGTGGGTATTAACCAGCCCGGGTATCACCATTTTGTTGTTTATGACATACTCTGCCTCGGCTGATATTCCTTCTGATATTTCCGATATGACATCGTCTTCTATGTAGATATCCCCTCTTCTTACCCCCCTTTTTTCATTCTGGGTCAATATGAGGGCATTTTTTATCAGAATACTCATTTTACTCCAATAGTTCCAGATGGTATGCTTTTATGAATGGCCGCTCATCCCCGACCATCTTTCCCTCCACCTCTATCCTTTTGCCCTCCACTTCCATCTTCTCATCTACGAGAATTCCTATAATTCCTTTGTCATATGAAAGACGGATAAGATAATTCTCCCTGTACGGTACAACAGCTTTGACGATGCCCCTTACAGTCACTGTTTCCTTGCCCTTGATTTTTGCCGTTGCCCCCTCCTCCTCTTTCCCTTCCAAGAACTGATTAAATGATGTCCGCAGGTTTCTCATAATACGCTCGTCGACAGTGCGGAAGGCAAGCTGTCCTTCTCTTATTTCTCCCGAGAAGATCAAAGCCCTGTCATTCCCGAGGGCAAAATTCCCATTCACATCCGGATTCTGTTTTGCACCTTTGGAAAAGGCGGTATCAACTCTTACCACGACTTTCGAACCGCTTGGTACATCCATCTTCAGTTTTTCCGCAACGATGAGCGGGTTTCTCATTTCCGACAGACTCCACTTCTTGGCGATTTTGCATGTCTCCACCGTCTCCTCCTTTTTCCAGCTCAATTCAATAGCTATAGAGACTGCTATAATCCCCACTACAAATCCTACGATAAGGGATATTACGTCCACCATATCACCAAACTATAATAGAGAGACTGGTATATAGATTTGATGACTAAGCTGACATTTATAGGAACTGGCGGTGGCAGATTTGCCACAATGTTACAGAAAAGGGCAACTGGCGGCATATACGTAGCAGATAGGGGAATACTCATGCACATAGACCCCGGCCCCGGCGCACTGGTAAAAATGTACGACCTGGGACTTGACCCCACACAGACAGATGCAATTCTTGTCTCCCATTGCCATCTTGATCACTATAGTGACGCCGAGGTACTTATAGATGCAATGACCATGGGCGGGAAATACCGCAGAGGTATTCTCATCGGAAGCGAAAGTGTATTGAGCGGAAAGAGCGAATACCGTCCCCTCTCCAATTATCACCAGTCCATTGTACGGGAGAAAAAAGTAGCCCATCCGGGAGATAGCTTTACGCTGAAGGAATGGTACAAAGTGGAAATAACTCCTGCTCATCATTCGGATACAACAACTGTCGGATTCAAAATGCATCTCAATAACGGAATAATATCATACACAAGTGACACCGAATTTTTTGACGGGCTGGTAGATGCCCATAAAGGTGCAAGAGTATTAATAGTATGTATGACGCGTCCCCTGGATAGAAAAATTCCGTTTCACATGTCAACAGAGGACGCAGCTGAATTGATAGACGGGGTCAAGCCCGAATTCGCCATACTCACCCACTTGGGAATGAAGGTTATCCCCCGTGCGGCGGAGCAGGCCACCTGGATAACTGAAAAGACCGGTGTGCCAACAGTGTCGGCCAAAGACGGCATGAGAATCTATGCAGGGGATAAAATAGAGGTAAAGCGAAGGTAAAATCTTTTCACCTGCAGATGGACATGGATGAATGCGCATATCACCCCCTCTCAATTTATACTGTGCATCCCGTATTATATTCTCGCTCTTACCATGCCGTTGATATTATAATGTTATATCGCCGATTCCAATAATTCAATCACTTCAATCGTTTCGATTCAGATATCACACAACATTATCCCAACGGCGTTCCTGGCAGTATTGGCACTCCCCGGTATTTCTATTCTCGCCCCCGGTGTCCTATGTTTCTCAGATTTTTTCGAGTATCATCTCCGCCACTTTTTTGCCCGATAATAGCATACCGCCAAATATGGGACCCATGCGGGGAGCGCCCATCACAGCATTGGATGCCATACCCGTAGTGTACAGCCCGGGATAAACTTCTCCGGTGTTTTCCACGGTCTTTTTCTCCCCTTTATCTGCCCACATGAATTTTTCCCCCTCTATTTTTCCCGATGAAGTTTTCAACCCTGTCTTTTCCTCGACTATGCGACAAATTTCTGAGGGATGACCCGTTCCGTCAACAACAGCCTTTGCCTCTAGCGAAAGAGGATCCACATGCATACCCGCCGCAAGCACGCCCGTCCAGTTTATAACGATACCGCATATTTTTCCTTCTTTGGCCATCACATCCTCAACCGTAATAGAATTGAATATGGTCGCCCCTGCATCCGCCGCCCCTGCGATAAGCTTGGAAGTTGCCTCTATTGAATCTGCAACAAAGTAGTTGCCCCTTTTCCTGCATTTTATTCCCACCTCCTCCAGAATTTCTTTACCATCCTCCCGAACGACGATGACAGGAAAACTCATGCCGCCGCCCCACATCCCGCCCCCCGGCGAGACTTTGCGTTCAAATACACAGACTTTTTTCCCTGCATCTGCCAGGTAGCGTGCGGCCGTAAGCCCGGAGGGACCCGCACCGACAACTGCAACATCCATACTTGTTGAATTCACGAATCGGTCACTGAACTCTCTGAATATACATTTTGTTATCTCCACATCCTCTATTCTCATCTTGTAAAGGCATCAAAATTTGGTATATATTATTTCTCCCTGCCCTTCGTGAGTAGTGATGGCAGGTGTATCATGTACGAACCGTCCTTCTGTATTATAATGGACTCGTCATCCATGAGCTTCTTCAGATTTATACGGTATTTGCCCCTTCCCTCAACGGATATACTCTCGACATCGCCTTTGTGCTCGGATATATTTTTGGCAACCTCCTTTCTCTTTCTTTCTATCTCATGGAGTATTTCCTTCACGTTTTTCGGTTCTATGCGGAGCCATTCTTCCTTCTTCTCATCGACCCGCGCCCTAATTATATCTCCTATCGACTCCAGGTCAACATTGCTCTCATCCAGCAGTTTCTGACGTTCCTTTTCACTCAGCGGCTTTTTCGTGTAAAAAAATTTTTTCCCGCCGCATTCAGGGCAGCCCTTCAGAATGCTGGCAGAGCCGTCCTCGAATACTTTTCCGCATTTCAGGCACTGGTGAGACATTTTACCTCCCCAATATAACTGTCTTTATGATGTCATTGTCCTTTTGTATCGTCTTCAGCTTATCTGCAGGTCCTATAACGGTCATACGCGGGGGACGTATTTTGCCCATCATCTTCTGCAACCAGTTTAACTTGCCATCTTCCCTGTAACTCTCCATTTCTATTCCAATAAACTTATCGGGATTTATCTCTTTCATCGTCTTTTCTATTAGCTTTGACTGCTCCTCTGGCGTGAGTCCTCTCTCAAGGATCATCACTTCTCCGTGTTTCACTTCACCCAAGATATAATCTATCTTTTCATCTGCCGTCATGCTCTCAAGCTTTTGATGGGAAATCAAATTTACCTTTGTTTCAGCCATATTATTTCCTCCTTGATTTTCCAAATAATTTTACCATAACATCATATAACATTTCCATATTGTATCCCGTCAACGCGGAAATGGGAACCACATCATGCTGTGGGAACGCTGATTTTATAGTAGCAGGCGAGGAACCATCCAGGTCAATTTTGTTTGCCGTTATCAGCACTGGCAGGTCTCTTGCCTCGAGATTGCCTATTATTGTAACATTTACCTGTGTAAAAGGATTTTTTGTACTGTCCATGAGCAGAACAACTCCGTCCACATTATCAAGCCATCTTATTGCTTCTATTACCCCCTCGGTCGCCTCCTTCGCTCTTCTTCTAGAATCCTCCTCATCCATTCCATGTTCCATAAAATTATGGAAATCCACCTTTGTTGCTATCCCTGGCGTGTCTATGATATCTATTGTAAGCAATGCACTACCATCTTTTATTATTACATTATCCTTCTTTTGCGCTCTTCTGGTTTCATGAGGTATCTCAGATACGGAACCGACTACATCTCCAGTAAAATCCCTCGATATTCTGTTTGCAAGGGTGGTTTTCCCTGCGTTCGGGGGGCCATATATGCCTATCCTTACGTGCTTCTTCCCAAAAATGGATCGAAGCTTTATCCTTAGTTTTTCGAATAATCCCATCCTTATCTCCTCTTATACATGGGGTTGCATTTATTTAAATTTTGCTTAAAAAGAGCCCTTTTTCTTTTTTAAAAAGAAAAAGTGCTTCACCCCAAAAAGAAAACTTGCCCCAAAGAAAAGAAATTTTAGGATGCAGACCTTTTTTAAAGGGTTGCAAAGAAATTTTTATTTTACAATATATCAGGCAATGTTAATTTGTAGGCGTTCTGTTTCTTTTCCCAAATTTATGAATGGAGTTATCCTTTTGACTATTCAACGCGCCGCTTTCACAGAAAACATTATATATAACTTCCACATTCGAAAGCAAAAGGTTTAAAAACTTTGGGGGTAAGATGTCAAGAAATAAGAAAGTTGAGATAGAGGAAATAAGTAAATGCCCAGAGTGTGGGTCAACACGTCTTGTTCAGGATTACGAAAGGGGAGAACTGGTCTGCAGGGACTGCGGTTTGGTGATAGACGATTCATATATAGACCACGGGCCCGAATGGAGGGCATTTGATCCTGAACAGAGAGATAAGAGGGCAAGGACAGGTGCTCCGATGAACTATGCAGTTCACGATAAAGGTCTCTCCACCATGATAGGCTGGAAAAATAAAGACAGTTACGGCAAATCAATCCCGACAAGGAACAGGGCACAGCTTTACCGGTTGAGGAAGTGGCAGAGGAGAATAAGGGTGGGAAGTGCATCGGAACGCAATCTTGCATCCGCTCTTTCCGAGCTGGACAGAATATCATCGGACATGGGACTGTCAAGGAACGTACGTGAGGCAGCTGCCATGGTATACCGCAGGGCAGTGGAGAAGAATCTCATAAGGGGTCGTTCGATTGAAGGTGTTACCGCTGCTGCCATTTATGCTGCATGCAGGCAGTGTGGTGTGCCGCGCACCTTGGATGAGATAGCAAATTCATCACGAGTGGATAGAAAAGAGATAGGTAGAACTTACCGCTTCATTGCCCGGGAACTCATATTGAAACTCATGCCGACGTCTCCGCAGGATTATACGGCAAGATTCTGCAGCAAACTTTCCCTCAGCGAGGACATAAAGTCAAAAGCCCTAGAGATACTGCAGCAGGCTGAGAACAAGGAGCTTACAAGTGGCAGAGGGCCCACAGGCGTTGCAGCAGCTGCAATATACATTTCATCAATTTTGTGCGGGGAACGAAAGACACAGAGAGAGGTTGCAGATATTGCAGGAGTAACTGAAGTAACCATAAGAAACAGATACAAAGAGCTGGCAGAGAAGCTCGACTTGGATATCGTGCTTTAATTCATACTTTGCAATGCCCACCAGATGGTACAGGGAACTGAAAAGAGAGCACTATTACAGAAGTGCAAAGAGTGAGGGGTATCGGGCGCGCTCCGCGTATAAACTTCTACAGATAAACAAGAGATATAATATTATCAGACCGGGGGATTTTGTCATAGACTTGGGCGCTGCCCCGGGGGGGTGGAGTCAAGTGGCTGTCAATCTTGGTGCAAGAGTCATTGCTGTTGATATTCAGAAAATAAAACCGATTGAAGGCGTAAAATTCATCCACGGTGATATGACCGATGATGGAACACTGGAGCAGCTAAAACGTGAAGCGGAGGATGCCGATGTAGTCATCAATACTGTCATATCCGATATGTCGCCCAATTTATCAGGGAATTATAGCATGGACCAGGCGAGAAGTGTATGGCTTTCCAAAACCGCTCTGGATGCAGCGTGCAAACTGCTTTCGAATAACGGTAATTTTGTGTGCAAAGTATTTGTCGGAGAAGATTATCCTCAGTTTCTTAGTGATGTGAGAAGATATTTCAGCATGGTAAAACCACATTCCCCGGAGGCATCAAGAAAGAGAAGCTCTGAAATATACGTGGTGGCAAAGAACTTCATTCCCTGACTTTCTAGGTCATTAGACCTCTTGCGTAATAACGATTTTGAGCAGCGATTCACTTTCTGAAGTA
>CAZSHJ010000041.1:0-16460 GCA_964606745.1 uncultured Thermoplasmatales archaeon | reverse complement strand
CCAGCCCTCCTCTTCGTGAGAAGCCCCGCCATTCATGGCGGGGAGTATATCACTATCCAACAATGTTCTTCTTACTATCCCGCATTATAGCATATTTTGTATAGTAACCATATCTCTTTTTATTGTATCAGTGGCATATATCCTTGTGTATTTGTATAAAGTATTTGGCTGCACGGGCGTAAATGGTTGTGTATACAAGGAAAAATTGATAACATAAACAGCATTTTCACTACATGCTTTACACCCTGATTGTGACGCCCACCTGCAATCTCTCATGTAGTTACTGTGGCGGAAGCCTTGAGGGTATGCCGCAGGAAATAACATACGACATAGGTGAGCTTGCCGATTTTATAGGAAAAGATAAAGATGCGGTTGTTGCCTTTTACGGGGGCGAGCCGCTTCTCCGTCCCGATGTGGTAAAAAATCTTCTTTCCGTTCTGCCGGCAAAAAAATTCGTATTGCAGACAAACGGGTATTTCATGCATAAGCTTGGAGAAAAAGTAAATAAATTTGATACAATCCTGCTTTCCATCGACGGAAGAAGGGAGGTAACAGACCGCTATCGTGCCCCGGGATGTTATGGTAAAGTCATGGATGCCCTGCATTTTCTGAGGGAAAGCGGCTATGATGGTGTTGTCATCGCAAGAATGGCTGTTTCCAGATACACCGATATTTACAAGGACGTTACTCATCTTCTGCGGTTTTTCCCACATGTCCACTGGCAGCTCGATGTGGTCTGGTCAGCTCTTTGGGAACTTAAGGAATTCAGAGAATGGGCTGAAATAAGTTACATGCCCGGCATAGAGAAATTGGTAGCCTTCTGGATAAGAGAAATGGAGAAGGAGAAAGTCCTTGGAATCGTGCCGTTCCTCGGCATTATGAAAAGAATGGTATGGGGCGGGGAGGGGCTGCCCTGCGGCGCCGGGAAGGAGGCGGTGGCAATAACGACTGATGGAAAAGTACTTGCATGCCTGATTGCCGGCGAATTTTTGTGGAATGAACTGGGAGATATACATTCATTCAAAAGAGTGGAAATAGGAGAGCCCTGCGAATCATGTGATGTATATTCCATTTGCGGGGGGCGGTGTTTGTTTGCCTATAAAGAGCGGTTGTGGGACGAAGAGGGTTTTCATGCCACATGTGGTGTGACGAAGCATCTTATCCGTCAGCTTGAGGGAGTGAAGGACGTTGTAATTGGGCATCTGCCGCAGATTGAGAAAGAGATAGATTATCCCTCTTTTAACAATACAACTGAAATCATTCCGTAAACTGCAGTACTTCCGAATGTAAGATTTTATTCGCCATTCGTGTGAGGATATGCCAGTCGCCATAATGAGAAAGGGGTTTACTGGGTGTGCCTAAAACGCACGTTTTTCGCTCTTTTTTTGTTACTTTCCGAAGTACTGATTTTATGAAAATGTTTATAATACTAGTTTTGATTAAAGCTTGAAAAATGGAAATAGGAATTATTTTAGATATGCCAAATTGGAATGATATGCGAGCGAGTTCGTACATGCCTAATTTATATGGCATATTTTGTATTTTGGAGATTTTCAGTTTTCCATTGATTTTTGAATTTAGAAAAAGAATAAGACGAAAGATAAATGTAGAATATTGGATGGGATTGTGCTAAATGATATTTGCATATTGTCTAAGGAGGAAAAATGATCGGGAAACTTAATTTGCCTCCCTATACAATTGACAAAAAAGTTTTAAAGCGGTTTGACCAGAGACAAAATGCATTTGGACGGATGCTCTGGGATAAAAAGGCACCTTTTTATAGAAAAGATATGTACGAAAATGTCGCAAAAATTATTGCCGAGAACGAGTCCAGAAACTCTCGAGTAGAATTTGCTAGGACATTGGGAGCATGGGCTGTTCATGATTATTTTCACGGAGCATTCTCTTGGGAGCAACTGAGCGAGCCCAATACAGTCATGAATAAACCCGTGTTGGAAGAATATCCCGTGATGAATCTGCACATTATGAGCGAGCAGGTTAAAGAAACGGCAAAGCTTTATGGAGCAGCACTTGTGGGAATTTGTAAACTTGACCACCGTTGGATATACTCCTATGACATGGATGGAAAGCCAATTAAAATCCCTGAAGAATATAAGTATGCGATTGTCATGGCTATAGAAATGGATGCCACGGCCATTAAAACTTCGCCAGCTTTTCCTGCCTGCACTGCCAGTGCTATGGGTTATTCACGAATGGCTTTTTGTATTGCATGCCTGGCAGAGTTTATTAGAAATTTAGGATACAAGGCCATTCCAATGGGCAATGATACTGCTTTGAGCATCCCCCTTGCTATCGATGCAGGCCTCGGTGAACTAGGAAGGAACGGACTGCTGATAACTCCTGAATATGGGCCGTGCGTGCGGCTTTGTAAAGTATTCACCGATTTACCATTGGAGCCGGATAAACCCATAGAATTCGGGGTTACAAATTTTTGTAAACGATGCAATAAATGTGCAGAGGCATGCGAAATAGGAGCAATCCAATTTGAGAAGGAACCCTCTTTCAAAGTAGTATGCCCCTCTAACAATCAAGGAATTCTACGATGGGCTGTGGATCACGATAAGTGTTATTCATTTTGGGTGGAGAATGGGGGAGATTGTTCAAACTGCATTGAGGTATGTCCCTTCTTTAACCGTGCCAAAACGGGAACCAAACTTTCAAGCGTTAATATTATGGGGGGAAAAAGTGAGCAATAGCTTATGAAATACAAAAATCTGCAATAATGAAATGACAAGATTATCGAGAGCGGTAGATAATGGGGTATTTTTGTCCTGGGGAAACCAACGGTCACCAGAGCATATCAAAGGAGGTGCAGTTTATGCAATAAAGAATGGAATAGTAGTGGGTATTGGAATTCTAGTTTATTAAGTTGCAGGAAGAGATTGTCGAGAAACTCAATAGAGGCAGCAGTATTTCCGAATGTAAGATTTTATTCGCCATTCGTGTGAGGATACGCCAGTCGCCATAAGGGGAAAGGGGTTTACTGGGTGTGCCTAAAACGCACATTTTTCACTCTTTTTTTGTTACTTTCCGAAGTACTGAGCTATTAGAAATTTATATTAATGGCCAGGCAATACAAATCTCTGTGATAAGAGTTGGAGTGGCAGGCATACCATTATCGTGCAAAGACCGTACAAACAGGGACGGTATTATTTACACAAAAAATCTGGGCTTATCTGCCATGGAAATACAGTTTGCCAGGGGTTTTATATCTGAGGAGGAGGCAATTGAACTGAAAGACGCTGCGGGTAAATGCAATATTGAGATGTTTATTCATTCTCCGTATTACCTGAATCTCACCGGTAACGAGAAAAATGCGGAGATGAACAAGAATAAGATACGAAAATCTGTTCATCTTGCCCACATCATGGATGCAAAGGTGGTTACGATTCATACGGGATTTTATGGCAACCTGTCAAAGAAAAAATCCATGGAAAGAATCGTAAGGAATATACGTTCCCTGAGGGATGAATTCGAGAAAGAGGGAATAGCAGTCCCGATGGGAATCGAGACAATGGGAAAGAGAGAGGTATTCGGCAGTTTGAAAGAAGTTATAGATGTATGCAAACGTGTCCGCGGGACGGTACCTGTTCTCGATGTGGGACATATACATGCCCGGGGCAACGGCTGCCTGAAGGAGAAAGAAGATTTCCAGAAAGTGTTTGACGAAGTTGAAAGTCTGGGACTGGAGCATTATCTTATTCATTTGACTGGAGTAATGTATGATAGAGATGGGGAAATGTACCACGTTCCCATAAGGAAGGGGGATATGTCCGTCATAAAATTGATGGAATGTATAGTTGAAAACGATTACAATATCACGATTATCTCGGAATCACCTATACTGGAACATGATGCGGTATATGCACAGATACTGCTTGATAGGGCAATGGAAATATCAAAATGAATAAGGAAGCACGTTTCTGGGAGTCGACTGCTTACATAAACAAAAAGATAGATGATATTCTAAAAAATGTGAGTGAAGGTAAAGTGGAAGATGCAATAAATCTTTTCATGCATGCTAAACGAATATTTGTTTACGGCACGGGGAGGAGCGGCTTGGTGGGGAAGGCATTTGCCATACGCCTTATGCACCTTGGCTTCCAGACGTTTGTTATAGGCGAAACCATAACTGCCCCGGTTCAGAAAAACGACCTTGTGGTGCTTATATCCGGTTCGGGAGAGACAATACCGGTTGCCATGACCGCGGAGATTGCAAGGAGACTGGGGACAAAAATAATATCAATCACGGCAAATCCGGATTCACATATAGCAAGGTTTGCCGATATTCTGATATCCCTTTCGGTGGGAGGGAGAGACCCTGCTCTTGCCCCTCTCGGTACCCTGTTTGAAGCAAGCTCCTGGGTATTTCTGGACGGGCTCGTTTCCGAACTGATGGCAAGAAAGGATGAGGACGAGAAAGAAATGAGAAAAAGGCATGCGACACTGGAATAACTTTTTAAGCACAGCAGCATTCAAATTTGATGAAGAAGTATGATTATGAGGCATTGTTGAATCGGTCCATGGATGCCCTGCCGGATAAGGTGACAATAAAAGAGAGGTTCCAGATGCCAAGAGGTATGGTCTTTTACGAAGGAAATACAACCATATTAAAAAATTTCATGGACATAATCAGTATTCTGAACAGGGACCCGCAGCATTTTCTTTCATACCTGCTGAAGGAGCTGGGCACAGCGGGCGAGGCGGACGGGGAGAGGGCAATATTCCAGGGAAAGATACCCGAAAGAAAGGTGCAGAAGAGAATAGAGGACTATGTGAATCGATTCGTATTGTGCAAGGAATGCGGCAGGCCCGATACAGAATTAATAAAGAAGAACAGAACACTCCTGCTGAAATGCGAGGCGTGCGGTGCCGTTCATACTGTGAGAGCGAGAAGGATAAAGAGGGAGTAGGCAATGACGGGTACTGACAAAAAGATCGTCGTTCTTTTTGTTGTTGCCACTATCTTCATTTTTTTCAGGCTGTATAATCTAGAAAATCCATTCTCCACGAACGGAATTGATGAGGGGATACATCTGCTCCAAGCAAAGATGATGGGAGACGGATACAACTTTTATCGGGACTTAGGCGGCGACCAGGCGCCCATTGCCATCATGGTTCTATCTCTCATTAAGGGGGATGTCATGTCGGCCAGATATCTTTCGTTCTTTCTTTTTCTGGCTGCCACATTTTCATCATTCCTGATTGCATCGCACCTAAAAAACATGAAGGCCGGTGCGTTTACCGTTCTCATGCTCGCCATGGATTTCACACTTCTGAGGGAGTCAAGGCTTGCATCTCTCGATTTATTTTCAGCCTCGCTATTGTGCATTTCGGCACTTTTTTTCATCAGATACATCGATGACAGAAACTGGGGTAATGTGGCCGTTGCATCACTTTTCCTTTCCCTATCATGTCTTGCGAAAATGATTGCGGTACCGTTTGCATTTCTTGTAACCATGGCATTTTTGTATGATGCGGCAAAAAAGAAGAATTTTGTACATATTTCTGTGTACGGACTTTTTTCAATCCTTCCGTTTCTTCTCGTATTGCTTGTATTCACTCCACAGGAATTGATAAACGGCATGCTGTTGAGACAGACAGGCCGGGGCTTTGATATGGGCACGAAGCTTTCATTTCTCCTGTTCATAGGCCCCAGTTTTATCTATCTTCTCTCGATAAAAAGATGGGATTTGAAAAATAGAAAAGTTGCCCTTCTGGTAATGTGGTTCCTTTCCATATTCATATTTTTAATGTTTCAGGGAAGGACATCCCAGCATCACTTTGCATATATCGCTTTTCCTGCTGCAATAATGGCCGCCGTGGTTTTATCCGATATGCCGGAAAATATTCTCAAGGGAAAGGCATTGCTTGCAGCATTTGTTGCGGTAAATGCCGTTCTTTCCTCATCTCTGGTATTAACCGCACCGCATGATATTTCCTACGATGTGGCAGATGAAATATACAGTATAACGCCTCCCGGTTCTGTGATAATAGCGGGCAATCCGTTGGTGAGTGTATTGGCGGACAGGGATTGCCCGCCGAATTTGACCAACCTTGCATACTACCATAGCCCACCGACGGAACCATCCGATATAATATACTGGCTCGAGAACGGAGAGGTGGAGGCGTTGGTACTTTACTGGCATCTGTCTAATATGGATGAAGTCAGGGAATATATCAACAGAAGCAAGGATTATGTTCTTTACCATACGGTGGAGGGCAGGGGACAGATTTTGTTTGACGGACTTATACCACATTTTTCCGAAGACAGGTATATCATATATGTTAAAAAGCAGTTAGTCGAACCAGGTCCATAGGTTGTTGGCGGCAAAATTCCATATGAACGCCACGGCAATTCCGGCTATATTTGCGGTAAGCGGATATATGCCGAATGCAACATGAAGGAACATGAGCACGGAGACGTTTAACACAAGCCCCACAAAACTCACGAGATTAAATTTTCCCATTCTCTTGAATAACTCTCTCACGCCCTCCTTCCCCCTGTCATGAAACGTCCATACTTCGTTCCACATAAAATTCCATATTATTGAGAGTTCTACGCTGATAACGCTCGCCAGTGCAAGATATATGCCCATGGTTCCCCAGAACAGCCACAGCAATCCCTCATTAACAAACACGCCGCTTATCCCGACCAGCCCGAACTTGAAGAAGCGAAGTATTTCACCCTCATCCCAGGAAAGACGGAGCAGATGTTTGGTGTATTTGCCGTACTCATTGAAAACGAGGGAGCTTGTTCCTCTTTCCCTGTCCTTGAATGTTATGGGCACTTCCTCAACTTTTTTGTAATTACCCCTTATCAGAATTTCGAGCAGTATTTTGTAGCCTATGGGATGAAGTTCCACCCCCTCCAGCACGCTGCGTCTGAGCATGAAAAATCCTGAGAGCGGGTCCTTAACCGCCCTGCTTTTCGGTAGCAGGAGATGGGCTATAGCCCTTGCCCCCTTGGAATAAAACTTTCTATTTAATGACCAGTGTTCGATTTCCCCGCCCGGTATGTACCTGCTCCCGACGACGATGTCAGCCCCCTTTTCTATTTCATCCAGCATCTCGATGATTTTTTCCGGCGGGTGCTGAAGGTCGGCATCCATGACCGTAAGTATTTTTCCTTCGCTGTTTTTGAAACCTTCTAGTACGGCGGTTGCAAGGTCACGCTCATTTTTTCTTTTTATAACCTTTAGGAAATCATAATTTTTTTTCAGTTTTTCAGCCAGTTCTGCCGTGCCATCGGGGCTGTCATCATCAACAATAATCACCTCGAAGTCCGTATCACTCAGAGCATCTTTGACTTTCTCTAGCAGGACGGGCACATTTTCCAATTCGTTGTATGTCGGTACCACGATTGACAGCAGAGGCATCATTTCGCATTCCTCAGTCGTTTAAATAACTATTTATTTAATCTGAATTGTTGAGTACGAAGTCCACGATTTCATATAACGGTTGACAGGTATCTGAAGTCCGCCGCAGGCGGATTTGGTCGGAGCGAAGCACCATAGCCAGATACTCGCCTGTTATGTGCCCCGAGCAAAGCGAGGCAAGGCACGAAATGCCACAGAGTTCCCCGATGCACTTACCATTATTCCTTCTCCTCCTTTTTCGGTTTGTTAGTCCGTTCTAACAGTTGTTTTGTTTCTTTTTCTATATCTTCCTTTGTATACCTAATTACTTTCATTCTGTGAAATCCAGTAGAAAGATGATGGAGATCTTTTTCTATATCTTCCATGTTTTTAGCAATTTTGTGAAGTGGTGGCTCTCCTAATTGTCCCAATCCAATTAGTTCAGAGAAATCTATTACAAGATCTTCAGAATATTTTTTACCAAACTTATTTTTGTAACTTACTTTAATTGTAAATGGGGTTTTAACTTTCTTATCAAAATCTTCAATCATGCTTGTTAAAAAGAATTGTAATTTTTGGTTAGGAGCAAGATATCTCAAACCGTTTTTCATGAAGCCTAACTCAGATAGGAACTCTCCCTTTGCGTATTCAAAATCAGGATTGGCCTCTAATTTTATATTATAAGCTGGCCCTAATCCTATGTTTTGTATAACCATATCTATAAAGTTTATCCATTCTTCCCTCGGCTGAATGGTTGCAGAGACTCTCGGTTCTGTTTGAGCTTCTCTCATTTTTCTGGTTTCTGAGGTCAATCTCCATGTTAAAATGGCATATACTACTGTTGCGATAGCTACTACAGCTGAAAATATAACAGCGAAAGCTCCACTATTCTGATTCAAAAATTCTAACACCATTATTTTTCACCTTCCATTCTTATCTTTGGTGCATCGGACAATGTCATATAACTCCAATTTCCCGAATTGTTTTCGGGTAATTGCATAATTTTGAGTACTATATGAAATATTTAAATCTCCTTTTTTCATATTAATTTTCATATTGATAATAATGCAAATGAAATATAAAAAGTATACTCGTAATTATGCTGTGTTGAACAAATTAAGGAAGCATTCTTCCTTCCCTTTAATTGGTGAGCAATCTTTCTTTCTCACAAACTGATCAATGCATCATAGAACGAAAATTTCATCTCTACTTCCTGAAACATACCTTCGACACTCCTTGCTCTCGTAGTTTCCCCGAATGTTCTTTTCATTCCTGAGAAAAAGTTCTCGGCTATCCATCTTGTTTTATTTTTCTTCCAACTTTCTCTCTGCTTTTACTATCAATGACTTTAACATTTATGATTTATTCAGCACAGCAGCAAAATCAGTAGTTATTTAAAGAACATGACATTTCCGCCTTGATGAACATTGTCGAGATAAAAGGGCTGACAAAAACGTATGATGCTGTTAGGGCGGTCGATAGCCTAAGCATTGAAATAAAAAAGGGTGAGGTTTTTGCATTGCTGGGGCCCAACGGTGCCGGCAAGACCACAACCATAAAAGCATTACTCGGTGTAATATTCCCCACGGCCGGCGAGGTAAGAATAAACGGATTTGATGTAGTGAAGGACGGCAAGAAGGCGAGGAAAAATATAGGTTATCTCCCGGAGAAAGTTTCGTTTTATGACAACCTTACGGCGATGCAGACCATGGAATTTTATGCGGAGCTACGCGGGGCCGGCAGGGAGGGGTGCGTTGAATTGCTGAAGGATGTGGGGCTGGAGGACGAGGCGGACAAAAAAGTGGGCAATTACTCGAAGGGAATGGTACAGAGACTCGGACTGGCACAGGCGATGATCGGAAATCCTTCGTTACTCATACTTGACGAGCCTACCGGGGGGCTTGACCCGAGGGGCTCATGGCAGATACGCCAGAAAATAAAAGATTTGAATGAGAATGGCACAACTATATTTCTCTCATCTCACATACTCAGCGAAGTTCAGGAGGTAAGCAACAGGGTAGCCATTTTAAATCACGGGAAGCTCATAGCGCTGGATACGCTGGAAAATCTTGGCAAAAAACTTGATTTGCAGCCAATGCTAAGAATAGAGCTGCAGCGTCCCTCTCAATCCGTCCTGGGTATAGTCAAGCAGGTTAAAGGGGTAAAAAATGCGAAACTGTCCGAAAATGTGGTAGAGGTAATGTGCAATCCGGGGGCAAAAACAAACATCATAAATGCAATAGAGGGAGCAGGCGGAAAAATAATCGATTTCAAGACGGTCGAGCCATCGCTGGAGGAAGTATTCCTGATGTTTACGGGGGACGAGTAAAATGGACGGCAGGGCCGTTTACGGTGTGGCAAAGAAGGAATTCATGGACAACTGGCGCAATAAATGGGTAATATCTGTTTCAGCCATTTTTCTTATATTAACCCTTGTCATATCTTATTTCGGGTCGATGGGGGCAGGGGGCACGGGGTGGAGAGATTTGGATGCCACGATAGTAGGGATGATAACTCTCGTAGTACTGCTTGTCCCTATAATAGGACTGATGCTCGGGTATGCAACAATCGTAGGGGAAAAGGAACGTGGATCCCTAGAATTGCTTTTATCATATCCGATTAGCAGGATTGAAGTTCTGCTGGGCAAGTTTATCGGTCTGGGCGCTGTGCTTTCGGTTGCAAATTTCATTGGATTTGGTGTTTCGGGGGTGGTAATAGGGGCAAGCGTTAAAGGTGTGCAATGGGGCAACTACGCCGTATTCATACTTGCATCCATACTTCTCGGCCTTATTTTCATTTCCATTTCAATGTTTTTCTCATCAATATTCAAGAAGCGCTCGGCAGCCATGGGCGGTTCCATATTCCTGTGGTTTTTATTCGAGATGATATGGAATGTTGTCATAGCAGGTATGCTGGCAGCCCAGTATGGAATCGAGAAAATAACAGACCCGAATTTTATGGCACCCAACTGGTACTATGTGACGAGTCTGATAAACCCTGTGTGGGCATACTCGACACTGGTATCCCTTAGCATTCCTTCCATCAGCGACCTTTCAGGTAACATTCCGTCGTTCGTCAACACCCCGCTTACCCTTGCCGTGCTGCTTTCATGGCTGGTGGGAGCGTTTGTACTTACTTACTATATATTCAATAAAAAAGACCTGTAATATGGTGTAAGATTGTACAGGTGTAAGATTGTACAGTAAAATGGTACAAAAGAGACTATCTCTTAAATTAGCAGTCTTGCCACTTCTTTCGCCACGCTTGTCCTGCTGTAGATGCTTTCTATTGTGTCAGTTGAGGCAAGCTCGCTGCATCCTGCATTCATGATTCTTTTATCTGCATTTTTTATGAACAGGCCATGTATGCATGCTGCGTAGATTTCTTCCGCTTCCTGTTGTTTCAGCATTTCCACTGCCTTTGCCATCGTTCCGCCGGTGGATATGATGTCATCAAGGATGAGTAATTTTTTGTTTTTAACATCCATATCTTTAATTTCCATTTTTACCTCATCACCGCTTATCCTCGTTTTCTCGAAGTGGTCATAATCACATCCGATTATGCCTGCTGCCTTCTTTGCCATTGCCAACGCACCTCTGTCCGGGGCGATTACAGCATCAACTTTGCCTTTGAAATATTCTGCCAGAGAGGGCATGCCGTCGCAATTATTCGCATTTATGCTGAAAAAATTTGTAATGTGGGGTTTGTGGGGATTTATTAGAATAACATTGTCAGTATTCTGTTCTATCAGATGTGCCATCTTTTCGGAGCTCACTGCCTCTCCTTCCTCGAATGTTTTGTCCTGCCTACCGTAGCCATAGTAGGGAATCACAACGCTTATTTTTTTCGCCCCCGTCTTCACGGCTGCATCCTGAAGTAAGAACAGTTCGATTATGTTGCTGTCAGGATATGTATTCTGAACTATTATTGCTTTGTCTACCCTTTCATTTATTTTCACGTAGCACTCGTCGTCGGGAAAACGCTTTACGGTCGTACCTGCAATTGGCACATTCAGTTCCGCGGACAAATTCTTTGCCAATATGAGGGAAGAGGAGCCAGCAATAATTTTTTTCATGAGGTTGAATCACCTATTCCCTTTTAAATTTTTAATTGCCGTAGTAACGACCTCCATAATTTTTCTTTCGGGATGCCAAAGTTTTCAATGTCTTCCGGAAAAGTTCTTTTACAGCGCTTTTCATATTCTCTTCTTTTTTCTCAGGAATATTATGCTTGTCGTGACGAGCAAGGCAATGAGGAGCACATCAACATTAAAGTTTGGTATGGACGACCTATACATTACAAGTGATACATCTTCTTCCATTTCTTTTGCCGATAATACGGTTCTCAACTTCGTAAGTGTATATGGTCTGGAAACATATTCTCTTAAAATTTTGAAGTGCGAGACGTTCTCAGGGGTGATTGTACCGCTATATTCCACGTCGAAGTCATACTCAAGCGTTGTACATTCAGTATCTGAAAATACATAAAGTAAAATCTCCGTTTCTCCACTGTTAAGAGATGATATTTTCAATGGATAGACCGGTTTATCAGTCTCAAAAACAAAAGATACGGGATTTATAATCCCAGAGTACTTGAGGTTATTTAGTTCATCCAGCCGTATTATATTTTTTACCAACAACTTACTGTACCAGCCCACACCGTCATAATTTGTCTGTGAGATGTTTTTATCTCCTTTGTATCTCGCTGTCCAGTCATTGTACAACCAATCATCAATTGTATCGTAATAATTTCCGACCATGACTGCAAATGACTTTTCGTACGGCATGCTTTCGCTGATATCCTTGTATATTCGATAACATATCCTATCAACCAAATCTCCCACGGTAAATGAGAATATGCCATATTCTCCATATTTTTCCATGACTTTCCTTTCTTCGTCCGTTTTTATCTCCATCTCTACAAAATCTTTTACGGTATAATATATCACATCTTTCATGTCTTCGTAGTTCGTGCATCCCCAATACCGTTCCAGTAAAAACTCGTATGAATATCCCTCCCAGTAACCATAAGGATATATACCGGGGTAGATCGAGTTATTGCACGGAATGCCCAATTCGCTTGCCACTGATTCATTGTAGAATCTTTTATTTACGATATCATCCAGCAAATCCTCTATCAAATATCTTTCAGCATTTGATAAATCGGTGATGCGTTCGTCAATCCCATGTAGAAAATCCAATTGTTGCCGGAGATAGGCAGGAACATCTATTTTAAGGGCGGAAAAAACCCACTCTTTTTCAACATAATAATTTAGAATATCATCGGTTTCCTTTGGAATTTCATAGCCATTATCCTGCAACCAGTCGAGTAATAATGCGGAATCTGTAGCATTGACAACGGTGATATTCAAAATGCCCACCTGTTGCTGTTTTATTATGGTAACGTTTCCATCTCCGCCTAACCTATTTTTACCCGAATCTGTCGTATAGTCATGGTAATAATCTGACGTTAATTGTGCAAGTTCATAAAATATATCATCTTCTGCCGCTTCCAATTCAGGAATGCCGGGTGTGGGGACAACCCATGCGAAATCGGTGGCATTGCTGCCTTCATACTTAACACTTAGAATAAGCATTTCGGTTTTATTGCTGTCATCCCAGAAAATTACAGCTTTCTGCTCTGGCTCATAAATATCTTCATAGGGATAAAAAAATCCTCCGTCGGCATTCACCAGAGGGAGAAGCATTATGAAAACTACAAACAGCCATAATTTTTTCATATTTTTAAAGGCCGTATTCCATTAAATACCTTGTTATTTTGTTAACTTCGCATTCATTACTACTGCAACAAAATCATCTGCGCATGCCCCCAGCACCTCAACATCTTTAAAAAAACGAGTCATTGCATTTTTTATTTTTCCTTCATTGAATTCAATGCCTCTCAGTTCTTTTTCCAATTCTTCTATTTTTTCCTCGGGGTACATGAAAAAATCCCCGGTGAATCTAATCTCGTCAATTTTTCCTTCTTTTATCATGAGATGGCATTTGACCAGTTTTCCGCCCCTTACCTTCAATTCACCTTTTAAAATTCCATTCCCTGCTGGCATATTTTTCCCTCAATTCATCTATCCGCTCGATTTCCTTCTCATCCGTCTTTCCTTCAACAAGTTCAATACCGAAGCCTTCCTCGAATCCCTTTATCAGTGCTTTTGTGACTTCCTCCTTATCAACACTTCCGAGTTCCTCGCGCAGGCATGTTACACGCTTGCTTGCTTTGTCTATATTTTTATCCTCGATTTTTTTATCCGATACGTTCAGCAGTGAGAACATAAGATTCGTGTCCAAATCGAGCAGGATGGTGCCGTGCTGCAATACGTTGCCGTATCGTCTGGTCTGGGCGCTACCCGAAATTTTTTTCCCGCCGGCAACGATATCATTCAGAGGAGAGAATTCTGCATTCAGTCCCAGATGTCCAAGCCCGCATGCAATGGAGGAACATATTTTACTGCATGACGCAAGGATATTTTTCGGAAGCATTTTCTCGGGGGCGACCAGCGAGTAGGTTATCTCTCCCTCTCTGTCGTGGAAAACTGCCCCCCCGCCGCTGATTCTTCTCACCACGTCCACCTTCGCCTTTTTGCAGGCATCAAGATTCACCTCTTCCTTCATCCCCTGAAAATATCCGATGGAGATGGCCGACGGTTTCCATTTGTAGAGCCTTATTGTGGGCTTGCCCGAAATGAGCAATGTTTCATCTATTGCCATGTTCGTGAAGGCATCCTGGGAGGAATGAAGCAAAAGACGCCATTTTTCCATGTGGGTGAATGGGCTACCCGTAAAAATCATTGTCGATATGTTTAAATACGCTGATTTTTTGCTTGATAATGGAGTACGCCATAGAGGTGGAAAACCTAACAAAGATTTACGGCGATTTGAAGGCAGTGGACAACATATCTTTTAGGGTTCGTGCTGGCGAGGTTTTTGCCTTTCTGGGACCCAACGGTGCAGGCAAGACAACGACGGTCGAGATGATAGAAACGATAAGGAATCCAGCAAGAGGAAAAATAAGGGTACTGGGATGTGATATAAGTAAGAAAACAAAGGAAATAAAGGAAAGAATCGGCGTGTTGCCCCAGGAGTTCATATCTTTCGAGCGCCTCACCGTGAGAGAGACGCTGACATACTTCTCCCGCCTGTATAAAAAGCATGCCGACATCGACGAAATCATCGATATCATAGATTTGAGGGACAAGGAACATGAACAGTACCACACTCTTTCCGGGGGGCTGAAACAGCGTGTAGGTGTTGCCATCGCCCTGGTGAACGACCCGGATATTGTATTTCTGGATGAGCCCACAACAGGTCTTGATCCCCGTGCCAGGAGAGACGTATGGAATGCCATTGCCGGGCTGAAAAAGCAGGGGAAAACCGTGTTTCTTACAACCCATTATATGGAGGAGGCCGAATATCTTGCGGATGATATTGCAATTATCCACAGGGGCAGGATTGTTGCAGAGGGCACGCTGGACGAACTCATACAGAAGTACGGGGGGCAGAGTATATTATCCATAAAGGGGTGCAATGTAAAGGAGGCTATGGAAGCATTGAGGAAAACCGGCTATACCGAAACGAGGTTGACGAACGGAAATGTGGAGGTAAAAATTCCAAAGAAAGATGCTGTTATAGACATCCTGTTTTATCTCAGGGAAAAGGAAGTGTATTATCGTGAGGTGGACATCAAACGTTCCGACCTGGAGGATGTTTTCCTCAATCTCACGGGTGCAAAATTGAGTGAGGCAACATGAATTTGAGAATCGTTGCCACGGATTTTATGGCAAGCTTCAGGAATTACACTCGCAGCAAGGGAACGCTGTTCTTTTCCATAGCGTTTCCCGTCATTCTCATATTGTTGTTCGGTGCAATTTTCTCGGGTGGGGGGGCGGGGAGGTATGACCTGTACGTAAAAAACTATGACTATGAAAACGGAGAGTTCATTATTGGCATGATAAAAAACGGTACGGGGATGGGTTATCCTTCCGGAAGTCTCGGTAATTTTACCAATTTTTATGATGCGTTATACGACCAACTCAACGACACGGGTGTTATAAGAATGAGAGTCATAAAAGACAGTGATGCCTCGGATCGGGAGGAGCTGAACAGGTATGTAAAATCTGAAAAATTGAAAGCAGTCATGGTGATTCCGGAAAATTATGGAATGAAACTCGGGCTGGCGATATTTAACGAAGATGCAAGTCTTGCCCCCAATATTACCCTCATGCTCGACCAGAGCGACGCACAGAGCAATGGCGTAATAATATCCGTCATGGCCCAGCTCACCGGCCAGTCAAACCTAATGATTGCGGGCGGCGACAATTTCATGCATGTCAACACGAGCAGCATAATACAGGAAAAATTTGAGTACATCGATTTCTTCGTGCCCGGTGTCATTGCTTTAACCGTTATGACAAACAGCGTTTTCGGCGTGATAGAGAGCAATACGAAATCCAGGAAAAATGGCATACTGCGGAAATTGTCAACCACGCCTTTCACACGCGGTGACTGGATTCTCGCAAAAATGCTGTTCATGCTTTTCATGGCATTTGTCTCCACATTCTTCATTCTCGTGGTGGGTGTGCTGGTATGGCATCTGACATTCGAGTTGAATGTGTACATGTTCATTCTAATCATTTCCGCAAGTTTTGCATTTGCTGGCATGGGTATGATTGTGACCCGTTTCGTGAGGGACGAGGAGACCGCCCCCGCCGCCGCCAATGCCATCACTTTTCCGATGATGTTTCTTGCAGGTATATTTTTCCCTCTTGAGATGATGCCCCACTTTTTGCAGGTCGTTGCAAAGTTCATGCCACTCTACTATGTGGGAGAGGGTCTGAGGGATGCGATGATTCTCGGTGATGCTTCAGGGGCGCTCATGAACAGCCTTGTGATTTTCATATTTGCAGCAATCGTTTTCACCATCGGTATTGTAACTACAAGCTGGAAGGATGAATAATAAGTGATTTTCCAGAGAGTGTTCATATTAGGACAGGGATAAGATATTCTATTAACACAGTACTTCGGAATGTAGCTGACTGAAAACATCAATTTTGCTGATTTTTGCTTG
>CAZSHJ010000040.1:0-16918 GCA_964606745.1 uncultured Thermoplasmatales archaeon | reverse complement strand
CCTAAAACATTGACATCTCACAATCTAAGGAATGTAATATATCCGGGCGGGCCCATATAAAAAAAAATAAAAATACAAGACGCATTACCACCTATTCCCGACTTAGCTCAGTCTGGCTGGAGCGGCCGGCTGTAGACCCAACGGCCACATCTGGCTCTGCTGCCGAAACCGGCAGGTCCCCGGTTCAAATCCGGGAGTCGGGACTCTTTTCTTTTTTGATTATATCGTGCACGATCCTTTTGCTTCTGTTAAATATGCTTGCAATTCGGCGGATAGTATTATCCTGCTCTCGAAGATTTCGTATCATATCCCTTTCCCAAGGTGTAGGTCGAATATCTTTTGTGATCCTGTTTATTGCCCACAAGAGATTGCTTATAATAAACTCATTATGAATATCTTTCAGAAGGACAATACCATCGTAGTCAATATGCATTTTGCTATTGTAATCCAATATATCACGGACACGAACCAACAGAAATGCAACTTCTCGCTTTTGACCCTCTGAAAGACTACCCCAATAATTCTTTATCCATTCTTTTTGGTCCCTCATCCATTCTTCCTCGCTTTTGCCACTTGCTAAAGCTTGGCTCTTCATCTTTTGATAATGTACAGACGGCACAAATTCTTTCTTCATTTAACAACCTAAATAGACCTGTATATATAAAGTTTTGTAATACAAAAGAGTACTATTAGTAAGTACTATTATTATTTTTTAATTCTTTAAAATAAGAATAACAAGGATGAGTAAGATTAACACAATTAGGTTATAGAAATCGCCAAAAATCGGCCTTAATGGAGAGAGGGCAATATCTATTTTCTCGTATAAAAAGGCATAGCCACCGCTAAAGATCAATACTACAACAATTCTCGATTTTACTTTTCTCACATAAAGAGATGGAGGACTTATATTTATACTTATGTGATACAAATGCCAAGTACTTTCTGAAATAACTAAGAGTATGGTAAAGCAGTTGTATTCAGTGATTCCATTTTATCTTATAACATATTTAGAAAATTTTAAATAAATCCCTAACCTTTCCTGTAAGATATTATGGAAGGGGACATGGGTACACATATGGATTATTTTAAAGCAATACTGGATAATATTCCTATCGGAATCATCTTTATTGATGAGAGAGGGTATGCAGTCTATAAAAACAGAAAAGCCAGGAATGTAGTATGCAAGGATATAAGCAAAACAAAAATCTTGGAAAACCCCCTGATTAAAGAATCCAGTTACTTCAAGGAACTTGGCAACTTGCTAAAAAAAGGTAAACCATTTAAAGAGATTATCTGGAAGAAAAATAACAATTTTTTCTCTGTTGATGGGATTTCTCTGCCGGACGGCGGGGCAATTGTGATTATGAATGACGTAAGTGAAAGATTATACGCCGAGAATGCGCTTAGGGAAAAAGAGGAGAAGTATCGCGTTCTGACGGAGAGCTCGCCTGCCGGAATATTGATGGTGAAAAACGGGATATGTACTTTCTCAAACAGAAGATTTGAGGAGATAACAGGATATGACAGCAGCATTTCAGGAAAAAAAATTGTGGATTTCCTGCATACCGGCGACATTAAGCTCGTCAGGGAAAAAATGGAGGATGCCCTGAACGGAAAGAGCGTTCCTTCATGTACTACGAGGTTGATAAAAAGGAATAACGAGTTAGTATGGGTGGAACTGGATGTATGTGCCGTCAATCAGGGTAACGGCAATGAACTGCTGATTAATATGGTTAACATCACCAATAAAAAGATAATGGAGGACGAACTTGAGATTTCCAATAAGAAAATGGAAGAAATTATTGAAAGAGAGAAGAAATTTATCGAGGATATCTCCCACTATTTTTTCAATCCCCTGTGTATAGCAAAAGGGTATATAGATCTCTCCATGAACGGAGCAGACACGGAACTAAAGAGAAAACTTGAGATAACAAGAACGGCCGTTAACAGAGTCGAGACAGTTGTAAAGCATGTAGTAATGGAGGGAAGAATATACGAATAAGCGAAATTTTTTAATAAACACTTCAATTAGGGGAATAGAATGGACGTTGAGGAATTGCAGAAGAGAAGGGAAGAACTGAGGCAAAAAATAAGCGAGACAAAGGAGATACGGGAAAAATTCAATGAAAAAACGAAAAAATTAAAGAAAAAAAAGCAGGAGGTAGCTGACCAGATTAATAAATATAAGCAGGATGGTCTGAGACATAAAGAACTGAGAGATGAGACAAACCTAAGGGTTTCAAATTCCAAAACAAAAAGAAAAGACTTTAACAAAGAATATAAAGAAATAAAAAAGGAGTTGAATCAACTCAGAAAAAAATATTTGCCAGAAGGAATGCCACTGGAATTACTTAACGAAAAAAGAGAGGAATTGGAATTCCGGCAAATGACCCACCAGCTATCAAAGAAGGAGGAGGCAGGATTGGTGGAGGAACTCTCGAAACTGAACGAAAAAATAAAGGATAGAAAAAAAGTCCTTGAAGAAACCCCGGCCTTGAAGGAAGTTCTGGAGAAGGAACGGCTTATGAAGGAGAAAGGTGACAAGGAACATATCAAGGTAAAAGAGCTGGCTGACAAGGCACAGGAAGAACACCTAAAGATGGTGGAATGCTTCGATAAATCTGATGAGTTATACAAAGAACTGAAAAAAATTCACAAGGAATACGCTCTATCAAGACTTGACGCGGATAAGGCCCATAAAAAATTCGTTTCTTATATTAAAGAGGTAAGAGAAATAGAGGAACAGATGGAATCCATGAAGAAGAAGAATAAAGTGGACAAAATCCAGAAGGAAAGGACTGCCATACAAAAGAAGGCTGATGATGTGTACGAGAGATTTAAAAAAGGTGAGAAACTGTCCACGGAGGATTTCATGCTGCTTCAAAAGGCAGGATTGATATAAGAAACTCCATTTCTTATTTTTCCCAGGGCGGGATTCCTGAAAGATATTCTGTCCAGAATGCGGCGTATTTTTCCTTCACAAAATCACCATCTTCATAAATTTCTGCCTGATTTTTTAATTCATTGAGATGCTTCCCCAGATTCAATTCTTCAATTTTATTATTTAGAAGCATGACTGCATCGGTATATTCTCTCTTTATCTCAACCCACCATCTGTCGTTTTCTTTATATGGTCCCCTGATTACACCATCAGCTTCTCCCCACTTGGAGAGAAATGCCCCTGCATGTTCCCGTTCCTTCTCAGGCGGGCCCATATGAATCTTATTATCTTGTAATTTTTTTTCCTTCAGTTTTACAGCTATGATTATATCATCGTTAACATGATACAATGATTCAACCGGATGAAAATCGTATTCGCGATACATCGTTTCCATGCCTTTTGATGCCTTCCTTATTTGGGAATATAATATGTCATCAATAATATCGGGCTTCGGCATTTTCACACCAACAAAATTTTTTATCTGTCCCCTTATTTTGCCCAGCGGCCACGCTTCAACCTCCTTTGGGAAGAAGAATTCTATCTTCCGATTTTTTAAGTACTCCTCCGCTGCAAAAATAAGAAATTCCAGCCGGTCCGGCGAGAGGGCAGCAGCCACGTTGCGTGAAGAATCAACGGGGTCTATAAAAACAAAATCTTCCGAAAAATTGGCATTTTTATCGTCATCCCCATCGAGGGAAAGAATCACCTTGCCTTTCCAACCCCGGGAACTTTTCAGCACTTCCTCAAACGAGCCATATTTCAATACGAGCAGTTCTGCCAGATACCCTGAGAAACCCTGAATTTTCACCTCTGCCCCGTAGCATCCTACGCCCTTCAAAAACTGCTTCAGCAACCGTACCTCGTCCTTGTTACTTAAATGTTTTTTGACATATTCAGTATGGAAAGGGGTTCTGTCCACTGCACTCATTTTCTCCGACATGCGTTTTACATCGTAACATGGCACAATGTCCACATCATATTTTTTGTAGATGCCCCGGATATACGGGTGTTCGGCATACTGGATTTTCCATTCCCGAAGGACTTCTTTTCCGAGTCGAAGCGCGTCCTCCCTCATTTCTTCCATGGAATAATGCAGCGGGAAAAGAATGAAGATGTCCATATCGAGTGAGTTCTTCAGGTATGTTCCTTTTGCTACCGAGCCTACAAGCATGACCTTCACATTCATGCCCTTCTCTGTTGCCCCTTCCAGAATTTTGTCCCTCAGTTCATCAACCGTCCGCATGATTTCTCTTTCCTCATTCTCAGACGGGCTGATTCTTTTCAGAATTTTCCTTACTATCTCTTCCTCTTTCATAATTTTACTTCCCTGATGGTGCTATATACAGGTCCTTCCCTCTTTAATTCGCTTTTTTTGAGCTTTATCCCCTTAACGTCTATCTCCCCGAAATGCACATCCCTGTTCTTGTTTATCAGTTCTGCCAACCTCTCCTTTCCCCGGGCACTTTTCACCCTTGCCAGCGTTACGTGTGACATAAACCCTTTTTCTTTTTTGAATCCGTACAAATCCATTCCCTCACCCAGCCTTTTTGCCATGTCCTTCATTTCTCCATTATCCTCCACGCCGACCCAAACGACCTTTATGTAGTCCAGGTTCGGAAATGCGCCCATACCGTGCAGTGCAGCCGTAAAGGAGGATATCCCTTCAGTTGCCGCCTTCATAACCTTCTCGACTTCGGGCACCATACTCTCATTGATTTCTCCGAGGAACTTAAGCGTGAGGTGTATATTTTCCGGCTCAACCAACTTGATGGAAGCCCCTGTCCCCTTCAGTTCCTCCTCAAGCCCGATAAGCGAGTCAATAGCCCCAACGTCTATTGATATGAAAGTTCTCATTTTATCTTTGCTTTAATGCATTTCGTGGTATATCATATTTACCAAAATGATGATGGTCACTGCCGGAAACATTTGGGAATTGTTGCTCTATTTCCCCGAAGTTTATCGTAATTCTTTTCCCATCATCTTCTCCATTATTGGCATAAATGAAACAGGAGCTACTGTTAATTCTGTAGGAGGAGGAAGTTCTACATCAATCATATCACCTGCTTTAAATCTACTGAATCGTGGAGAAAGAAGAATGAATAATATGGAAATAATGGAAACTACCCAGTAATCCCATGGAAGATTTGGAACTTCTAGTTTTGGTAGAATGAAGTTTATCCATGGACAAACCAGTAAAAATGATAAAACGAAATCAAAAATAATAGAAATTGTGCGTTTTGTTCTCCTCAATAAACTTTTCGGTGAGAAAAGCCACCAGTCCCAGAAAGTTGAATTTATTTTTGAATTCCATATATATCTTAAAAGATTTGTTGCTTTTTTTTCTGTTTCTTCAAGAGATCCAATTTCATCGTTTTTCCCATTCTTTTTGAGTTTCTTTATCAATTTTTTTGATAAATCAATTGATTTATCAAAATTTTCTACTGAAGAAAGATAACCGCCAACCTTTGCATAAAAGACAGCAAGCCAGTAATAAAGGATTGGTATTGCTTTTTCTTCTTCGCTTTTTCTTCTTCGCTTTTTCTTCTTCGCTTTTTCTTCTTCCTTCAAGAGATTTTATAAGTTCTTCGACTTCCAATATCTGTAAGGATATGCCTTTCTGATATTCCACAGTTTCTTCCATTTCTTTTTCTTTTATATTTTTAGAAGGATAGCTTATATGCATATATTTAGCATATACCCTCCATATGCTAGGATAGATATCAGACGGCTTTAGTTTTTTTGCATTCTCAAAATATTCAGTTGCCTTCTTAAATTTGCCTTTCATTACATCGATTTTTCCCATTAAAAAATGGGCTTCAAAAGAAGGAGATATTTCTAAAGATTTTTCAATTGCTTTCTCCGAAGATGCATAATCCCCTAACCCATAAAGAATCCTCCCTTTACTATACCATGCTATTGAAAATTTTGGATTTATCTCTATTGCTTTGTCGTAGCATTCTATTTCTTCTTCATGTTTTCCCTGCCTCCCCAATGCAACTCCTTTATTATACCATGCCTCGGCATCTTTTGGATTTATCTCTATTGCTTTATCGAAACATTCCAATGATTCTTCATGTTTTCCTAAATTGCCCAATATTGCCCCTTTGTTATTCCATGCATCCGCATCTTTTGGATTTATCTCTATTGCTTTGTCGTAGCATTCTATTTCTTCTTCATGTTTTCCCTGCCTCCCCAATGCAACTCCTTTATTATACCATGCCTCGGCATCTTTTGGATTTATCTCTATTGCTTTATCGAAACATTCCAATGATTCTTCATGTTTTCCTAAATTGCCCAATATTGCCCCTTTATTATTCCATGCCTCGGCAAGATTTGGATTTATCTCTATTGCTTTATTGAAGCATTCCAAAGCTTCTTCATGTTTTCCCTGCTTAACTAATGTAACTCCTTTACCATACCATGCCTCAGCATATTTTGGATTTATCTCTATTGCTTTATTGAAGCATTCCAAAGCTTCTTCATGTTTTCCCTGCTTAACTAATGTAACTCCTTTACCATACCATGCCTCAGCATCTTTTGGATTTATCTCTATTGCTTTATTGAAACATTCCAAAGCTTCTTCATGTTTTCCCTGCTTAACTAATGCAACTCCTTTACCATACCATGCCTCAGCATATTTTGGATTTATCTCTATTGCTTTGTCGTAGCATTCCAAAGCTTCTTCATGTTTTCCCTGCTCACCTAATGTCCATCCTTTACCATACCATGCCTCAGCATATTTTGGATTTATCTCTATTGTTTTATTGAAGCATTCCAAAGCTTCTTCATGTTTTCCCTGCCCCCCTAATGCAACTCCTTTTTTGAGCCAGTATTTGGCATCTTTTCTCACCATGAATTGCTCCCGATATAAACAATGAATGGTATAAAACTATTTTTATATACCATTTATTTCTGTATAATCTCTTTCAGCAAATATTTTAGTTTAATGAACATTTAGAAACAGTGTCACTTGAAGACAAGATAAAAAGATATAAGAAGAAATAGTATGTAACATAAAATTACTAATTGTATCTACCCCCATTCTTGCAGTTCTTAATAGTTCTTAATATCTCACATTACGTGTACCAAAAAGTAAAAAATACCATCTGCATACCCAACCAATGAACGTTTTCCAATACACAGAAAAAAAAGCCTTGGCGGAAGACGAGGTAAAATCGCTGCTGAAGGAATATGACATACCGACAACGGACTTTGCAGTCATAAAAAGCGAGGATGACCTGGACAGCATTGAATTGAAATTTCCGGCGGTACTCAAGGTTTGCTCACCCGATATCATGCATAAGACGGATGTCGGAGGAGTTAAGTTGGATATAAGGGATAAAGACGAGCTAAGAAAGGAATTGAATACTTTCATCAAAAAATTCCCCGATAAAAAGTTTCTGGTGGAAGGAATGGAACCTATGGGCATTGAACTGATAGCCGGCCTTGTAAATGATACATCCTTCGGGCTTTCCATAATGGCGGGAATGGGAGGCATATTTGCTGAAATGTACGGTGATGTTGCTTTCAGGCTTGTTCCCATAACGAGAAAAGATGCAGAGAACATGCTTGATGAACTGAAAGCAAGTGAGCTTTTCAATGGATTCAGGGGGATGAGCCTTGACAAGGAATCCGTGGTAAATCTTCTTATGAGTCTCTCCAATATAGGGATGGAATATCCTTCAATAGAGCAGATGGATTTAAATCCTGTATTTGTTTACGAGAATGGGCTGAAAGTGGTGGATGCAAAGTTGATAGAAAACCAATAAAAAAGTTAATGGTAAAAGGTGAATGGAATGGATGTGTTGTCAACACAGAATAAAGCATTGCTTCTCGGAAACGAGGCGATAGTAAGAGGTGCAATAGAGGCAGGTATAGATATTGCCACCACATATCCCGGCACCCCCTCGTCGGAAATAGCAGATACGTTTTCGAAGATAGCACGGTACTACAAAGGCAAGGGGCAAGAGCCCGGATTTTATTTCCAGTATTCAACGAATGAGAAGGTTGCACTGGAATTTGCGGCTGCGGCTGCCGTCTCCGGCCTGCGCGCCCTTACCTGCATGAAGCACGTCGGTCTCAACGTGGCGAGTGATGCATTCATGACTTACATGTACGTCGGATGTAAGGGAGGGCATGTGATCGTGACGGCAGACGACCCGTCGTGCCACTCGTCCCAGAATGAACAGGACAACAGATACTATGCAAAATTTGGAAATGCCCCGATGCTGGAGCCGTCGGACCCGCAGGAGGCGAAGGACATGGTGATGAATGCTTTCCGCATTTCAGAGGAACTCTCGTTGCCCGTGCTTTTCAGGATGACCACGAGGACATCCCATATTAGGGGACCGGTCTCCCTCGGCAATATTAATCTCAAAAAGAAGAAGGGGAAATTCGAGAAGAATCCGCTGATGGTCACCGTGCCCGAGATTGCAAGAAAACTGCATCCTGTCCTTCTGGAGAAAATGAAGAAGGCAGAAGAAATTTCGGAAAAAAGCAGATTCAACCAAATCGAGGATTTTGGGGGTACTGACGGCATCGTATCATCGGGAGCACCATACAAATATGCAAGGGAAGTTATGGATGAACTGGGGTTAAAATGCAAAATACTGAAGCTCGGGATGACCAATCCCGTTCCCGGAAAGATGTGTATGGATTTTATGAAATCATGCAATAGGGTGCTTATTCTCGAGGAACTTGAACCGTTTCTGGAAGAATATCTGAAGGCAATTGCCCATGAGGAGGGAATAAATGTAGAAATATACGGCAAGGGCTACGGCGGTCTGAGCAGGATTTACGAATATGATATGGATGTTACTGAAACAGCCATCAGGAAATTCTTCGGTCTGTCGGAAAAGAAAGCAGTCAAGTCGGCAAACACTCCAATACCACCCCGCCCCCCCGTAATGTGCCCCGGCTGTCCCCATCGGGCGACATATTATGCTCTCAAGCAGGTGGCACCCGAAGGAACAATATATCCAACGGACATAGGATGTTACACTCTAGGTAAGGCTCCTCCGCTCGAAATGGCTGACTTTTTGCTGTGCATGGGTTCAAACGTTGGCACTGCATGTGGCTTTGCCTATGCGACAGACCAGAAGGTCGTATCATTCATGGGCGATTCCACGTTCTTCCATTCGGGGCTGCCCGGTATTGTAAATGCCGTTCATCACAATCATGATTGCGTAATAACCGTTCTTGATAACCGGACAACAGCCATGACAGGCCACCAGCCGCATCCCGGCACGCAGTATGACGGCATGGGAAACGAGGCAATCATGCTAAAGGTGGAAGATGTTGTGAAAGGACTTGGAGTGAAACATGTTGAGGTTGTAAATCCGAATAATCTGAAGAAAACAAAAGAGGCATTCCAGAGGGCCCTGGAGTACAAAGGAACCTCGGTTGTTGTTTCAAAGGCACCATGTGCACTCATCCTGCCGAAAAGCATGCGTGAAGGTTCATTCGAGGTGGACCAGGATAAATGTACCAAGTGCGGCGTATGTATAGAGAAATTCGGCTGCCCGGCTTTTTATTACGACGGGGATAAAATCAAAATCGATGAAACACTCTGCAATGCATGCGGGGTATGCACGCAGGTTTGCGAATCACATGCCATAAGGAGGAAAAAATGAAGAAGAGATTGATATTTGCCGGCGTGGGCGGCCAGGGCGTACTTACAGAGGCAAACATACTTGCAAAGGCATTTTTGATGAATGATGTAAAGGCAATAACGTCAGAGATCCACGGCATGGCACAGAGGGGCGGAAGCGTGGTATGTACCGTCTGTGCAGGAAATGTTTACTCGCCATTGATTGCCGATGGCGGTGCAGATGTAATAGTCTCCATGGAACCGCTGGAAGCCATCCGCCATATAGAAAAACTGAACGGTGACGGGACCATAATAACCGATATAAATCCCGTGATTCCACCGAATGTTTCCCTGGGCCAGAGTGAATATCCTGACCTTGTGGTGGTCTTCAACGAACTTTCATCGCGGGGGAAACTGGTAAAAATCGATGCACTTGACATTGCAAAGAAGGCCGGCAATGCCATAACGAAGAATATAGTCATGCTCGGTGCCCTTGCAGGAATGGAGCTACTGTCCATAGGGAAAGAAAATATATTGCAGGCAGTGAAGGATAACGTCCCTGAAAAGTATATAGCAATGAACGAAAGGGCGTTCAACATGGGATATGAAGCGGTAAAAGTTCTTTAAGGTTCAAAGGTTGAATATCAAAACCTCGATTTCATCGCTTGCTTCATTTCCTTGACTGTCATACCCCACAACCTTTAGATTATGATATCCAAATATCTTTTCGTCCCAGAGCCAGTGATATGGCTGTTCAGTATCACTACTTTTCAAAACACCATCGATATAAAATTCAACTTGGTCAATTCCATCTTCAGAATATGTATTTGCCTCAATGGTTAGTTTTCCAATGATGATTGGTCTGTTCATCGGTGATATTTCCCTGTCATTTATGTACAGCATATCACTCGGTCTGGAAATGCAAAGTGTCATATTGCTCTGACTATAAAGAAGGAGCAGCGTTCCCTCGGACAAATAATCAGTATAGCCCGTATTTCTATTATACAAGGAGGTTCCTTTCCGTACTTCTCCATGTGTGTCCCTTTTCGTCCATTCGATCGATGATGCATTGTAAGGCAGCTTTATGTGGAGCGGTGTATCTTCAGTAGCATAAAAGATTGATATAAATCCGGTGGTCGAGATACAGCCGGAAGGAGCCTGTAAACCATCGCCCAAAATACTTGAAATTAGAAATCCGGCATTGAAATCAAGGCCGGCGCCGTTTATGAATATGCGATTTCCGTCTTTTGCTGCCAGCACATATGTATTGCCCTCATAGCTGCAGGTGGAAAGAATTTCCCCCCATATATTGCAGGGCTCTATTTCATTGAAGATGAACCAGTCATCACTCAGATGTGAATAGGTTACCCCGTTGTATGTCCCGTCTATCGGCTCATTCACCAGACAGACTGTATCAAATATTGTATTGTCCATCCCGATTCTGTCTCTCACACTCTGCCAGTTTGGGGTTGATTCGGGAAGTACACCACACACCTCCAAGAATACCGTTTTATCCCCGTAAAAAAGGTTTACGATATCATCAGGCAAATCCAGAATATTGCTCTCGCCCCACCATCCGCCCCTGGTGTAAATATAGTATGCATCCGCACTTTCCATCGGCTCCGATGTTATCACAATCTTATAACCGCTTGCCATGATTCCGTTTGCTATCGCAGAGAAGCTTACATCAAGCAACTGCCACGAGTCAATATCCTTCGGACTGTCTTCTGTCCCCGCCTCGTTTGTGAGGTATACAACCACATTGCATACCGGCTTGTCCTCACCGATGATATAATCTTGGACAATCGGAAGAAGGGAAGTGGGGTTAAACTCATCAAAATCACTTCTGTTGTAAATCATGGCGAAAATGTAATCGGGATGATATTGTACCATCCTCATGAGAAGGACGTTTTCCATATTTGCAATGCTTCCCAGAGCCCAATCATCAGGACAACTTTTTACCCAGTATGGTTTCCCAAGTCCGGAAGCAAATGACGGGATTATGCTGTTTCTTGCAAGGTCATCATTCATGTAATAATCTTCCGTCATCAGAATACTGCAGTTTGAATATGCCCGAAATACTGTTGAACTTTCATTGCAGAACCATGCCACATCGTACGGAATCCCCTTGTGAAGATAAATCACACCATTTTCACTGCATATATCGTACACGGGTGAGAACCATTCGGCGAGAAACATCTCCTCGGATATCCCGTCCACCCCACATGATATCAGTTCGTCTACGATACTTACAACATCACTGGTTGAAGGGATGCTGCCGGGCCAATCCTCACCGTATCCCTCCCTGAATTTCCATGCCAGAGACTGCACATCCACAAATACCCCTATGCCTTTCTCATGTGCCTTTTTAATTAAAGGGGTAAGCATGTCCCTGCTGAATTCCCATCCAAGATTGTTCAACGTCGGGGAGATGAAATAATAATCCCAAGGCATGACATTAAAGAGAATGATTGAATAATCCTTTACGTGGCATTCGTTGACAAACTCAATTATGCTGCCAAACTGCTCAATCAGTTCTATTCCATCAGAATGAATGCCAAACCGGGGAGCATACGAGGGAGATTCGCTTTTTTCAAATTCATGACTTTCATATATGGCATTCCCGGGAAATGAAAAAATCATAGCTAAAGTCAAAAGCAATGCCATCAATTTTTTCATGAAATATAATCTGCAGGTGCTTTTAAAATATTAGGGGGCAACCAATCTCAAATCAACTCCATCTGCCCGGGCCACTTATCGGAGAGACATACATCCCATACTCTTCCTATGAAATCCAGGGAAAATAGATTCTGCAGCACATGTACCCAGTAGTTTCCCCTGTCGGTCATAACTATTTTGTCTCCTATGTCTTTCGACATTCCCAGAATGCCAAAGAGCGAAAATATTTTTTTGAATGTTGCATCGAAGTTCTTGTCGAACTGCCCCTCGAAGTCCCCCTTGACAACCTGTGTTTCATATATCCTCCAGTAGAGCCAGTGGAACATCTCCTCCGCCTCGCTGAATTTTATGGCAAGTGCCACAGGCGGCTTCCCTTCTTTTGCCATGAATTTTATGTACTCGCTGACGCTGAAGGTGTTGATGAAGAAGAAGCCGGGTACGAGGGAACCTGCTCCTGCACCCAGGCCAATATATCTGGGAACCGTAACCGAGCTGTATTTTTCTACGTCCTTTTTCGTGAAAGCCCATACGGATGTTCTTTCCATACCTGCATTGTAGCACAACTCCTCGATTTTTCTCAGCATTCTCCTTCTCTTTAGCAGCCCGGGGAGCGTATACCGATTTTCTCTGACAGCATCCTTCAGTCCCGTATGGGGAAAAGTGAATATCGGGTATGCTGATATCTGGTCAACATCGAGTTCAATGGCCGTTCTAATATCTTCTTCGACGTCCTTTATCTCCTGATTTGGCAGCCCGAACATGAGGTCAATGTTGATGCACTTAAAGTCGGCATCCACCAGCAGCGATACTGCCTTCTTTGCCTTTCTACTTTTGTATGGCCTGTCCAAGATTTTCAAAAAGCGGTCACCGAACGATTCTATTCCCATACTTATTCTTTCGGCCCCAATACTTTTCAGTTTTTCGACCATACCGGGTGTGATATCGTTCGGGTGAGTTTCCGTTGAAATGTCACACTGCAGGCCAAAAGACCGCCGCACTGCATGAACAATATCTTCCAAACCGTTTCCCATCATTGTTGTGGGTGTTCCGCCCCCTATGTAAAATGATGTCACTGGAATTTCTCCCAGAACATCCCTGTAAAATTCTATCTCACCGATGACCGAATCCCTGTAAGCTAGAGCGGCATCCCTGCTGTACTTTTCCTTGAAATATGGGCAGTAAAAGCACGGATGCCTGCAAAATGGAACATGGAGATACAATCCCAAATCTTCAATTCCCGACACTACTTCCCGTATATTTGGAAAATTGTCTTGAAGAACCATCCCCTTTGACCCTGTCAGGACATATTTCATCGTCTGCCGAATCAGTTTGTTTATCACAATAATTTTATGGCTGAATTGTATAATATATTTTTGCCTCCATTGTCATCAGGAACATGTAACGTAGAGCTAACACCTGAGTCTGGATAAGGCAACGATTTTTATTTCTTTGAAATACAGTTAGTCGCATCATATGGCAGATATTTTGTTTTAGAATACCATTACCAGGATATTCTTAGTCATACATTTTACCCTCTTCTGGACGGATTTACCAACGGGCCAGGAAACGTCCTCAGGAGTATCCACCAATCATGAGACTGGGGTCGCCGAGAAGCGCCCACTGTTGAACGGTTTTGGTATGTCCTGCCCCAAGGTCTGTCATGTCAAAGGAGCTGACATAACTAGTCTGTGCTTGGCAGTAAGCATCTCCAAGGATATGATGCTCCTCTGCACCGTATTGCTTGAAAAACTCTATAGTAATCCATGCATCACCGCCGCCTGTAGTGCAGTCTCTTCCTGGTACTCCATAACCCAAACCTGTATTTCCCATGCTAGCAATGGCACCGCCATCGGGATTTCTTACCAATCGCCAGCTGAAACATTCTGGCACAGGCTGCCCGTAGGTCCACATTGAATTATCAGGGAGGAAGGGGAAAAACAAATGCAACGCATGGAAGACTGCTGGCACAACCGATACATTGAACTGACTGTTGTGGCAGCCGCCGATGACCATCACCGGCAATTTTTCGCCGTTTGACAGACTGTCTATGGGGAACGCCGGGAAGCTAACATAAGGGAACCACGGGCGGAGTTGCGTTACCACAAGACCTGTGATGCTGCCGTACTGGCGGTTGCCTGGCACACCGGGATAATGGTCACCCCATGAGTTAGGGCTTCCATGACCTGACATAAACACGAAACCACTTCCCTCGTTTATAGCTTGCAATACCTCATTCTGTCCCGTTAAGCGACCATTTGATGTATATAGTACATTGTGCTCGAAATCCTCTGGCATATAATACAACCCGCCGCCGCGCCCCTGCACCGCATGGTCGCCAACAGCCCATTCACCTTCATAAAACATTTCAGTATTGTTGCGCCAGGCAGAGAAAATCTGCTCGTCATCATCATTTTCAATCCAGACATGGATACTGGTTATATTGCCATACGGCTGCGGGTCATATGACTTGCCGCGTATTACAAGTACACCGTCCTGATAACTTATGTTTGCCCAGTGCATGAAGAAATTGAGATATGCCTCACTCTCGCCGGGCGAGTAGAAGTAATCGGTATTCCCAAGCACATCGCCTTCTGATACGGAGACGATTTCCGCAATTGGTGGTGCAGGATATCCATTTTGAAGAGCGGGATTCAGATTGTCATCATGGTTAAAGCTCAAACTGGTTTCCCGGGTGCGGTCCAGAACGACATTGATGGCATCCACCGGCCCGGTATCACCTTCGTCATTGATACTCTGGGCATATATGGTATAATCCCCATCCTGGATGGGTTTTGTATCCCATTGAATGTTCAGATCCTGTTGGTCGAGGAATCCATCACCGGACATAACTGTCATCTTTTTAAACCATGAGGAGTCGCAGCCGCCCTGTTCGTAGGCGATTATCTTGTCCACCAGTGTTTTCACCTCCCTAATACTACGGCAGGCCAGCCGCCCCACCGCCACATCGGGGAACAAATCGAGACCTGTATCATCGGCGACATCCGGCTTGTTCCAGGCGGCAAAGATTCCATCGTTGTTGGGATCCCAGTCCTCAAAGGCACCGCCTTCCTTGTAAATATCTGCATAGTATAAGTCACTGAGGACACCGGGGTCATGAATGGTTTCCTCATCCAGCGGAAATGCAGGGTTATCCCACAGATTGGTATATCTGACAGGGAGATACCATCCCTGCGACCCTTCGTTGGAGTTATCTTTTGGCTTCGCCCAGAACTGCGACTTGAGTCCGCCTACCAGCATGACGTAAGATATACTCCAGTCTTCCAGGACATCCTTGATGAAATACTTGATTTTCTCGGCATTATCCACCCCATCATATTCCCGATAGATATCCTCGGTGGTCTTCAGGAGGGTGGAAATACCGTGACTGTCCTTGTGCTCCACCAGACGTTCCAGTTCTCCGGTGAATGACTCCGGGGCGATAATAACCAGGTCATATGTCTTGGTGGCAGGGAACGGCACATGCATCGGTTTATCGTAAGTAATACTAACATCTGCATGATGGGCAACGGCAATTGTATTTTCACCGGGTGCATAACGTACTGGATAAAAGTCAATTATTACATGGGTTACATGCTGCCCTGCGGCATCGAGACCGCATCCCACCCGATAGGAGTACCATGCCCGGGGGTAGTATTCCTGCTGACCGTAAACAGCGGCGTCTCTCTCAATCTGCCGCATTACCATCTCGCTACCGGCATTCAGAGGAATCATAGCCGGGGCAGGACGAATTGGTGCCGAAACAGGGTATTCCTCCACCTCATGCGGCACCACATTGACCCCAATATTTCGGGCACCGAACGGAAGTTCGATGGTCTGCACCATCTTGGGGAGCATCGGTTTACCCGGCTCCGTAACATACATGCTAATACTGTCAAGGTGCAAGTCGAGAAACGTCTCGCCGTAGGAATTAACACTCAATGACGGAACCAAAAAACCCGCATCTATAGAAATGGTCGTTGATACCGCATTCGTAAATTCCATTGCACCGATACTACCTAGAAGTAGTATCCCAATAATGCCTAATGATATTGCTTTCATATTTTTCATGTTTTTACCCCAAAATATTAATTACAGTCGATATATAAAGATTACCAATATTGACTGTTACCAATATTGACTGTATATATAGATTGAAAAATTATCAGTTGCTCTCAAAACAAGCCGAACGGATTTTTATACCCACAAGACATTTAATTTTGAAATGGGAAAGAAGAGTGAGGGGGATCTCAAGAAGGAAATCAAAGAGATGGACAACAAAATAAAGGAACTTGAAGAAATCATCCAGCACCTTCAGGAACCGATGGAACGGATGAGAGAATTTGCAGAAAGATACATACGGATGATAGACTCTTTTATCAGACTTGGGCTTTCCCCACAGGATAATATTTTTTGTGGAATAAAGGACGATATCAGTAGAGAAATTATAAGGGCGTTATTCCGCAGAAACGGGCTTAACATTTCACAAATAACTGAAGCTGTTAGGCAAAATCGTGGGACTGCCTCAAGAAGAATCATCAGAGAAAGGCTCAAGGATCTTGAGGATGCAGGAAAAGTTGAGGGTACGGTCAAGAAAAAGGCTGTTGTTTACATCCTATCTGAGGATATGGTAAAAAAGTGGTCACAAATGCTCGGATTATTTATAGTTTAGAACCTAACGTATTATACTTTCAATCCCCTCATCTAAGAAT
>CAZSHJ010000039.1:0-17575 GCA_964606745.1 uncultured Thermoplasmatales archaeon | reverse complement strand
AGGGGGAGGAGGAGCCTCCCGGAATCCTTTAATGTCGGGGGCGGGGTTTGAACCCGCGGCCTCCTGATTTCCCAGCGAACCCTTAAGCTGTGTGCCTATGAGTCAGGCGCTCTACCAGGCTGAGCCACCCCGACCTGCATTAGAGAGAGTTACCACTATGCAGTATAAAAATTTAGGTTTTTATCTCTTTTCTACAGTATACCCGCATTTTGTGCACTTCCATTTCTCGAAAACATCATTTTTGAATGAGAATGGAACGAGCCATCCTTCGCCGCATTCTGGGCAGGGTGGGAATATATTTCCTATTATATCACCTCAAAAGAGTAGTACTGCCTATTTTTTAAACATATCGCTTTATTGAACCCCTTTCTTGCAAGAAAGGTGTTTCATCCCCAAAGAACTTATTTTCCAAATCATTCTTTTTGTGATGGAGTACTTTTTCTTTTTTGAAAAGAAGAAGGGCTCAGGGACAAGATTTTATTATTGTAAGGGATTACACATCATGAAAACTCCTGTAATAGTAGTGAATGTAAAGGCATACGAAGGGGGGACAGGCAGAAATTGCCTAAGAATTGCAAAAGTTATGGAAGAAGTGAGTGAGGAAATAGGAGCGAGTATGGTGATAGCTGTTCAAACTGCAGATATCCGTATGGTTGCAGAGAACGTCAAAATTCCGGTATTTGCACAGCATATGGATGCGATAAACTACGGTAGCCATACAGGATGGATTTTGCCAGAGAGCATAAAAGAGGCGGGCGCTCATGGAGTTTTGCTGAACCATTCCGAGCACCCTATGAAAATAAAGGAAATAGCGGAGGGAGTGGAAAGAGCGAGAGAGTCGAGGATGGAGACAATCATATGCACGAATAATATAGAGGTTACGGGAGCTGCGGCCGCGCTTTCACCTGATTTTGTTGCAATAGAGCCGCCGGAGTTGATCGGAGGCGATACATCTGTAACAAGTGCAGAGCCGAGGATAGTACGGGATGCTGTCAAAGCGGTGAAGGAAATAAACCCTGCCACAAAAGTTCTTTGCGGAGCTGGGGTGAAAAACGGAGAGGATGTTAAGAAAGCTATCGAGCTCGGCAGCGTTGGAGTGCTGCTTGCAAGCGGTGTTATGAAGGTAAAAGACAAGGAGAAAATTCTGAGAGAGATGGCATCAGCCATTGAAGAAAAATGAGACCGTTCATTATTGTAAACTATGCAATGTCAATAGATGGAAAAATTGCATTGCCAAACAGGAAGCAGATGAAAATATCGAATGAAGAGGATATGGCAAGGGTACACAAACTCAGGAATGAATGTGATGCTGTGCTTGTAGGTATAGGGACCGTTCTTACCGACGACCCCAAGCTCACTGTTAAGGAGAAATATGTATCAAACCCGTCAAATCCCCTGCGAGTTGTACTTGACAGCAACTTCAGAACGCCAGATGACGCAGAAATCCTAAGCAAAGATTCACCCACACTTATTGCAACCACATGTAAAGAAATCAAGCAGGATAACATAGAAGTGATAAAATGTGGAAAAAAAACTGTAAACCTTAATAAACTCATGGACCTGCTTCGTAAGAAGGGCATAAAAAAATTACTCGTCGAAGGAGGAGAAACAGTCATATGGGAATTCTTAAGGCAGGAACTGGTCGACGAATTCTATGTATTCATGGCACCATTTATTATAGGCGGCACGACATCGCCAACGGCGGCAGGTGGCAAGGGGGCTTCATCGCCAGATGATATTATACATATGGAATTGAGTGATGCACAGAGGGTCGGCGATGGAATTCTTCTAAAATTCAAACCCCCCTAGTCCCTCATTCACCAAAGACATGTACTAGTAACGTCCTTTTCCTCTCCCTTACGTCGCACTCCACAAAAACAATCTGCTGCCACGTTCCAAGTTGTAATTTCCCGCCTTCAACAGGCACATCAATATCCGGCCCGATTATGCTTGCCCTGATATGGCTGTGACCGTTACCGTCGTGCCACATCTCTTCGTGACGGTAATACTCTCCCCGAGGAGCGATTCGATCGAGCACTACCGGCAAATCTTGCAAAAGTCCAGGCTCATATTCCATAGTGGTTACAGCCCCTGTCGAGCCCGGGCAGAATATGCATGCTACCCCGTTTGTTATGCCTGATTTATCCACAGCTGCCTGTGCGTCGGATGTGATATCCACTATATCCATTTCACCGGTTTTTAGCCCTATTTTATCAATATAAATTACCATAATGTAAAATGCCGAGGAGGTCACCCCTTCCACGCAATAAATTGCGTGGCTTTCCCCTCAAGGGGAAGAAAACGCCTATCGGCGTTTTATGATTTTCCAGGCGATTCATCCCAGACCTAAAGGTCTGGGTTTTCTCGCTTGGATTTTATAAAATAATTTTTTACCTTCTTACCCGCCGATAGAGCAACAAATCTTTAAATCGGCAGTATATTTTCCACCATGAAAATCGGCAAGGGAACCTATATCGCAAAAAGCGCAGTTATTATAGGGAATGTTTCTATTGGAAATAGATGTGGCATATGGGAAAATGCCGTGATACGGGGTGACCTCAATACAATAGATATCGACGATGGGAGCAACGTACAGGACTGTTGCATTCTGCACGTTTCACCCGAACACCCTATAAAAATTGGCAAAGGAGTTTCTGTTGGGCACGGGGCGATAGTGCATGGTGCAACGGTGGATGATGATTGCATAGTGGGTATTAATTCAACAGTCTTGGATGGCGCCCATGTTGAAGAAGGGTGTATTGTGGCTGCCAATGCCGTTGTCCCTCCGGGCAAGGAAATTCCTGCAAACAGCCTGGCGGCAGGAGTGCCCGCAAAGATAATCAAGCAGGATGAAAAAATGATTAAAGATATAAGGGGCAATGCCGAGATTTACAAGGATCTGGCGGAAAGATACCTTAAAGGAAAGTTCGAGAGAACGACTGCCAAATAGACTTTATAAAACATTTGCAAACAGTTTGAGTGATTCTGCGCCCTGTTGTCGTGTTTTTTTTATTGAAAAGCTGATGCAACGCTCATTTATTGCCTGTACCCGAATGCATCAAACACAAACTTCCAGCTTCCGTATATCCTTTCCTTTATTTCTTTATCCAGTTTGTATTTACTAGTCTCAATGCCCGACTGGGCAGTTAGGTACTCCTTAAAAATGTTCTTATTTTCTTCAAAACCCCCAAGATTCAGCGCATTATATATCTTCTCCAATTCATCCAATGGCCGTTCTATAAAGTCTTCATACCTGACTTCGACAAGATTCCCGTCGGGAATAAGGCTTTTTTCTGCCAGATATTTTTTATAGAGCGCAGCATAAACATCCAGGATTATTTCCTCCATTTTCCTTTTTTCAATCGGGTTCTGCACACAATAGCGGGGCAACACCTTGACCATGAATTTCACCATCGAAGGAAACAGAGTATATGGATTTCTACATATGTGGATAAACCGTGCATCCGGAAACATTTCCAGCAACAATTTTATTCTGCCGGTATTTGAAGGATTTTTCAATACTAGGCGCTTCCCTCCCCAGAAAAATGTCAGTTTTTTAAGAAGATAAGCATATTCACCTTTCCATTCTCTCACCGCCGCCTGCGGGGCATCACCCATACAAATATACTTGTTATAAAACCCCATATTCCCTGGGAAGCATCATCCATTATAATATGCATAGTGGATGAATGCACCTGTTGCATACTCTTCCTCCTGAGGTAAATCAGCCCCCATCGGTACGTTATCCATCGGCCTTGTTTCAGGTATGCTCGATGATACAATGGGTTTCAACACCTTCTCGCCAGTTATGAATGCTCCGGGGATTACCGAATGAAATGTCGTACAGTACCCAAAATTTTTGTCCAAGGAAAGAAGATTGTGGAGATATGTCGTGCCACTTCTCCAGTGACCTATAATAAAAACCGGCGGGCGGCATATTGCCGTCTTTCTTATGCGTCCGTCAAATTTTATCCGTTCTGCAATGCGGAATGGAGATATCACACTGCTCAACATAACAGCATAAAGAAACCGGGGCATGTATTTGGCAGATATCCTGAATCTGTTCTGCGCGAGAAGACGGAGCAAGTTTGCCAGGCTTGAACCTGCAAGAGGTTCGTACACCACATCAAAAACATTTTCCTTTATATTCATGTCCTGTATTCTAATACCCATACAACCCATATGTGGATGAAATTTCCCCTTAAAACATTTTCTTAATTTCCTTTGCCGGCACTCCTTCGTACATTTTTCCCTTCCCAAGCACTTGGTCTTCCAGCACAATATCATTTACCCCTACCACTGTACTATCTCCTATGACTGCACCCAGCATTATGAAGGAATCGGCTCCGATGATGTAGTTGCTTCCGAATTTCAGCAGTATGAAAGATGAATTAAAAAAATAAAAGGGGCGCAAATCCCCACAGGAAAGAGAACCTTTCGGGTATTGCTTTTTGCCAAGCCCGATAAATATGGTAAATACGCAAAATTTCGGTGATTGTATCTAGGATTTAATGGTTGTTTGTATAGATATATTTTTAAAATTTTTGTTTTTAAAATAAGCAATTAAGTTAACAAACTAAATAGTTTACTTATTAGTTATCCAAACTATATTTTTCTATTCCGCCCCCGTATACCCCTCGTGCTATCAAGACAAGATGAATATCTACATTTAATAATTTTTATAACATGAAAAGCCGGTTCTGGAACGAATTCTATATGCTTTGCGGTCCCCGGATGATTTCCATGCATTTCTTATCGGTTTTACAAATGTGAAAGGATATATTTCTATCTTTGAACGAATTTCGATTAACAACTATAAACTTAATAAGCATATGGATATTCAAATATCCAAAGATAGAATGAAGATAAGCATGGTGACCGGACTGGATGCGATGAGCAGGCTGATTACTTTCAAGAATGCCGGAGGGATGGGAACGCAGGTGCCTATTCTTGCCAAAAGGTTGGAATGGAAAGGCTTTGAAATCAGGATTGACGAGACTCATGATTTTGATATTCTGCATCTTCACAATCCTATGCCGAATTTTATACCACTTATCAAGAGGGCAAAGAAGAATGGAAAACCGGTTATCATGCACGCTAGGCATATCCCTGAACTGGTGAAAGGTGGGTTTAAATTCGATAAGTTGCTTTATCCAATATTTGACAGATATTCAAAGTGGCTGTACAACCAAGCAGATACTATTGTATGTGCTACCCCTTATGTAAAAAGGTGGATGGAAAAAAATGGAGCGGAGAGTGAACTGGTGGTCATACCAAATGGTGTTGACTGCGAGAGGTTTGCCCCAGATGAAGAAAAAGGGAGAATATTCAGAAAAAAGCACGGGTTTGATGAAAAGTTTATAATATTCTCAGTCGGACTTGTCATCCCCCGGAAAGGCGTACGAGATTTCATCGAGGTCGCAAAAAATTTAGAGGATAGGAATGACTTTCAGTTTGTATGGATTGGCTCAACGGAATCAGGGCTTAAAAAGGCAGATATATCAGATGCAACAGAAAATACAGAATTCATAGGACATGTGCCCTTCAATGAGATGAACGGGGTCTATTCGGGAGGAAATATCTTCTTTTTCCCAACATATGCTGAAAGCTACGGTAATGCCCTCTTCGAAGCGGCTGCAGCCGGAAAGCCCCTGCTTATCAGGAACATTGGAGTATACAAGGACTGGTTCAAAAACGGCGTAAACTGCCTAAAAGGAAAAAGTGTTGGAGAGTATGTATCGCATATAAAAACGCTTTCAGAAAATGGCGAACTGAGAGAGCGATTGGAAGAAGGTGCAATTAAATTGGCAGAGGAGCATGATATTGATAAGACCGTTGATATGCTCTCTGATCTGTACAGGGGTCTGGAAAAATGATGATAGGAGATGCTATTATTGGCTTCTTCAGTAATTTTGGTGTTTGGGGCATGCTTCTTGCAATATATGTGATATTTTTGATAGATAGCATGATTTTTCCAGCCCTGCCAGATTTTTTTCTTCTTGTGATATATTCAACAAATCCCAGCGCCACATGGGGAATCGAACTGCTTGCCATGGCAGTACTTGCAAGTTTTTCCGGCAATTCCCTGCTTTATCTCATAACAAAAAGATATTCACCGCCGGGTTTTATCAAAAATCTGATGAAGAAATACAGCAAAATGTTGATTATAAAAGATGAAAGAATTTTACTGGTCAACCGTATTGCCCCTGTGCTGCCCTATACCGGAGCGTTCATTGCCATAAGAAACTGGGACTATAAAAAATCGATTTCCTATATTGTCGTTGGAGCTGCAATAAAATTTGGCTTTCTTCTCATACTCTCTGGAACTTTCTATGACCTTTTTGAGAGAGGTGCGGCAGAAAGGGCAACTTTCACACTAATAATCGTAACCATTACAGCAGGCATTATCGCCGCCCATCTGGAAAAAAAAAGATTGGAAACTGCATGAAGTCATGGTAATGTTTTGAACGAAAAATAAAATCTTGGCACAGGGAGGAGCTGAAGGAGTATGTCAAACCCTATCTTGAAAAAATGAGATATGATGAAAATTTCTATACCAAATCCATGAGGGGGTAATGTAAAATTAAATCCGAGGTAGTTGTGCCCCAACACCGATACCTGCCTCTCTGGTTCAATCTCGCATTTACCATTCAGAGTTATATTATTTTCTCCGTCGAAATAATAGCCGGAAACATACCCAGGGGACTCCCAAAGAAAAATAGCCCTCCAGTACGGTGAAGATAGGTTGGTGTCCAGATAGGTATGAACGCTGCAAGTCATTCTGAATTGCAGCGACAGCTTCCGCCCGCCCTCATAAACAAATATTTTTATTTCTGAGGGATAATAAACATCATAATCTTCAACATAAACCATATTTCCATATTCATAAGATATATTAGAGAAAGTGATGTACTCTCCATCACCGGAAACCAAGTAGAAAATACCAAAGGCAGGCCCCTTGCACACCCATGACGGGATGTTTCCGTAAAACATGCTCCACCCATTATGGAAATATGCCCATATCCAATCATAACCAAACATGTTATTATCTGAAGAAAAGGCGATTGAAGAGGGAATATGTAATGAGTGGTGAGATAGCCACCATTTTGTAAGATTTTTATATGCAGAAGAAATATTTCTTAGACTCGAGGGGTTTCTAAGAGGGTTGTTGTATGTCCAGTTTCCCCACACATGCTCGTAATATCCTCTTCCGTGAAATTCTGCTGTTTTGTTGTCAATCGTGATGTCTCCGGTAACCCCGCACATGGGGATGAATCCATATCTATAGTAACCAAGACCCATTGGAAGCAACCCGCCGGAAATTCCACCTGCAACCCATTTCGGAGGAGTCAGGGCGTCGTAGCGAAGGTTTATAATAAAATTTTTCCTTTCAAAGTGCACTATGTATGTAGGATACAAACCTTCCATCCAGGAGTTGTAATAATCCAATTTCACCATGTTTTTTTCATGGGAAAGAGTACCGACAGGATCCCCGTAGGAACCGAGACTGTAACATTTGCCGCTGTCCATGTTAAAAACTGTGAGGAAGAGATTACATGCCGGTGTTTCCATCTCGTACTCAAAAGAAGCGGTCAAACTCCAGTTGCCCATACCCTCCGGCTCAAAAAACACATCAACATTCCACCACTCCCGCCCGCAAGGAAAATGGTCGCCCTCATCTTCAGGACGCCAATCATATTGAAGGACATTGCTTTCCTTACTGACTGAAAAATCTGAAGAGTCGCCCGCTGTGAAAGAAGGTGATAAAGCGTTTGGAATGATAAACAAAACGATGATAATCAACGATAATGCAAGCTTCATCACCCCCAATATCAGCTGCTGATAAAAAAAGATTGCCCACACCCCATCACTTCCACTGGAACTTTAAGACGATGCATCTCATTTCACATTATGCAAGTGAATGTACTCGATGGATATGAAGATGAATCTTCCTGTTTTGGAGTACTGCCCTATATTTCACCTTACACAAGACAGGATGCAGGAGTAATAAAACACATAGAATATGGATTTTAGTATCTGGTAGTTTGTTATTGAAGGGCAGTGCTTCTGAATGTAATATTTTATTTGCCATTCATACAAGGATGCGTCAGTCGCCATAATAGGAAAGAGGCTTACTGAGTGTACATAAAACACGCATTTTCTACTCTTTTTTTGTTACTTTCCAAAGTACTGAAGGAAGAGGAATGCACACACAAGAATGTGCCGTTTATAAGTACAAAGGCACTTGTACTCCTAGCATATATTTGAAAGGAACATTTATATCTTACAACTAACTCAAAGAAATGATAAGCATTAGAAGTCCTAGAAAATCCTTGTTAATATAGTGAAATTTGTAAAAATATTATGCCTGGTACTACGAATGAAATAATAGATAATGATTTTAATTCGGAAGGGTTTTTAGATTGAATTATGTTTTGATAACAATTCTATCCAGCTATTTCCCCTTAGATTCTTCAAGTGAATAATATTAACATTTAATTCCCCTGAATATTCATCTAAAAGACATTGCATCCCACTGATATGTCCTTCCCCCACAAAAGTGACCACCACATCATACATATCAAGAGCTTTTAATAGATTATTATACATGAATTCATTCCTATCATCTATAAGAACTTTTTTGAATTCTGGAAAATAATTTTCAATATGTTCAAAGTAAGATGCAGGTTCTTCTTCGAAAGATTGTAACTCACTATCTACTTTTTTCTTACTTATAAAAAAGGAGGAAATACCTCCAAGCAAAAATAATACTTTTCTTTCAAATGAAACGCTTTGCCACAACATTCTTAAGGTCTGTCTGATATCTTTATCTATGCAAAGGATATCAATACCTTTATCCTTCGCTTTTTTTATGGCCGTCACCATTTCCAAACCAGTTGTGACATTGTACTTCTTTGCAATTCTCTCCTGTATTTTTGCTAAAATCATATATATTAAAGAGGATTTTTCCTTTCTTGTTTGTGGATTCAAAAGGAAAGAGAAACGGTTTTTGTCCAGTTCTAGAGCTATGGCATCTGGATTGACTGTATCTATTATTTCTTCTACTTGCCGTGATATATCAAATACATGCCCGACCCCAACCAAGACTATTCTTTTTCCCATATAAGCCACTGGATAAATTCATCTATTCCTTTATTATGTCTTGCATCTGTAAGAAATGTTTTCTTCGGGGCTATTTTTTCCAGGTCCCCAAGAATTTTATTTATGTTCACTTCCATATATTCTGCCAGGTCTATTTTATTCAATATAACAAAATCAGATATTTGAAAGATTAGTGGGTGTTTTCTGACCATATCATCACCCTCTGTAACCGATATCACCACCCCTCGTTTGTCGCATCCAAGCATAAAATCTGCGGGGCATACTAGATTTCCTATGTTCTCAACAAGGAGTATATCTATATCCTTTAAATCCATTTTCTCCAGAGCATGGTCTATGAGATGGGCGTCAAGATGACATTCTTTTCCTGTATTTATATTTACTACCTGCACATTATGTTTCTTTATTCTTTTATAGTCATCATCACCAGTAACATCACCAACAATCACACCTACTCTTTTCTTGCTCAACAATTTCTCAACTATTTTCTCAATTATCAAGGTCTTTCCAGAACCTATAGAACCCATGAAGTCGACAGATATCACATTTTTTTCCTTCAAAGTATTGTTATTACTTTCCGCCAGCTTGTTGTTTTCCTCGAACAAATCCTTGCCGATGGACAAATCTATCTTGTGCATATTACCCTAGTATGTTTTATCATCCTTAAAACCTTTCATTCTAAGCGCATCTACCAGCCCATGGGCATAGCTTATGCACCCAAACGCAGTGAAAAAATCCCCCTTTGATAAGTAGTATTTGGCATCTTTGTAATACCTTGTAGCCATATCTATTATATCACCACCCTCCAACGCCCCTATATTCTTTTCAAACAATTCTATATCCTTGGTTATTCTACCTCTTTCCATCTAATCCCTCTGTATGATTTTAACTTCAGCTCCCTTTTCCACAAATTTCCCCATTACCTTTTCTTTAACCTTATTGCTGCAGATCACATACACTATCCCATCTGGATTGTACTCAAAATATAGTGGTTTTACACTATCTCTTTCGAAAATCTTGGGGATATCCTGCCTTTTTACTGTATATGGGAACTTAACTTCCATTACCACACCATCAGATGTATAATCATAAATCATCTTTATTAAATATCTTATAAAATCCAAGCGAGAAAACCCAGACCTTTAGGTCTGGGATGAATCGCCTGGAAAATCATAAAACGCCGATAGGCGTTTTCTTCCCCTTGAGGGGAAAGCCACGCAATTTATTGCGTGGAAGGGGTGACATTTTCTCCTGTTTTTGCAGATAAAAAGACGTAAGGTCGGTCTCCTATCATATTTTTAATACCCCTGAGTTTTCTTTCCCGTTCACCATCTGTCACCAAATCTGCTTTGCTTAATCCAAATATAATCTTCTGGTAGGCATTTATGTTTGTGATTTCCCTTATGGTTAATCTGGCTTTTTCAGTTAAGGTCTCAACATTATCACTAATATCCAACAACAGCACGACCATATCCGACAATTCTATCTCTTTCAGTGTGGAATGAAACGAATCAATAAGCCAGTGAGGTAATTCCTTTATAAATCCCACTGTATCGGTGAGTAAAATCAGTACCCTTTTCCCGCTCTTTTGTTTCATTGCACGTGTGGTTGTAGAAAGCGTGGAGAATAACTTTTCCTCCACCTTAATATGCTCTCCTGTTAGCCGGTTGAGTAAACTGCTTTTTCCTGCATTTGTATACCCTACTATTGCAACCAGATAAAAACCTTTCTCATCTCTGTGTCTGTTGAGAGACTCCCTCTCCCTCTCTAATCTTTTTAAATCATTCTTAATCTTTTTTATCTGTTTCTTTATCATTTCATAATAATTTGCTACCTGGTACTCCCCTCCCGCCATAAAACCCGGGTGCTCCCCCATTTTTGTGCGGTGAATCAATTCCCGGGCATATGGTTTTTCATATCTCAAATATGCAAGTTTTACCTGCAGCCTTGCCTCCTTCCTCTTCGCCCTGTCTGCAAATATATTTAGTATGAGGTGTACACGGTCATAAACCTTAACACCCACCCTTTTTTCCATGTTATACCACTGTGAAGGGGTAAGCCTGCCATTGACCATGATGCAATCCACTCCACTTTTTTCTGCAAAGTCCTTTATCTCCTCTATTTTACCTTTTCCCACATAAAACGGGCGGGCAGGGTTTTTTCGGTGCTGGATGAATGTTTTCACTATCACATAATCAAGCGATTCTGCAAGGTGCATTAGTTCGAGATTGTCATTGTGGAGTGAAATTATTATTGCTTTTTTGTTGCCCATTCAGTTCTTTATACTCTCGGCACTAAAAAACCTTTTCCAGTGGAAATGATGGGGTGCGGCTATGCCCCAAAATCCATAAGGCTTGTATGCCCATCACCGAGATTTACAAGTGGAACTTTTGCGGGGTCGGGCAAAAAACCCATCATTTTCTGGTATTCCGTCTGTGACTGCCATGTCGAGGCATTTATGAGGGACACACCCTTGTACTTATCAATTGCCGTTGTATGCACATGGCCTGTAACAAAAATATCCGGTATCCTGTCAATAACCATGTAATCTGTCTTTTCAGGAGCAATGGGGGTACCGCCACCGTATATGGGTGACATATGTCGTCTTTGCAGCATGCTCTTCATTATTTCTGTCGGTCTATTCTGGTCAATGCCTATGCGAGTCGAAAAATCCTGGATGGACTGCCCGTGGTATAGGAGAATCTCAACTCCCTCTATCCTAAGGTAACACGGATTGCCGACAAAAACAGCATTCATATCGGAAAATATCTCTCGTATCTCATTTCCAAAGGCGGGCTGGGGGAGGGCAGGGCGGACGGCGTCATGGTTGCCCGGCTGGATAATTATTTTTATATCATGTGGTATTTCCTCAATTTCTTTTACAATGGCTTTGTACTGCCCATAGATATCCTCTATCTTAAGATCCTCTTCCTGATGCGGATATATACCCACTCCATCCACAATATCTCCTGGCATTATAATATATTTAATTTTTTTTGCCGCTTCTTTCTGCCTTTCATTTCCTGCGCTCCCATTAACCCATTTGATGAATTTTTTCCATTCTTTTTCTAAAAATGTCTTGCTTCCAATGTGGATATCTGCGGCAAATGCTGCATAAACATCCTTTCCATTATAGTGCTTTTTTTGATTCAACGGTACATCCGGCCATATTATATCTTGAGCTATAATCAGTCCCCCCCCGCCTCTCTTTCCCACCACGCCTATGACTTCATCTTCGACGAGGGTGGAAACTATCCCTGCGGTGCCATCTGAGATGTAAAGTGTTGCATTGTCGCTCTCATCTTCTATATCAACCAATATGTGGCCATTTTTTCCCTGTTTTATCTCATTTACAATGCCAATAGCTGCGATGTTTCCTTCCCTGCTTTGTGCTTTTTTTAGTGGAAGAACATTCTTCATCTCCTGTCTCTTTCTCAGTAAGGTGTAAATGGTCTCGTACCTGTCTCTGAACAGGTGGGTAAAATCAGATAGAGTTCCATTGCCGCTGCTTTTTTCGGTAATATCTTTCAGTATCTCCAGATGAATATCATCTCCTGTATGCTTCTCTTTAGGTATGGATGTTACGGCCATTTTTTTTTCCTTATGATATTTATTGCGGGCGTCATCACCATCAAAGATTCTTTTGACATCTTCCAACATGATGTTTAGGGGTTTTTCGTCGAATTCCCGAAGTACTTTTTCGGAGTTTTTTAAGGCGTTACCTGTCCTGACTAAAAAATCAACTGCTTCGGACTGTATAAGTACACTATCCTTCCGAAAGTATTCGATAACCCTTCTCCTCTCATCCATTTTAGCCGGTATGGACATGCCCCCAAGTGAACATACGGGCGATGAAACGATTTTTCCAGCACTTTCCTCAATCCCGCGCTCCTCTGAGCACCAGCAGTCCTCGACCGAGATGCTCCCTTCCGGGTCTGACTCTTTATCCGAAGTTAAGACGGGCAATTGGCCCTCCGGCCAAAAGGAACCATCACCTTTGGTCCCAGAGGACGAGATTTCATCGTCCAATACTGGATCGCTACACAGTCTGCATATTGCCTTGAGGGCTTCAGCCCCGACGAAGGCGATTTTCGGTTACAGGAGACGCCTAGCCTCCCGGCCTAGTCCATAACCTTTAGCCAAAATCCTAATATCTGACTGCTTTAATAATATTACCATGGGCGACGGAGAATTCTGAATTCATTTGTGAAGAACCGATAGAAGACCCAGGCAAGAGAGCCTGTCACAAATGCGATATCCCGCCCCATATGCCACAGGGATATACTTTCTTCATTACTTCCATGATAATATCCTGCCAGGTATGCATCCTTTGCAAGAAATACAATTGCCATTATTAATACTGCAATCACCACAATATCCAGATAAAAAAGCCACCTTCTCCATTTTTTGGGCTCTACTTCCATTATATTCTCCTCCTTTGTATTTGTTAAAGAAATGGTACTTAATATAAAAGTTTATGCATTTTAATGAGAAAATACGTCTTAATGTTCGTAGTTTATATTTAATTTGGATGCCGTACAGGGATGGGGTTGGTTAAATTATTTGTCGCATCTTTGCAAAGGTTATCAGTTCCTCTGGTAAAGTAATACAAATATGATATGTTGCAGAAACATTAGAAATAGGGAACGATAAATTGTTTTTTCAATAAAGAAGAAAAGCCTTCACAAAATTGTTAAATACGGCACCGAATATTCTCATTGCAGCCGCCTTGGCTTAGAGGTATAGCGATTCCTTGGTAAGGAATAGGTCCCGGGTTCAATTCCCGGAGGCGGCTTTTGTATCTGTTTTAAATAGTGACTTTCTTAGTATTTTTTTCATGGGGGGATCACAAGGTGTTATCCCCATACTCGCTGAAGCTGTATTCCTTCTTCATCTATCTCATCGTAATGCCCACTCTTTGTAACTTTGACTTTTAAATATATTGTATCTTGATTGGCAGGTAATGTACAGTCTTCAACTAAGACCGTAGCAGTTCCACCACTCCTTGTCGTTCCTGCGCCAGCGCCGTGTCTGCACCAGTTACAGTCACTTTTGCCCCATCTATTGCTTTACCGCCAGTATCAGTGATATTTATGTAGGCTGTAAAACTTATACCAGTAACTTCTTCGCTTCCCATTGCATCCACTTTTACCAAGAATCCACTAGAGCTTTGGGTATGATCCCCTCCTGCAATTTGATTATAATCTATTTCCATGTGCCCTTCTGTTTTAGATGTCATTGTTATTATTGCTGCCAATACTACTTCTGCAATCACTAAAATAATAATCAGCCTCATTGGTAACCCTTCAATCTCTTTTTTATCTTTAAACGGGCTTTTTATTTTCATATTTCACCTCTATATAAACAAATAAATATTTTGTATTTAAAGTTTTACAGGGATGTTGCGGTAGTTCCAAGGGTTGGTAGGGAAGATTTATTAATATCTTTGTTTATGCCAGAAAGAATGGAGAAGCAGTTGAGACACATACTGGAAAAACAGGGATATGCCATCGTTGGAAATCATTCTGCGGTAAAACACTGTCACTGGCTAAGAAAATCACTACTTTTCGACGTACCGTGCTACAAACAAACTTTCTACGGTATAGAAAGTCACCGCTGCCTCCAGATGACTCCTGCTGCGAATCAATGCACCCAAAAATGCCTTTTCTGCTGGCGTTATCAGGGTTTCACAGAAACAAAAATTGATGAAAAGGATGCAGATGAACCGGAATTCGTATTTGAAAAAAGTCTCGAGGCGCATCGCCAGCTTGTATCGGGCTTTAAAGGTGATGACAGGTGTGACGAGGAAAAATGGAAGGAGGCACGAGAGCCAAAACATGTTGCCTGCTCCCTGACCGGAGAGCCCACTCTATATCCATTCCTGAGCGATTTCTTCGAAGTCTGTCACCGCCACGGGATGACTACATTTCTGGTTACGAATGGAACGACGCCTGAAGTCCTTGAAAATATGGACACGCTGCCGACACAGCTTTATGTTTCGCTTTCTGCACCTAACGAAGATATATATAAAAAATTGAATTGCCCTTTGATAAAACATGGATGGGAAAGGTTAAATAGAACACTTGAAATTCTCCCATCACTTGGTACCAGGACAGTTATCCGTCATACCCTCGTCGACGGATGGAATCTGGGATACGAAGAAGAATATGCAAAATTAGATAAAAAAGCAGAACCATGGTTCATCGAACCAAAAGGGTATGTCCACGTTGGCTACTCCAGAGAAAGGCTTACAGAGGGAAACATGCCAAGCCACGAGAAGATAAGAACTTTCAGTGAAAGGCTTGCACCACTGACAGGTTATGAGATACTGGCTGGAAGAGAGGAATCCAGAGTCATACTGCTCGGCAGGGGAAAAGAGAGGAAAATATGAATGATGCCGTTTCAGTGATAGCCCTCGTCCTTTCGTTCTCGGTGATTATCTATCTTGTCGCGAACAAAAAAAATTTTGGTATTGCAATGATAGCCGGTGCCATCATTCTCGGTCTTCTCTCAAATCCCGAAAGGATGCCGCAAACTTTTTACGACACCATCACCGACTGGAGGGTGGACACACTCATTGTTATAGTTATCCTCATCAAGATTCTTGCAACGGTGCTGGAGGAAACCGGACAGATACCCCTTGCCATCGAAAACCTGAGACGGGCAATCCCGGAGCGGGGGATGATGGCGGTCATCCCCTTCATATTCGGGCTGCTGCCGGTGCCTGGAGGGGCGTTGCTTTCTGCTCCCATGGTTGATGCCCAGGGAGAAAAACTGGATGTGAACAGGGAAGGAAGGACATTTCTGAATCTGTGGTTCAGGCATATGGGTTTTCTTATTTTTCCCCTGTCACCCGCTCTAGTGGTCATGTCACAGATTTCCGGTACGAACATTAATAAACTTATTTTGATGCAGACGCCCATATTTATTGTAACCTTTATACTCGGCCTATTATATATAATAAAACTATCCAAAAGAGCAGGTAGAAGAGAGATGCCCAAGAGGAGTAAAAAGGAAATTTTTTTGGAAACAATTACCAATTTCATGCCCCTTATACTGACGATTACCATAACCTTCGCGCTCTCCATTTTCATTGAGTTGAATATTGCATTTATAATAGCCCTTCCATCAGGCATAGCACTCTCCCTGCTTATGTGCACGGAAAAAAAGAAAATTCAGATGGTGAAAAGAGGCTTCTCGGCAAGTCTTGGAATTGCAGTATTCAGCATTATGTTCTACAGAAATATCACAAATGCATCAGGAGTGGCCGAGGTTATTGCAAATCATCTTCAGGATATATCCATGCCCGTTCTGGTTATCATACCTCTTCTATCCTTTGCAATAGGAGTTCTGACGGCACATAATATGGCTGCCATAGCTCTTGCATATCCAATGCTTCATCCCCTAATGGGAAGTGACATACACCTAGTAAGCCTGCTTTACATTTCCTCATTCATGGGATATTTAATATCCCCGCTCCATCTCTGTGTTGTCATGAGTTATGATTATTTCAAGCCAAAGTTCATTGAACTGTACAAACTGATGATTCCGCCTGCACTGCTGATGGTACTGATTGCTGTAATTTTTTCCCTTTAGTATCCACCTATTTTCAGGGATGGGTCACCAAGTAACTCCCACTGCTGCACAATCTTGCAGTCCACACTATTATCCATCGGCGGGAACTTATCCATATAATATGCCAGCGATATTGCAAGTGTTTCCCCCATCATATCATTTCCTTCACTATAGCTCCTGAAAAACTGCAGTTCCATGTATCTCCCTCTCACTTCCAGGCAATCCTCTCCGGGCTCGCCGTATCCGTAGCCGGTATTTGCAATCGTTGCAATGCTTCCCCCTCCAATCTTTCTGGTCATCCACCACCCCCAACTCTCAGGTGACCATGTGGAATGGTAGTAAATATTCTCTAAGTTCTTGAATTTCAACAGATTAAGCACACTGACATTGAACTGGCTGTTGTGGCAGCCGCCGACGATGCATACAGGATACATGCCGTCATTCGAAAATTTGGGGAAATCTGTCACGTCTATGCCAATCCATGTGTCTCCATCCGCGGGAGGATGATTTGCCCAGCTCATCGGGTTGCCGTGCCCCGAGAAATGAAGGAAGCCCGATCCCTCGCTTATGGCATTTATGATATCATCTTCGTTTGACAACGCACCGGTTGATGTCCAGACATAGTCTGCCTCGAAACCATCCAGATAGTTGAATGCAGCCTCGGTTGCAAGTTCCCCTTCGTAATAAGGATCATCATCTCCGGGGTAAGTATCGCCAGCCACACCAATAAACCTCTTGAACCAATTCTGTCCATATGTAGTCGTTTCGTAGGTGACTATCTTCTCGACCATCTTCGTTACTTCAAAGCTGTTCCTGCATGCAAGCCTTCCCACATAAACATCCGGATACATGTCCAGTATGTCTTTCTTCATCATCTTCC
>CAZSHJ010000038.1:0-17725 GCA_964606745.1 uncultured Thermoplasmatales archaeon | reverse complement strand
CCCAGTTATTCCGGGTGTCACCCAAATTCTTTTTATAGCTACCGCTATTTATATTAGACCTCTTGCGTAATAACGATTTTGAGCAGCGATTCACTTTCTGAAGTAAAATTTTGAAAAAAATCATATAAAGGTGAAATAGGGGCAAAGCCCCTATTTCACCTACTGTCTTGTAACTTTTATGCCATTTCACCTCCCAGTGGTTGCTGCCATTGGCATGGTGGTGAAATCTGAAAAAATTTAAATATAGTTTTTTACTTTCGATTTTGTGGTGATTCCTTGGAGGGGCGGTTGCCACATAGAAGTTTTACCACCTCTATCTCCCAGCCCCTCCTTTGTATTCTCTATAACAAATTTTATGAAAGGAGATGGTATTACCTCCTCATGATAGAAAAAACCATTGGCCAGGTACTTGATGATACAGTAGAGAAGTATCCTGACAACGATGCCCTTGTTTATCTGGACGGCCCAAGGTACAAATATAAAGAGTTCAGGAATGTGTGTAACAGTCTTGCGAAGGGACTCATGCATCTCGGAATCAAAAAGGGGGATAGTGTTGCAGTATGGGGGTACAATGTGCCAGAATGGGTTATACTTCAGTTTGCAACGGCAAAAATAGGCGCCGTCCTTGTGACAGTTAATATAAACTATAAAACTCGTGAACTTGAGTACCTATTGAAGCAGTCTGATTCGACAGCCCTTTTCCTTGTAGACGGATTCAGGGATGTGAGCTACGTTGATGTAGTGTACAAGATTTTTCCGGAGATAAAAGAGGACAAAACATCGGAAAAACTCCCGTTTTTGAAGCATGTTGTATTTATAGGTAAAGAGAAACATTCCGGTATGCTAAATTTTGATGAAATAATAAAGATGGGGGGCAATGTGACTGACGGAGAACTGGAAAAGGTGCAGAAATCGCTGAATATCCATGATGTCGTGAATATGCAGTATACATCCGGGACGACGGGTTTTCCGAAGGGCGTAATGCTTACACATTACAATATTGTAAACAATGCATACTGGGTGGGCAATTATCTTGGCCTGACTGACAAGGACAGGATGTGCATTCCCGTGCCTTTCTTTCACTGTTTCGGGTGCGTTATGTCAACGCTTAACTGCGCTCTTCATGGTGCGGCGATGGTTCCCGTAAAAACCTTTGATGCCGGTGAAGTCCTGAAAGCGGTCGACCGGGAAAAATGCACGGTAATTCAGGGAGTGCCAACGATGTTCATAAGGGAACTGGGTCATCCTGACTTCAATAAATATGATACAACATCGCTTAGAACCGGCATAATGGCCGGTGCCACCTGCCCGATGGAAGTTATGAAGAGGGTCATGGACGAGATGCATGTGACCGAGATAACAATATGTTACGGACTCACGGAGGCATCGCCCGTTATTACCCAGACAAAGCGGGATGACCCCATAGAAAAGAGGGTGGAAACCGTGGGAAAGGCACATCCTCCCGTGGATGTAAAGATTGTAGATCCGGAGACAGGCAGGGAACTTCCGCCGAATGAGCCCGGGGAACTGATATCGCGAGGATACAACATAATGAAAGGGTACTACAAAATGCCTGAAGCAACCAGCAAGGCGATAGAGGACGGATGGCTTCATACAAAAGACCTGGCAGAGATGGATGAGGACGGTTATATCAAAATAATGGGACGGGTGGACGATATGATAATACGCGGTGGGGAAAATGTTTACCCGCGTGAGATAGAGGAATTCTTGTATACGCATCCAAAAGTAAATGATGTAGCAGTTGTTGGTGTGCCTTCCGATGAATACGGCGAGAATGTTGCGGCTTTCATCCAGCTTAATGGAGGCACGGAATCAAGCGAGGACGAAGTAAAGCAGTTCTGCAGGGAGAACATAGCCAGATACAAAACGCCGAAATACATATTCTTTATCGACGAGTTTCCGATGACAGCAAGCGGCAAAATCCAGAAGTACAAATTGAGGGAGATTGCCAAGGAAAGGTTGAGGTAGGAGTGATGACATGAGGATTGCCCATATATCGGATATTCATTACAGCAAAAGCTGGATGTTTCTGCGGGAGATGCTGGAGAAATGCATAGAGATGGTAAATGAAGAGAATCCAGATGTTGTTGTCATAACCGGTGATATTACGGATTATGGACTTAGGGCAGAGTTCGAGGGCGTGAAGGAGGAATTTGGGAAGATAGATTCACCTTGCCTCATAGTTCCTGGGAATCATGATTCGCGTCATGATGGCTACAAAAAGTTCGAGGAGTTATTCGGGAAGAGGTTTTTTGTAAAGGAAATGGGCGATTATGCATTCGTAGGCCTTGACAGCAGCGAACCAGATATAGACGAGGGGCACATCGGCAGGGCTCAGTTGGAATGGCTTCAGCATCAGATATCTCCCCAATCAGTTGTTTTTCTCCACCATCATCTAATCTCTATACCTCATACAGGCAGGGAGAGAAATGTCCTTGTGGATGCCGGCGAAATGCTGAAAATATTAGATATGCATCATGTGCCATTGGTATTGAGCGGTCATAAGCATGTTCCGTGGGTATGGAAGGTAAATAACACCGTTGTATCTACTGTGGGTACTGCTTCATGTGAAAGGACGGGCTCAAGCCAGTCGTTCGACATTGTTGAGCTGGGCGAGAGGGATATAGCGGTCGAAAAAGTTCATATAAAGACCGGAAGGAGAGAAAGATATGAAGTGGGTATATGAAAAAGAAAAAGTGCTTCACCCCAAAAAGAAAACCTTAACGGGGCTTTTCTTTCTAAGAAAAGGCTCTGAGAAAATATTTATATGAAATGAGAATAAACCGGTGATGGATTACAAGGAGGAAGAAGATAAAAATAAAAAAATATTTTCAGGTAATACTATAACGATTGTTGCAGGTGTTATCGCACTCATTATTTTTTCAGCCGTTGTTTCTGCATACCCGCATGGCATGGAAATTTCAAAAGCCTATGATGTTGTTTATGACGGCAGTGAAAATATGATTCTTACTGGAAAGATAGGAATAAGTGGAAATATAAATGGTATTGTTGCCTCAGAGAATATTTTCAGTGAGCAGTTCTCGGGTATAGATGAAATAATTGTCAGGGATGGTGTAAGCAAAAGGACATTTTTCGATAAGGGCGTTGTCATCACTGGGGGAGATGCGGAAATAAATTTAAGTGTGTATGTGGATGAAAAATTCGAATGTGCAGTTGTTCTGTTTGACAGTTCAAATAAAACTTCGATAGGTATAATCACGGAGGATATAATGCATTTCACATGCAGCGGAGATGCCATTTTGAGTGTGAAAAACAGCAGTATTGCTGTGGGAAACGGAACCTGGGAGGGGGATGGTGATTTTATCATAGTCCTCAAAGGCGGCTTTGATGCTTCTCTGGATGCGGAAATTTTTGGCATATCGACAGACGGGGCAGTAAACATATCTGTAGAAAGGGGAAGCGGTTTTGACGGGGAATTGCTCAACAAATTTGATATTGAATTGCCGCCGTTGCCATTTGATTTTAACGGGGCATGTGCCGTTTCAGATGGGGTCGTGTCCATTGACGGTTCACCTGAAACCATCAAAAACTTTTCGTTTTTAAGAGGTGAGGGAACTGCAATGGTGGGAAAGAACGTTCATCTCGATATGAAGGCGATTCTTCTAATACTAGACGGTGATTTTTATCCTAATGATGGGGGTACGGTTTTGTGGTTCATACCCGACCGAATAATCGGATTATGGCCCATAGCGATAGCAACCTGGGTAATTGCTGCCCTGTTAAGAAAGAGGTTTAGCACAAAGATAGAGAATTATGATAAAGGGTTGAGCGGGGTTGCCATGATAATCCATATACTTGCATTTTTCATTTCATTCTATCTCTGGGATTGGGAAATACGATATGAATTTGGACAAAGTATATTGTCTGTGGCGGTGGAGTCGATAAGAGGTGGAATTGCCATGGAGCAGTGGGTAATCGCCCCGTTTGAAATCATCCCGTGGTTTGCCGCCCTGGTACTCATTGCCATTCCTATAAATATAACACTCTCCTTGATATTCGGGCTGATAGGCCTGGAGAGATTGGGCAAGGGTGCAGGCAAGGCGACCGGTATGCTGATGCTTTTCTTTGCGGGCATTATATATGTTTCATTCTTCCTGAATATAACAATCTCACCCTTGGTTAAAAGTTTTATAGGTTTTTAGATGCTCGCTGTACCTCTGTATATGAAAAGGGCGCTTTACGTGCCATCCATGAAAGCGGTTGTAGTTGCAGATTTGCACATAGGCATTGAATACGAACTCTCAATCAAGGGTGCGAATATTCCCTCACAGACAGGACTTATGCTTGAGAGATGTAAGAGGATATGCACGGAAAAGGATGCGGAAAAGATGATAATTCTTGGAGATGTGAAGCATATGATTTCACCGGCAAAGAATGTGCAGGAACATGAAATTGCAATAAGAAAAGAGAGTGAGGAATTGAAATTTTTTCTTGAGGAAATGAAAAGTATTGTTGAATTAATAGTAATAAGGGGGAATCATGACGGCGGGCTGAAATCATGTAAAGATGTGAAAATATATGGCTCACGTGGGTTTTTATCTGGCAAGATAGGAATGGCACACGGGCATGCATGGCCGTCAGAAGAAGTGATGAAAGCAGAGTTGCTTGTAATGGGGCACATCCATCCTGCTATCCGTCTGAGGGATGCATTCGGGTACGGCATATCGAAATCATGCTGGGTTAGGGCCCATCTCAAAAAAGAAATGTTACAAAACAGGTATGAAAATGCAAATGAGGATGTGGAGATAATCATTATGCCTGCATTCAATCCATTGTGCGGCGGCATGGCTGTCAATACTGAAGGTATCATGGGTCCCATGAAGAAATTAATTGACCTTGAGGATGCAAGTGTCTATCTGCTGGACGGAACCAACATGGGAAAAATAAGCAACCTACAGTTATAAAACTGGTGTCATGTTTAAAAAGTCTATTATTCACTTTTTCACTTAGGCCGAGAATACTGTGTGGTCTGTGGCATGGCGTAAGAACTGCAGATGAGAGGCCGTTTATTTTAATTCATAAACTGTTGTCAATCACACGTTGACACCTGTAAAAATGCTTTCCAACTAGTTGATAAATAAAATTGAATATTCACACTTATCTACCAATTTTTTCTTGGTACTTCTAACAGGCAGTCCCAGCACCGTGGTTTTTTTCTGTTTTCTTCCTACCACTATCAAACCGGCTCCGATACTTTTTGCGGCGTTAATTGTTTCCTTTTCCAGACCGCCTTTCGTCAGACTTGCCTCTATGCCTTTTTTGCCCATTTCCTTCAAAAATTCTTCTCCGGTAGCAACCAAATCTTCTTCCGATTTTCTGTCAGATCTCTCTCCCTTTTCGTCGACCTCGACGCTGTCCTGTGTATCCACCACGTAGAGCATGTGGAGTTTCCACCCGAGTGAACGGGCAAGTTCAACACTCATCTTCGGCACCTTCTGGTTCGAAGCAAGATTCGAGCAGACCGCAAGAATCGTATTGTTTCCGCTGTCGGATTCCACCCATACGGGGACATGCGACTCATCTATTATTCTGTAATGTAGAAAACATCCTCTCTCGTATCCCGTGAGAATCAAATCATATTTCTCTTTATTTAGTTCATTTTGTATGACATCGCTGAATTCACCCCTATCAGTCTTCTCGTGGAATGATATTTTCTTTTCCTCAAAAAATTGCTTTGCGTTTTCGAATATAACTTCGTCTGCGGCTGACAGATAATCTCTTCTTATATCGCTCTTTGTTTCCTCCCTCTCGTAGTAACTCCTGAATACATCTGATACTCTGTCTGCGTTGTCAAGCACCTTTTCCTCGATTATGTAGAGCACGGTTATCCTGCTGCCGAATATTTCTGCAAGAAAGCCGCCTCTCCTCAGTGCATTACGTGGATAAAATTCGGACGATATGGGCAGCAAGATATTCTCAAACATTACATTCCCTCCTTAATTCACACCATCTTATTTCTATTTTTTGTATAGCTTGTTTCATATCCCGAGCACCCCTCTCCAGTATAATATGGCCACCGTAAAAATCACTGCCACACATATAATGTTGGCAATTACCCCTGATTTTAGGAGGTCTTTTGTAGAAAAGTATCCCGAGGAATAAGTTATGGCGTTTCCCGGGGTGGCAATAACAAGCATGAATGCCAGCCCCCCGCTGAGTGCTATTGCCATAGATGCAAATAAGGGGCTGATGCCTGGAATTTGCGTTGCCATACCAAGTCCGACGGGTATCAGCAAAGCCACTGCTGCAGTATTTGACATCATCTCCGTTATATAAATTGCCAAGATAATAAGTATCAGTATTACCAGATATTCATTGTTTCCTGTGATATCGAGCAGTATGCTTGCTATCCAGGAGCCTGCACCCGTATTTTTCATTCCCACACCGAGTGTTATGGCACCGCCGTAAAGGAGTATAATTCCCCATGGCACCCGCTTCTCAACATCTTCCCATGATATACTGCCTGTGAAAAACAGCAGTGCACCACCGAGGAGTGCTATGACTGCAAGTCCGAAGTATTCGGGAGAAGAGAAAAAAATCCACAGCAGAATCGTCAGAGCTAGGATAGCAGAAACAGTAATTTCATTTCTCCCCATTTTCCCCATTTTTTTTACCTGTTCTTCAATCTCTCTTTTTGCTCCGGAGATATCTTTCACCTCAATAGGAAAAGAGAACTGTAAAATAAGCCAGACAAGGGGAATGGCAATGAGCACCACGGGCATCGAATATTTCATCCAGTCAAAGAAGGAGACTTTTATACCCATATTGGCCAGAATTCCTATTGTCAGCGGATTTCTCGCTCCCCCGATGGGAGTTCCCAGGCTGCCGATGGAACATCCGTATGCTATACCCAGCATGCTCACCTTTCCGAAGTTGCTCTGTTTGGGAATGACTTTCATGGCAATCAGTATGGAGGCGACAATAGGTAGAAGCAGGGCAGCCACACCATGCTCTGGCATGATGAATGACAGGCATGCAGATGAAGTCATTATTCCAAGAGTAAACATCCGTGGGTTTTTCTCGAACATGCTCAGGAATTTCAGTGCTATCCGACGGTGCAGCCCATGTTTCTCTATGGCACTTGCAAGTATGAAAACACCTATCAGGAAAAATACAGCTTGGTTGCCGAACGAATGAAATACATCCTCCGCCGGCACCACCCCCAGCAGCGGCTGCATGACCATTATCAGCAGGCCGGTTGCGGCAATAGGAATAGATATTGTTATCCACAGTATGATAGCCATGACAAGGATGCCTACCATCAGCCAGCCCTCGCGAGACAAACCTGACGGAGAGGGTGTAATCAAGAAAAGGGCAATGATGGAGAATGCAACAGAAATGAAAAGAATATCCCATCTGTTGAATGTTCGCTTTCCATCTATCCTCGATTTCTTTTCCAATTTCATCCTCCACGAGGCATTTCCATACGCCTTTACTCTTCAATCACTCTGCGGTGACCGATGTAGCCGAGTTCTTCCAGTCTTTCCAGCACCTTTCCCGTACTTTCCTCTATGTTTTCCCTGTCCGTTTCCAGCACAAACGCGGGATTCTCCGGCTCCTCATAGGGATCGTCCACGCCCGTGAAATTCTTGATTTCCCCTTTCATCGCCTTTTTGTACATTCCCTTGACATCTCTCTCCATGCATATCTCCACGGGACATTTCACGTATATTTCAGCGAAATGAGTGCATATCGAGCGGGCAAAATCTCTGTTCTCCCTATAGGGACTCACAAACGTGCACAGCACAATCACGCCCCTTTCCGAAAGCAATTTTGCCATCAGTGCAATATATCTCAGATGTTTGTTTCTGCCCTCCTGCGAGAAATCCTTGTTCCTGATGTAATCCCTCACCGTATCTCCGTCAAGCAGCTCCACATCTATTTCCTCGTCTTCCAGTTTTTCCTTTACCCTTTTGGCAATGGTAGTCTTGCCGCAGCAGGGCAGTCCCGTAAACCATATCGTCACTCCTTTTTGTTCCATTTTTCACTCCTTATTTTTTATATTTCTGTATAGATTGGGGTCCACAGCCCTGGCTGCAGACTCCACGTTGAGCATGCCACCCAGAAATTGGTTTAGTTTCTCTATTTCTTCCACGGGATTTTTTATCACATCCCTGTAATTCATGATGATGTAGTCTATGTCACCTCTCTCCTCCATCAATCTGATTGAAAGGGAGTTGAGCTTCTCGAACACCGGCTTTTCATTCTCTCTGTATATGGGGCCTGACATCTTCTCCATGGAATCCATGACCTCGTCTATGTCCCTCGTCATGTATATCACCTTATATTTCCCCTCCGGCAAAAATTTCAAACCGTAGGCTGTGATTTTCACGAGCATATTGTCATACTCTTCAAATGGGAATGAACCCTCTATGAGCCTGTTTATTATCTTCCCGCCTTCAAGTTCGTAGTAGCCCTTGGGATTGTGGTAATCGGGAGCCCTTGAATCGTCAAAGGCAATCTTTGCTCCGCCCATGTACAGAATCTGCATCATCATGGACGTGCCGGAGCGTTCTATTCCGGACACTATATAGTTCATCATACACCCCCTATCACATCGATTATCTCGTTCACAAATTCGTCCTTCTTGTTTTTCGGAACAATTGCCCCCATAACATTTTTCTTGCCGCCTGCAATGTATCCCTTCCCCACAGCCGTTTTTATTAGTTCGAGACAGTCGCTACCTCTAACATAAACCTGGCAGTCATCCGGGAAGTAGCTGCAGTTTGTCACCACCATGTAGCTTTTTTTGTCCCAGAGCTTTCTCGCCACCGCGGAGATTATGTTGTACCTGCTGTCTATCCCCTTTAATGTAATTCCGTTTACCTTCCTTTCCCCGGCATCCAGTGCCCTCTCTATCTCCGAGTCTATCGTTTCCCTGTTTCTTCTCCATTTCTTGTTGTTCATTACATACTCCTTCACGTCATCGGCTTTCGAAAGCATGCCCACCGCCGCCTCCACCTCCTCCCTGTCCCCTATCTTGTAACTGGAATCTATGAGATGTACCATCGTGTGCATCTCCTCGAAGGTTGTGGATGTTTCTTCCATGAAGCCATGAAGTTTGCCGTAGAATCTCGTATCCTTCAAACGCTCCTCCCAGTCGCCCACTGCACCGAGAAACGCCATTATGCTGTTATCCTTGCCCGTGGCGGTTCCAACAACCCACGATGCAGATGGCCAGTCCTCCTCGTCCCTACCGTCGATTATGGGATTGTTGTACTCCACCCCTTCAACCTTTTTGGTAGCATGGTGGTCGAAGACCTTAACCGGGGCGATGCCTGCAAGCGCCTTCATGCTTCTCTCGTCCAGCGCCATGTCCACAACATATATCTCATCGAAGTTTCCGTTTTCTATCCTTTCCAGCTCCTCCCTTTCCAGAAAGTAGTTGCCTATCTTGGGGGTCATATTCTCCGTATCCCTGCCATAAAGCATGGCGGCGGAGCATATACCATCTGTATCCCAGTGGTGGATAATCAATTTCTCTTTAATCATTTCCATCCTTACACGAACGGGTTTCCACTTTCGAGTATTATGTCGGAAACCTCTTCCCGCATCATCGAGATGGGAGGTTTCTTTCCTTCTCTCAGCAGTTTTCTTATGTTGGTGCCGCTGAAATTGACGTGATATTCCTTGCCGTGAGGGCATATTTTGTCGTTGACCACACTTCCACATTTTTTGCAGTAATAGAAGGAACGGAAAAATAATGGCGTTATGCCAAGGTCCGGAAATTCTTTAAATATCTCATGGGCTTCATAGTGCCCGTAATAATTCCCGACTCCTGCATGGTCTCTTCCCACGATGAAGTGAGTGCAGCCGAAATTCTTTCTCATTATCGCATGGAAGACCGCCTCTCTCGGTCCGGCATATCTCATCTCTGTCTGGAGAACGGCAAGAACGACCCTATTTTTGAGATAATAATGCTCCAGCAATGCTTTGTATGAATCGAGTATCACATCATCCCTGAAATCTCCCTTCTTCTTCTTGCCCATGAGGGGGTTTATGAATATGCCGTCAACAAAGGTGAGTGCAGCCTTCTGCACGTATTCGTGTCCTATATGCGGCGGGTTCCTCGTCTGGAAGGCGACGATATCATCCCATCTCTTCTCTTTGAATAAAACCCTTGTTTCCCTCGGGTAGAGGAGATAATCCTCGAAAGGGCTGCTACTTCCCTTCACCAGCGTTATTTTTCCTCCGAGCAGGAAGTCGCCCATGTCGTACAGTTTTTTCACTCCCGGATGTTCTTCCGATGTTGTTCTGAATATTTCCCGGGCAGCCTCTTTATTGTCATATGCATAGACATCCTCTATCTCCAGTATAGCTTGCATGCCGTTCTCGCTCTCAAGCAGCACCTCTTCCCCCTCTTTATGCTTCTTTTCATTCTCGTCAATTACTATTGGTATCGTCCATGGCACATCCGATGGAAGGCGTTTATGGAAAAGTACACTCTCGAACTCGTCCCTGCACAAAAATCCCTCGAGTGGGGAGAGTACTCCGTGGGCTATGTTTTCAATATCCTTTGCCGTGTCATTGTTTACGTGTATCCTTTCAAGTCCGCCGACATCCTTGCTTTCCGATATCCTCCGGACAAGTTTTCCGCCGTGTGGTTTCTGCATGTTATCAGTCCAGGTATCCGAGGGCACGCAAACGTTCCTTCACTTTCTCTTCATCTTCCTTGCTGAACGCCTCTTCCTCATCTTCATCTATATTTGCTATGACCTCGCGCAAAACATATGTCACGTAGCCGGATACGGATGTAAAGCCGGTTCCCTCTATGCGTTCCTTTATTTTTTCCACAAGGGGTGTGGGTATTGAAACAGTTGTATATTTTTTATCTTCTTTCTTGTCGTCCGTATTTATCGCCAGTTCTGTAATTAAATATCATTATAAAAAGTTTATCCCACCCGTCTCGTTATTCCACGATGATTTTATACACAACAAGTTTCTCAAAGAAAAGGGGCAGTCTTCCCATCTCCTCAAAACTGAACGGCGGTGAAAATTCACCGATAAGTTTGTCTGTATTTCCCAGTGATGATAGTATGACGTAAACTCTCCCCTGGGATTTTAAATGCTTTGGTACCTCTCTTAAAAATTTCTCCATTATTTCTATGCCCTCATGCCCCCCCTCCCATGCCTCTTCCATTTTATCGCTCGGGAGGTACGGGGGATTGAATACAACCACATCGAAACTCCCCTCAACGTTTGAAAAAATATCACTCTGTTTTACCGTCATCTTTATTTCGTTGGCAGTTGCATTCTCTCCTGCATTTTTCACTGCCTTTTCATTTTTATCTACGGCGGTCACATCGGCACCTTTTTTTGCTGCATGAATGGCGATTACGCCCGTACCCGTACCTATTTCCAGCACTTTTTCCTTTCCGATGTCAATACACTGTAAAAGGAAGTATGAGTCTTCTGATGGGGGATAAACTCCTTTGTTAATTTTTATCTTTATGCCAGTGTCGATTTCCACGCGAATGAATCCCCGGCATATATTTTTATTTTCCTCAGCAACTGTTTTGTCAACATAAAGTGGAAAGTCAAGCATGTGAAGTATTATACCGGGATTTATGGCTTAGAGCCCCACTACTTGTAGCATATGCATATTGACTGAAAGTATCAAGCATTTCTCTCTCCTTGAGGTGGATGCATTGTTAAAGAATAATAAGGATAAAAAAAGTTTGTCTGAAATATCCTGATCTATGTGGGTATTTAATTCTGCATCAACTTTCTGTTTACCCAGTAATCGGGCTCCTCGTCGTCAAGCACCTTCAGTACCTGTTCTGCACATATGGTTCCCGCACGTATTTGTCCTTCCTTCGTGGAGGCTCCAATATGTGGGGTGAATGTGATATTATCCAGCTTGAAAAGCGGATTGTCTCTGGCAGGCTCTTTCTCGTACACGTCAAGGGCTGCACCTGCAATACTGTTCTCTTTCAGGGCATGATAAAGGGCATTTTCATCAACGACGCCGCCCCTTGCGCAGTTCACCAGATATGCAGATGGCTTCATCTTTGCCAGCATTTTTTCATTTATAAGATGATGTGTTTCGGGTATGTGGGGAACATGGATTGAAATAAAATCTGCTACTGTCACGACATCTTCAACGCTTTCCATCTTTCTTATCCCTTCTTTTTCCAATTTTTCCTTTGGGATATATGGATCATATCCTATGACTTGCATGTTGAACGCCCGGGCATGCTCTGCAACAACCCTGCCTATGTTGCCGCAACCTACAAGCCCGAGTGTCTTGCCGTTCAGTTCCATGCCCTTTAGCTTCTTTTTTGCCCACTCTCCTTCCCTTGTTGTTCTGTCAGCCCTTGGAAGGTGGCGGGCAAGAGAAAGCATATGGCCGATGGTAAGCTCTGCGACAGAAATTGTTGCACCTGTGGGTGAATTAACGACTTTTATGCCCTTCCTAGCGGCTGCATCTATGTCTATGTTGTCCACTCCTATTCCTGCTCTGCCTATGACCAGCATATTTTCCGCATTGTTTATTGCATCCTCCGTGACTTTTGTTCCGCTTCTCACCATTAGGGCATGATACGGAGTTATCTCTCTTGCAAGCTCTTCGCCTGTTATGTCCTTAAAAGTAACTTTATGATTTTTCTTCAATAAATTCATTGCCTCCTCGGCGATTGTATCGGTTACGAGTATTTTCATTTTAATCAAGCGGTAAATGCGGATCAGGATAAAAGTTTTCTGCTGATTTTTGTTTCTGGTGATTATATATGGAAAATAGTATAAAATGGAAAGTTCATGTACTATGGGATAAAAATGAAAGTTGGGAGTAAGGCAATTGTATGTATGCTCGCGTTTTTGATGCTGGCAATCCCTTCCTCGGCATTTGAAACGGCCGGAGCGCAAGGCACTCGAATGCCTTCGCAGATAGAAATAGTCATAAGCGGGGGCTTCGGTATAACCATAACCATTCGAAACATAAGCGGGGAAAATCTGTCCGGCATCGAATGGTCGGTTGAGCTGGACGGATTGATATTTTTCGGGGCGTATAGTGAGGGTCATATTAATCCCCCTGAAAATGAAACCGTTATACGACTTTTTCCCATCGGCATTGGACCCGTAACCATAACCATAAGTGTTGGAAATGAATCTGAATCAGCAAATTTCTTCATAGCAGGGCCTTTTATCTTCCCTTATTTTTGAGTTTTGCCGGCGGATTGTTTATATGGCCATATCATTTTTTATCATCTCTGCAATATCCTGCGGAAATACCGCCACCTTTGCTCCTGCGGCTCTGAATGCGTCTCTCTTTAACTCGGCGGTTCCCTTTCCCCCTGAGATAATTGCACCTGCATGCCCCATTTTTTTCCTTGGCGGTGCCGACCTGCCGGCAATATATACATAAGCTGGTTTGGTAACGTTTTTTCTGATGTGAGCAGCTGCTTCTTCTTCTGCCGTACCGCCTATCTCTCCAACAAGAACTATTGCTTTTGTTTCAATATCTCTTTCGAATGCTTCAAGGGCATCGACGAACGTCGTTCCGATAATCGGGTCACCCCCCAAGCCGATACATGTGGACTGCCCCAAGTTTCTTTCTGTCAGGGAGTTAACAATCTCGTACGTAAGTGTTCCAGAACGAGATATAACGCCCACATTTCCTTTGCTGAGCACCATGTTGGGAATTATGCCCATTTTACTCTTTTCCGGGCTTGCGATGCCGGGGCAGTTTGGACCTATAAGCTTCACTTTCTTGTGTATTGCATGGTTAACAAATTTCATTGCATCATGGACAGGTATGTGGTCCGTTATGACAACAACAGTCTTTATCCCCGCATCCAGTGCTTCCATCACTGCATCCTTTGCATTTGGAGCAGGAACAAATATTACGGATGCATTCGGTTCTCTTTCCATGCTTTCCTCAACGGTATTGTATACAGGTATGCCGTAAACACTTTCTCCGCCCTTGCCGGGAGTGACTCCTGCCACAACCTTAGTTCCGAACTCCTGCATTGCCCCCATATGGAATCGTCCCTGATGCCCCGTTGCCCCTTGCACGATTACCCGCGTGTTTTCATCAACAAATATTGACATGCTATCTCCCTCCCAGTTCAGCCGCCATTTTTGCAGCCTCCTTGAAAGAGCGAATCGCTATGACCTTACCCTCCAAAATTTTTGCTGCATTTTCTTCATTTGTCCCTCTTATGCGTGCCACCACTGGGCAATCTATTCCCTCTTCGTCGATTACATTTCGAATACCATATGCAACAGTATCGCATTTCGTTATGCTTCCGAAGAGATTGACAAAAATGACATCTGCCCTCGCTTTCTTCAATATCCTGAATGCACTCTTTACCTTCTCTGGGTCGTCGGTCCCGCTCAAATCCAGGAACATTCCCTTTCCGCCGTACTCATCCAATGCATCCAGCGTTGCCATCGTCAATCCAGCCCCGTTTGCAATCACGCCCACATTTCCATCAAGCTGAACAAATGATATGCCGCTCCTCCTTGCCTCTCTCTCGAGGGGCGTAAGCTCTTCGTTTTCTTCCGGTATCTCGGGATGCCTGAAAAGGGCATTATCATTGATAACAATTTTTGAATCGGCAGCGACCAGCCTCCCGCCGGCATACGCAAGCGGATTTATCTCGACGAGTTCACACTCCTTGTCCTCAAAAATCGCATAGGTTTTTCTGATTATGTCTGCAACATCCTTGTCAACTCTCTCCATCTGATAATCCTGTATCCCGACAAGGGGATTCACATATATCTTTACGATATCTCCTTTCTTGCCTTCTCTTTTCCCGTCATTCCTGATGCTTTTTGTAATCCCGATATCAATACCCCCATGTCGTGAAAACAATACAATGGGACATCTTCTGTCCCTGTCAACCGTTACGGACAAATAAAATTCCCGTTCAATGTCCAGTTTTTCCTCCACAAGTATCTTTTTTGCAATGCAGCCGTTTATTTTCCTTCCCATCAATTCATAGAAAATTTTCTCCGCTTCATCAATACCAGAAGCAAATCCGATTCCGCCTGCCCTTCCCCGCCCACCTGTCAAAATCTGGGCTTTCATAACCCACGGGAATTTCAGGTCAATGGAAGCAAGTTCCTCCTTTTTTTCAATAACCCTGCCTTCCGGCACAGGAATACCATAACTGGAAAATATCTCCTTTCCTTGGTATTCATGTAATTTCATTGGTTTAAAATATGTAAACTTTTATAAGTCATTCGTTTTCATTCATTCAGGAACATCTCTACATTTTCGAGGATTTTCCTGTCGTTTTCATACGTGATTTTCCCGATTGCATCGTCATAGAAAAGCCATGCATAATCTGTATGCTCGTGGGAAAGTCGGATCCGGTCTGCCGCTTCTGCCCGGCATTCTGCCAGAAAGTATGTCACCTCCTTGTATATTTTTCCTCCTTCCCGGGTGTAAAAGTAATTTATTTTTTCTTTGAAAGGCGGAATGAAATGTAGCCACCCCTTCTCCAGCCCCGTCTCCTCCTCCGCCTCCCGCGTCGCTGTCTGCATTTCCACTTCTCCTTCCTCGGTTTTACCCTTTACGAAGCCCCAGTGACTCCATCCATATTTGAGCAGGAGATATCTTCGTTCACTGCCCCTGCAAAAGATGATGACCCCGCATGATTTTTCCACGGCCATACTATCCCTCCAGTTTTTTTGTTGAGCCCGTCATGGTCAGCATTTCCTGGAGGGTCTTTCCGTAATCCTCTCCTCTCTTTTCCATCAGTCCCCGGGCATATTGCATGAGATGATTGCCGAAATCTTTCTCCATGTCTGAGTATTTCCATTCCTCACCATCCGCTTTACCCATTGCAAGCAAGAACGAATAGGCAATCGCCTTCTTCTTGACATCCATCTTTTCGCTGTGAATTTCCTTCAAAGTTTCCCTATATCCCCCTATCCTATATGCCCTTGCCATCCTGTCTGCAAACTCTGCCAGAGGGGGCAGTTTTTTGTAGTGGGGTAACTCCCCCAGAATTTTTTGTTTTTCCGACCTCATGTAAACCTTTTCCAGAATCTCGGAGGGGGTACGGCTCTTGCTCTCTTTCAGCATTTTCAACCCTTCATCCCCGGCAATGCTTTTTATGATATCTGCCCCGTACTCATCCCAGTACTTTGAAAGTATTCTGTTCGGTGTCGCACTGGAAATTATCATGGGTTTTTCTATTCTTCCGAGGACGTAACGGATAGCCGTTTCTTCCCATTTGCTGGGATTGAGTTTTTCTACGACGGCATCCACATCTTTTCCGTAGCAGATGTTGTCCATTATGAAAACCATTTCATGAAGCTTTTCTATATTCCATTGCACCTTCTTGTACCAGTCCTCTATGAATTTTCCGTCATCGATTTTTCCATTTATGTAATATGAAGCGTCCACTTGTTTTTGCAATGCCTCCTCTATCGTACATGTGTCACACTTTTTATTGCAGGAGATAAAATTGCCCTTGACCAATACTTCGAAATCTTTCTCCATGTCTGGTGAATAAAAGTATTTTGTCATCTTCATTATGGTATTGCCGGATGCACATTCCTCACATATTTTCAGTTCTATGTCTGCGGGAATCCACTTTATTACTATATGCGTCCTTTTATCGTTTTTAAGCATATGCTTGCACATTCCTTTTTCAAGCTCCAGTTTTTCCATAATGAAGTTCACAAATTCCTGCGGAGGAGCATCATTTTTACCCATGCATATCATCCTGTCCATGACAGAGTAAATGTATATCTTCTTCTTGGAGGCTATATCCATTATTCCTGCCATCCGTATATGCGGGTCATTAAAGTTCTGCACTGCAAGTAGCTTCTCATCTCTAGCATTTCCCCTCTTTGCATATACATACGTACTGCCTCCCATTTCTTTTGTAGCAAAATAAGAAATTTTTGAGTCGGCAAGAAGGATGGTGCCTGCGACAGCCGCTGCAAAGTCTTTTCCTGATGAATACTTCGTCAATTTTTTTTCATCAGCTCCCTTCATATTTTCAAGTTTTCTCTGCAATTTTTTGAAGTGGTATTTTCTGCAGTCTTTGTTCCCGCATTCCGGCAGTACCATCAGGGGATTTTTTTTGATACGGGATGCCATTTCCTTTATTGCCTTCTCCTGGACCTTTGTTGCAACCCTTATACCTCTGCTCTTGAATCTCTCCACGACGGATAAAGCATAGGGACTTAAAAAGTTTTAGTGGTGCATTGCCATATGATATTAACTGATCTATTTTCTCACTGACATACATACTTTTTCTGAAAATCTCTTTAATAACTTCTGCCTTCATTCCCCGTTTCCCATTTTATGAAATTAGGCCGAGAATACTGCGTGGTCTGTAGCGTAGCGTAAGAACTGCAGACGAGAGACCATTTCTTTTAATCCATCAATTGTTTCTAGAGTAAGGATGCTTTCAGGGAGCTGGAACATTTTGGTTTTGCTGGAAATCATGTTCACTTCCAGGTGAATGTCCCAAAGAGATACTCAGCTTGGGGTAGTTGTCATCTATGACTCCCAGCAACGGTTATCCTGATTTACCGCCGGGTGAGATGCGGCAAGCCCGAACCCCTTGTGGGCGAGGGCTTGCCTTATAGGGGCGCAGCCCCTACTTCACGTCGTCGTAATTCCAAGTATATTTTACAGTATTAACACATTTTAGCGAGAAATCCCCAACCTTTAGGTAGGGGATGAATCGCGTACACGTTTCTTTAGCAAGGCTTTTCA
>CAZSHJ010000037.1:0-17866 GCA_964606745.1 uncultured Thermoplasmatales archaeon | reverse complement strand
TTTCTTTTTCCTCCAGCAGATAATCCTCTTCGCTCAACACATATTCTTTCCCATCAAAAGTTATACCCCTTTTATTGTCTATCGCGCTATCATTCCTCACGGTTATATTATTAACGTTCAGAGCTCCGGGCAGCTCCTGAGTTGGAACTGCAAGACAACCTTACTTCGCCGCCGGGCAAATTGCAACAGAGAAAGTCATTATCTTCTCCAAACACATGTGTGTTCAACCCAAAGGCACACAATAACCAAAGATAGGAACCTGCGGTTACGTTGAAAGATGGCACACACTGTGGTCAAATGTTTATATTGTAGATCCACATGGGCCAGACATGATCTACTGCCATTCCGCCGGCGCTACCGTGATGGCCTGCGGCGGTGATTTCGGCGGGCTGCCACAAGATAATGACGGTTTCGTCCCATGTCCAAGTATAAGGTGGCTCATATAGCACCTTTCTCGGTTCATATTCATAGCTTTCAACGGTGACATAAAACTCCACCTTCTCTATCTTCGTTTCATCGCTTACCTCGGCTACGACTGTGATTTTACCGAACACGATGGTTCTCTCCGCAGGCATTATCTCCCGGTCAAACAGATAAAGATACTGTTCTCTGGGTCGCGTGATCGTGATCTGCGGCGGGGAAGCATCATTGCATTTTATTACCCACGCATTACGATCGAAAGGATTTGCATAGACTTTCCCCGCAGCTATGTAATAATATCCGTCAACTTCTACTATCGCATCTGCCCCTTCCTCTGCTGTCCCTCCCAGTTTTTTGGTCCACAGCTCATTGCCCTGTTCATCGACTCGTACCAGCCAGGCATCGCACCCCCCGACGCTGATAGCCGACTGACTCCCAGCCAATACATATCCGTCATCCACCCGTTCAATGTCTCGCACCTGTTCCAGCCCGGCACCGTAAGCTTTACTCCACTGCTCGTTTCCCTCTTCATCTACCTTTATCAGGAATACTTTGCCCCCCATAGGGGTGTACTCCGTATACCCTGTGAGCATGTAACCGTCATCTGCCCGGGATAGATAGGAGTGTATCTCAAATTGTTCCCATCCGTAGGTTTTATTCCACTGTTCGGTGCCATTTTCGTCTATTTTGATGAGCCAGGCGTCATATCCCCCATGTGTTGTATATGAAGCTGTTATCCCTGACACTAAATAACCATTATCTATTTCAATAACATCATCTCCAGATTCTGTCCAATTTCCTCCAAACGTTTTATCCCATAATACAGCTCCATTTTTATCAACTTTTATCACCCAAATATCCGAATCCATATATCCATCTTCTCGGGGAGGATAGTACGTTACACCTATCAGAATATACCCGTCACCTGTTTTTATAACCTTAGTTACATAATCTAGTTCTTCTTTGTCATAGGTCCTGTTCCATTCTTCATTTCCGTTTTTATCTGTCTTTATTAGCCAGAAGTTTCCTTTGCCATCTCCATATGAAAGAGTGTATCCTCCAATAACATATCCATCCCCTGTTTCAACAATGCTATGTGCTATGTCTTCCTTAACTCCCCCATACGTTTTATTCCATATTTCATTTCCATTTTTATCTATTTTAAGTACCCATACATCAAATCCTCCGTTACCAAAAGACATGGTGCGCCCTGCAATAACGAATTTTCCATCGCTTGTGTATTTGATGTCTTCTATATCATCGGATTCTCTGCCACCATACTCTTTATTCCACTCCCCATTATTTTCCTGTGTTACCTGAAAGGCCACTGACGAAATAAGGTGGGAAGTAACTAGAATGCAAATGCAAGCAAAAATTATTTTTTTCATTTTATTATTCATCTTTATATCTGCTATTCGTATTTCAACATTTTTATTAAATAGAGGGAAAAGAGAACCCTTTTGTTTTTTCAGGGTTCATAGAAGTCAATTTTGTTGCTGTTGCCGATTTCATTGGGAGTGATTTTGCCAGTATCGTCATCAAAGTTGTAGTAGGAGTTTACATTATACCATGCTGCCCACACTAGCTCAGAGCAGTAATAGCCGTATCCAAGAGAATATTTGTAAGTACCGTCCACCTGTTTTGTGTTGTAAGTCCAGAAGGATTTATAGTCAAAAGGTCTCGGCTTATTTTGGTAATTTCCTACATCCCATATACGGTCAGCTTTATTCTGTGCAAATGAAACGGCAGCACTTCTTTGTGATGATGACGCACCTATTACCGTTCCATATTCCCTATCACTATAGTACTCCGAATTCCATATTTCCGTTAAAGGACTATCTTCAACTCTTCCATAGTTCTCATTACCAGAATAAGATTTGTCGTGCAATGATGCAGCATTTAGAGGATAGAGTAGTCTTTCTAACGGTGTCCATTTGTCAAAATAAGGGTCTGCTTCCAATATTTTACTGCTACCTTTGTACAATGCGGCATGGTCCCACCCGTACAAATCGAACCATTTACTGCTTTCTGCAACAATGATATCTCCTGCACTGGTAGGTGAAGGTGGTGATGCTTTTGCCATTGGCGCCATTGCTACCGGTATTACCAATACCCCTAAAATTACCAACACACCCAACATTTTGCATCTTTCCATTTTGTTATCACCTCTCTTTCTGACCTGCAGGGTTAGGTTCCTTTTTGGCTTTTGGGCAAATGCCTCCGCCCTGCTCCGTTTTCATATAACGAATGAAAAACCAGTTTAAATAAGTTATGTATAGTTACTTATGATATATTAACCCTTATTTTTAATTATAAATAGTGTAAACTGTTGTGGTTAAAAGCTGGTAATCTGAGGATCAGTGCATATCGTTTCAAGCAAGCATAATTGTCTTGATAGAACAAGATTGTTCTGGTAGAACAATTTATATATTATTTTTGCCATAACTGTAATCAAGATGACGAAACACACTTCAGTATCATTACCAAAGGGGATGCACGATGCAATAAAGAGAATAATTGAAGAAAGTCCCGAAATGGGATACACAAGTGTGGCTGAATTTTGTAAGGATGTGCTCAGGGATAAAATAGCAGAAGTAATGAAAAATAAATGATGCTGGTGGTTTTTGAGCAAAAGCACGCTTTTATCACTTGCTCGTGCACATACAAATACATACTTATACGTTCATTTGATATAAACACGTGAAGCGATTCATCTGCATCCTGCTAATCCTTCTACTCATATCATTTATTCCGGTTTCCAATGGCGATGACGGGGCAAAGAAAGTTTTCGTTGCAAAAATAGACGGGATGATTGCAGGAGGGGCTGAAAACCAGTTTGAAAAGGCGATAAACATTGCGGAGCGGGGGGGCGGGGCGGCCCTCGTAATAATGCTCGATACGCCGGGAGGGCTTTCCGATGCTATGAAAGACATAATAAAGGAGGTAGAAGGGGCAAAAATCCCCATAATAATATACGTCGCTCCTGTAGGTGCTTATTCATTCTCCGCGGGGGCATTCATATTACTCTCATCCCATCTTGCAGCCATGGCTCCCTCGACCGCCATCGGGGCATGCCAGCCGCGGGTCATAAACCCGGCGACAGGCACGGTACAGGAGGCACCGCAGAAGGAAATAAATGCATACGCCGCCTACATCGGAAGTATTGCTGAAAGGCACGGACGGAATTCTACAGCTGCAAGAGAGTTCGTTACCGATAACCTTGCCATGAATCCGTCGCAGGCTCTTGAGAACAACACTATCGAGATTATTGCGGAAAGTCTGGATGATTTAATCGAGAAAGCGGACGGAATGACCATCAGAGGTTCGTTGAACGGCGTTCATAATGTCACGCTTGACCTTAAAGGAGCAAAGGTTGTAACCATCGGATGGACGTTCAGGGATAAGATGATAAATTACCTTACAGATCCCCAGATTGCTTCGCTTTTTCTTACCATTGGTATTCTGGGATTGGTGTTTGGTTTCCTTACGCCCGGATTCCATCTGCCGGAAACAATAGGGGCGATACTTCTCATACTCTCGCTGTATGGGCTTTCGTATATAGGCATTAATGCGGCAGGTATTGTGCTCATCGTACTTGCGTTTATATTCATCGTGGTGGAGGCCCACACTCCCACTTTTGGCTTCTGGACGGCTGCTGCCATCATTTCGTTGATATTCGGTATCGTTTTAATACCTGCGGCCAATTCAATATACGAGATGCCGGCAGACTGGTTTATTTCATTCCGTGTGACAAGCATTATCGCGGCAGTTGCCATAGGGGCATTTTTTGCATACGCCCTTGCAGCCGTATTGAAAGCAAAGAGGGCAAAACCGAAGATGGGGGATGAGGAATTCATAGGTATGGAAGGGGTTGCGATAACAGCCATCGCCCCTAAGGGACAGGTAAAGGTAAGGGGCAGGATATGGGAGGCGGCGGGGGCGGAGGAGGAGGGGACGGAGGAGGAGGGGACGGAGGAGGAGGGGACGGAGAAGATAGAGAAAGGAGATGCAATTGTTGTTACGGGCAAAGAAAGGATGATTTTGAAGGTGAAAAAAACTAAGAGTAGTAGTGAGGAAAGTTGATATTGCTTTCCCAGTTTTTATTCTTCACATTTAGAATAGCATTGTACTAAGTTGGCTGTGTTGATATTCTAATATATAGATGAGATTTACTCATGAATCACTTCAATAATCCTTTCCACTACACTGCCGATACCATCCTCGGTTTTAGCAGCTAATCGACCTGCTAACAAGGGTGAATATTTCGCAACCTTCTCTAGAGTTAAATTGTGCCATATAGGAAGTATAACCTTTTTCCCTCTCTTCTCAATAGCTAAAAGCCCTTCCAATTCATCTTGAGGCCATTCTTTCTTAAAAAAATTTGGGCTTAGAACAACCACCCCATATCTTGAACTATTAAGACCTTCATCAATTTTCTTTCTAAGTTTATCACCTAATTTTAGACTAAATTCATCATACCAAACTTTAACACCTTCCTCTTTTAGAGCGGTTGCTAATCTATTAACACAGTCTTCTTTGTCTTCCGATGCATGACATATGAAAACATCGTATTCATACTCCCCATTTATAAATTCCCTTTCTGCTGAAATCACTGCTTTAGGTTGTAGTTTTTGTTCTTCTGCAATTTTTTTAGCCAAATCAACCACTTTTTCCCTAAAAAGGGACTTCTCATTGTTGCTGAGGTAAGCTGTTGTGTCACTTAAAAAATCAGTTAATTCATCAAAAGTGCCTTTAATCCTCATTTTTTCCGTTATAATCTGGTTGCGTTCTTCTCCCATATATCCTGATGATTCAAGAAATTGCCTCAATTCCTCAAAATTCCCTTTTTGACAAATCTCAACAATTATCTTCAAGCGATCTCCATCTTTAAATTTATTGTAGTTTGCTGTGTAAAGATTTATCAATTGTAAGGCATTTCCTAAAGCGCATAGTCCGTCTACAAGTTTAGAGATGCCTTCTGAGTCATATGTATTTTCTAAAACTTTTTGTAGTTTTTCGAACCGACTTTCTTCATAGAGTTTTACCATAAGTCTACAATAATGGCTGCGTATAAAAACTTATTTAGAAAAGATTTGAGATAATCAACTCAAGGACATTTGATATCATCTTTCATTACTGTTAAATTAAGGTATTTTCTGATTAAGTTGATTAATTTCTACTAAAAAAGCGTAAATAATAAGTATTATCAGCACTATGTGAATTTATCCTGGGGAGGATAAACATGTTGAAAAGAGAAACGTGGATACGGCTATCCAATGATAAGTGGGAGTATACCCAAAAGATAAGAATAGAAAGCTGATTCACTGCATACCTTTGGTCGAGAGGAGCAGGATGAAGCCGTATAAAATAAAGAGGAAACGCATAGCCATAAGGAGAATTCACAGACTTTTCGAGATGGCTGAAAAGATGGCTGAAAAGGGCAGAATAGAGCTTGCAACCAGATATGTGGAAATCGCGAGGAATATAGGTATGAAATATCTCGTGAGGCTGCCCGGGCCATACAAAAAGAGATTTTGCAGGAAATGTTATTCTTATCTACTACCAGGCGAGAATTGTACTGTTAGAATAAAGAAAAAGATGGTTGTTGTTTCATGTCACAACTGCAACAATATAATGAGGGTTCCCTTTACGAGATGATATGATGACGAAGCTACAGGGGCTGGAGGATGCCATAAAAAAATGCAGGGATTGTCCGTTGCATCTCACACGAAAAAATGCGGTGCCCGGAGAGGGGCTGGAGAATGCAGACATAATATTTATCGGTGAGGCACCGGGAAGAAACGAGGACGAAGCCGGCAGGCCGTTTATCGGACAAGCCGGAAAATTCCTTGACTTTGCATTGGAAAGCGTGGGACTGAAAAGAACAGGGATATATATTACCAACGTGGTGAAATGCAGGCCCCCCGAAAACAGGGACCCGAGGGATGAAGAAATCGAAACATGTTCTCATTATCTCGATGAGCAGATAGCCATTATAAAACCAAAGGTGTTATGCACGCTTGGTAAATTTGCAACCTCATATATTCTTTCTTCATACGGATTTGATATCGAGTCCATATCAAAAATACACGGTAGGGTATATGCCTCGCCTGTGGCAATGGTAAAGATAATCCCTTTATACCATCCTGCTGCGACCATATATAATCCCGAGCTCAAGGAGTATTTCCTGAGGGATATGAAAATCATCATCCAACATGCCAAATTATAACTGAATTATATATCGGAATTATTGTAAAAATACTTTTTGTGGGCTATGATGTATCTTATCAGTTTTCTGCCGTATTCTGTTAGATGCCCTTCTTTGTCCATGTAGCCGAACTCCTTTAGTTTCTCAAGTAACCTCGTATCTACCTTCTCGGGGTCATCTGCACATACTTTTGCAAGGGCCATGATACTTCTGGCAAACATTTTGGCACTTATCATTTTCAAAATTATTAGCATTACATACTATGTAAATTTTTATAAAAATTTTGAGAAATCAGACATGTGGATAGTGGGCCATTGCCCATCAGGAAAATTTAAAAATCATAGGCGTATATCTATATTGGAGAGGCGAATAAATGAAGAATATAGTGCTGAAGGGGACAGTTTGTGTATTTCTGGCTATGATGTTATTGGTGCCCATTAGCTCTGGGCTAAGTAAGGAAATACAGAATGTTAGGGAAGTGATTATCTATCGTTGTTCTCCGGCAGGCATTGAGGAAGTGACAACTGAAGTAGCTGTAGGTGAAGAAGAGTGTTATCGGCACGCTGTTGGGAATAAATGCAGAGAATTATGTGAGGAAGATGCTGAAATGCAGAGGTGCATGGATAAGGCATTGGTATTTAGCGAAAAAACCGCCTTTGACAATGCCACGTTGTGTATTATAAACTCCAGTGGGAGAGGTATTCATATGCAACTGATATTGCAGCCATGGTTGTTTAGTATTCTCCTGAGTCAGGTAGTATCTTTTCTGAACTCTGTTGGTCTGGAAAATATTGCTGATGCTCTTCTTGAGATTTTAGATTTTTTTGATGTGGAAAATAGTAGCATGAACATGGTCATGAGGTCAAGGTACTGGAGTGCCGATTCACATACTGTCATAGAGCCTCTTATGGGTGAGCCTATAGAATTGAACGGCAATCATCGACTTATAACCCTTGGATTCATCGGGTATGTGTCGTACAGCCGGCTTTGCAGAATATTACGGGATGGCACTGATGACAATGTGTAAGTAGTAAGGGAGATTCAGAAATCAGAAAGTCTAAAATATCATTGTCATTTACAATCTTGCATGCGAGAAAAAATCGCTGATTACGTTAAATTTTTGCGGCTGCCGGGGCTTGGGGGGCTTGCAATACCGCCAATCTTCGGGGCAATTTCCGTGGGCATATATGATTTTCACATACTTTCCATACTTTTTGTTGTCGGTGCCCTTTCGGCTATTTACGGATTTGCCCTGAACGACTATGCCGATGTGGAGCTTGACGGGCTTATTGAGGAATTGAGGAACAAACCCCTTGTAAAAGGTACCGTATCGAAAAAAAGTGCCGTTGCAGTATGTCTCGTTACAATGATATTCACTTTTTTCTTTTCCTTTGTTTTGTGGTACGGAAAAGAACTGGGTGATTACAAATTTGCAGCCGTGCTTTCACTTGTACTTGCAGCCGTGTTGGGAAGCATTTACGATTTGTACGGGAAAAAAATTCCCGCCTCTGACTTTTTTGTTGCCATTTCCATGTCATTCGTTTTTCTCTACGGGGCACTGGCTGTTGCGGATGGCGGCATCGGTATCCTTACATGGGTCATTTTTCTGCTCACTTTCAACCAGACATTGCATATGAATGCAGTCGAGGGAGGGATAAAGGATGCGGACCACGATTATCTTATGGGGGTGGAAAACATTGCATTGTTATCTGGAGTAAAGGTGCACGGGGGGAGTATCCGCATTCCGCCGGCTTTTTCATTGTTCGGTGTGGGAATCCGTATATTCTCTGCGATCCTTGTTTTCCTTCCGTTTCTCTACGGAGTGGAGTATTATTACTGGCAGATTGCCCTGCTGGCCGTGATGCTTGCGGGTGTGCTTTATATCGAAATGAAGCTTGTTACCCTCAGGAAGTTTGACAGGAGGAGAATAAGGAAGCTGATAGCAGGTGCAACTTTTCTCAGGTATTCGGTTGTTCCTGTCATGCTTGTGAGCCTGATTGGCATTGCAGGCGGTATAATTCTTGCCGTTCTTCCGATTATTTGGTATGCCGTATTCACCTCATTTACCGGAACGAAGATTTTCCAGCCGGAGATGTGAAAAAATGAGGGCGTGTGTAATCGGTGCAGGTATTGCAGGGCTTGCATCCGCGTCGCTTCTTCTAAAGGAGGGATACGAAGTGGATGTATACGAGAAGGAAGGCACTCTTGGGGGGAGGGCCCTCACAATAGATAAAGAAATTTCTTATGATGGGTATCTGCGGCTACTGAAACGTTTTGATATGTATGTTCCTTTCTCGGAGCCATCCATGGAAGAAATTTTTGGCGGGCTTATGGACGGTTATAAAATGGATTTGGGTTTCCACCTGATAGGGGGCGGAGAAAATGCTTCCCCCATGAAGATAATGTCATCACTCGGGATGAAACAGGATATTATCGGCTCACGCATCGGGTTCATAGGTGAAAAAATAGACTATCCTTATCTTTCGGCAGTTGACAAGCTCAAAATGCTGCCCCGCATTTTTCAACTTCTTTTTTCGAGTAAGGAAACCATCAGGGCACTGGAAAGTGTTTCCATGGAGGAGACGATAAAGAAATATGGGCGAGGGAAGATGAAACTCACCCTTGAATTATTTCCCCGTCTGATTACCACTGTGAACGATTTGAGCAGGATATCAACAGGCGAGACATTCTGGGCACAGCGTGAACTCATGGGTTCGCATCCCGTTTCCTATCCTGCAGGAGGGTTAAACAGCATTGCAAGAAATTTTGCCGGCTGGATTCAGGGAAACGGGGGTAAGATCATACACCAAAAGGTGGATAGGGTGATTATTGAAGGCGGGCAGGCGAGGGGCATTACGACGGGGGAGGAAGAGGATTATGATATCGTTGTTTCCAGTTTACCTGTCCAGGACACCTTTTCTATTGCGGACGAGAATGAATTTCCCGACGGATGGGCGGGCAAAATAAAAAATCTTGAGGGAACGGGCAGCCTATGCGCCTACTATGCCTTAAGCGAACTGGACGAAAAACTCATCGGCAAGGCTTTTGTATTCATAGAGAGGAATGCGGATGTAGAGGGCAACGATGCCGTGGGCATGATAGATTTTAAGATGGCACACTCTGCATCGACAATGTCGCCGCGGAACAGATATCTGGTACAGGCATATGTAATATGCGCTCCAGCCGAGGCAAGGAGTAGGGAAAAAGTCGAAACGTTGCGTAACATACTGGACAAGTATATGGAGAAGATGATGCCAGATTTCCGTAAAAAGACAGAGTGGTGTCTTTATCCCTCGATATGGCATCTGGACGGTGTGGCCAAGACGACGGATAATGAAAAGCCCGGTGCTGGCACGCCCGTAAAAAATTTTTTTATTGTAGGTGATTCCACAAATGCAAAGGGTGTTGGCATAAATTGTGCTGCCGACTCTGCAAATTTATTGATGAGGAAGTTAGGGGCGAAGTGAGGCATTTACTGTTGCATTTTTAATGCTGGAACTCGGGTATAAAAATTGTTATCATCCTTCCGAATTCCTCTAATTAAAAGACCGGTATTTGCCAGAATCGTCCAATAGTATTCTTTTGCAGGAACTTCTTGTATATCTACTTGATAATTTTGCTGATAGCATTGTTTTTTATTTCTCCTTTCCAGTGCTTCGCAGATACACCCTCGAAATTCTTTTCACACGCATGTACTCCTTCAGTTTTTCTTCAATGGACGGTGGCAATTCCTTGTTCTTGTAGGCATTCGAGAGGGCAATGGTATCAAGTCTTGTGTATCTGTTATAAATCCCCATTTCCATAAGCAGTTTTTCCAGTTCCTCCCTCTTCGGGTCATTTGCGTCTGGGAACCACGGGTTTTCATATATTTTGACGTTTGCAATTTTTTCACTCCCGTAGACATATTGTAGGTTATTTCCCAGGGCGTACTGCACTATTTTTTCTTTCAGTTCTTCCTTCATGTTCTCCAATTCTTTCAGTTTACTCTCGATTTCCCAGTAATTGTTCACCAAGGTATGGCCGTCTTCCCATCTAGTCTCCTCCGGCGGTAGAGTTTCAACAGTATGCTTGTGCTTGAAGAGAGGACATATATGCTGGTACTCGCAGTAGGGGCAGAGGGCGGATTCCTTCGGGCTGAAATTTTCTTCTTCTATTGCCTTCTCTATTTCGAGTATTTTAGCAAGCGTTTCCTCTTTCACCTTTTGAAGCTCTTCATCTGTCTCTTTCAATCTCAACTCCTTATTGAAGGCAACGTAATGCCATATGAGTTCGATATCTTTAGCATCCTCGTACATGTTCTTTACTGCAAGGGCATACAGGGCAAGCTGTCTGTCTTTCCTTATTTCTTCCATTGTCGGGAGATTTATGGAAGTCTTGTAGTCATGTATCTCGTATACGCCGTCCTTTTCCGAGAGACGGTCTATTATGCCCATCACGGTATAGCCGGTATCATCTATTGGCAGAAAGATGGTTTTCTCAAGTGCAATCGTCCTTCCATCATCAAATGGTTTGTACATCTTGTAGTAGTTGCGGATATATTCCTCTCCCATTTTGCGGTAGTTTTCCGGGCTATAATCCTCCTTGACAATGAAGATATTTTCATCCATCTTATTTTTCCATCTTTGGTTGTAAAAGTTAAGGAGTTCATCCAGTTTGCAAATCTTATGGAATCTTTTGTCCTTGTACAGTTTTTCAAATGTTTCATGAACCCTGCTACCCGTGAATGCTTCAATGCTTCCCCTCAGCGGCTTGATTTTTTCCACGTAACGGTATCTGAATTTCAAAGGACAATTTTCAAAGGTTGAAATGCGTGACGGGGAGTACATACCGGGCATATTCCCTTATAGAAACGGGCATAAATATCTTTTTCCCAACAAAAAATCTTTATTCGTGAGTGCATTCTTATCTCAATGCAGGGCTACCAAAAAATTTCAGAGATGTTGAATAAAGAGGAGGGGCAGGAAGTGAATATCAGGGGCTGGATTTACAGAACCCGCAGCAGCGGAAAACTCGCCTTTGTTTCTGTAAGGGATGAAAGCGGAATAATCCAGGTTATCGCCGAAAAGGAAAACCTGCCCGAGGAGGATTTTAAATCAGCAAGGAAAGCCCTGATAGAGTCATTGGTTGAGATAGGAGGGAATATTTATAAGGACGAGAGGGCACCGGGCGGCAGAGAGATACACGCCACGAAATTCCATGTACTCCAGTTTGCCGAGGATTTTCCAATTACCAAGGATCAGAGCACCGAATTCCTGCTTGATAATCGTCATCTGTGGCTCAGAAGCAGGAAATTGACGGCAGTGATGAAAATCAGGAGTACGATGATCGGGGCAATCCATGAGTTCTTCCGGAGCCACGACTTTTATGAATTCCATCCGCCGATACTCCAGCCCAGCCAGTGCGAGGGCGGCTCCACGCTTTTTGAGGTAAATTTCTACGGCGATAAGACATACCTTTCTCAGTCCTGGCAGCTGTATGCAGAGGCAGCTATTTTTGCCTTGGGGAATGTATACGATGTTGCCCCGACATTCAGGGCTGAAAAATCAAAGACGAGCCGTCATCTGAGCGAATTCTGGATGGCGGAAATGGAGGCGGCATGGTTTGACCTCAAGGATGTAACTGAATTTGCAAAGAAGGAATCGAAATTTATCATAGAGAAGATTCTGGAGAAGCATGAAGAAGACCTTAAATTTCTTGGAAGGGACCCTGAGACATTGAGAAAAATGACGGAAAAGACGTGGCCCACAATAAAATACAGGGAGGCACTGGCGATATTGAAGGAGGATGGAATGGACGTGCCGTTCGGAAAGGATTTGCGTACAATTGAAGAACAGAAGATTATGGAACATTTTGATACCCCTGTTGTTGTTACCCACTATCCGAAAGAAGCGATGGCTTTCTACAAGCCCAGCGACCCGGAGCATCCAGATGAAGCGTTATGTTTCGATATGCTTGCCCCGGAGGGATACGGGGAAATGGTAGGGGGTAGCCAGCGTTCCACGGATATAAATGAATTGATGAATTCTCTCAAAAAGCAGGGAGAGGATGTGAAAAGGTATGAGTGGTATCTCGATTTGCGACGGTACGGTTCGGTGCCTCATTCGGGATACGGGCTAGGAGTTGAACGGGTACTGGCATGGATCTGCAAGCTGGATAGCATAAAGGACACGATACCATTTCCGAGAACAATGAACAGAAAGTATCCGTAAAGATATCATGGAATATTTACCAATTACAAATCGGTCATCCTATACGGTCCGGTTATGAAATATGATTTTCATGAAAACAGAAGATATGGGAAGGGATATGAAGCAGCGGCTATCAGGTCACATTTCTTCCAGTGCTTCGATTCCAAGAAGATTAAGGGCATTTTTCAACGTTTGTCTCGTGGCATGCACGAGAGCAATCCTCTCCTTTTCCTTTTCGCTGCCGACAACATGGCAATCCCTGTAGAAGACATTGAATGAGGTGGCAAGTCCATAAGCATAATCTGCAAGAAATGCCGGATTGAATTCATACTGACATTTTTTGGTTATTTCCGGGAATGAAGCCAGCATCTTTATGAGCGATATTTCCTGGGGATGGTTGTAATTTGAGAAATTTATTTCCGAAATATCAATCTTTTCTTTACCTGACTTTTTTACAATTGAGCAGCACCGTGCATGAGCATACTGAATAAATGGTGCAGATTCTCCCTCAAAATTCATTGCTTCCTCCCATCTGAAAGTTATGGCTTTCTCTGGATTTACTTTTACGATATTATACCGTACCGCTCCGACTCCCACTTTCTCGGCAATGAATCTTGCTCTCTCTTCGGGTAATTCCCGCCTTTTCATAACTTCCCGGTATGCCCGTTCCACGGATTCCTCAATCAGTTCATCAAGGTATACGGTTCTCCCCCGCCGTGTGGACATCTTGCCCTCTGGCAGTGATACAAATGAGTAAAATACCGTATTCGGTACTTTTGCCCCAAGGATTTTCAGAGTCGTTTCAACCAGCTTTGCCTCCAGTTTATGATCCTCGCCGAGAATATTTACCATCATATCCGTCCTTTTTTCTTTCCACAGGTGGTAAGCTATATCCCTTGTGGCGTATAGGGAAGTATCATCTTTTCTCGTTAAAAAGAATTTTTTGTTTCTACCGTGTATCCCGAATGGTTCCATATCCAGATATAATGCATTGTCATCATATCCCGCAAATTTCGATTTCTTCAGTCTCTCTATGATATACTGGACGCTTCCGTCGAGAATGAATTTTGACTCATCCACAAAACTGTCAATTTTTATGTTTATTCTTTCCAGACTTTCGAGAATACCCCCCAGAGCCTTTTCATATGCTTCTTTCATCGATTCAAGAATTTTTTCATCTCCTTCCTCGCATTTTTTTATTATGTGCCCTATCTGCTCTTTCACCTTCTCATTCTTCTCCATCATCTCGTAGGCTTTTTGGTAAAATATTACAAGGCGGTGATCATCCTTCTTTTCTTCCGCTTTTATATCGAGATTCTTCAGCCCCCAGAGAAGTATGGCAACCTGTTTCCCTATATCGTCCACATAAAATTGGGTCTCTGTATCATAGCCCGCGAATTTGAATATCCTTGCGAGTGTGTCGCCTATAATCGGGTTTCTTGCCCTGCCAACATGCAGCGGCCCGTTGGGATTCGCGGATGTATGTTCCAGTATGATACTTTTATTTTTCCTTTCTCCTTTACCGAAATCATCTCTAGTCTCGTTTATCTGTTTGAGTAGTTTTTCCGCCAATAAATCATTATTTATGTAAAAATTTACATATGCCCCAATTTCTTTGGCATCTTCCAACAATGTGGCTTTTGCCCCTATTTTCTTTATTAAACTCCCCTTTATTTTTTTAGATATTTCCATGGCAATCTCGAGAGGGGTTTTCATCTGAACTTTTATTTTATTGGAAAGGTGAAAGCAGGGGTAAGCCAAATCGGGCATTCTTTTCAATCCCCGTTTCCCCGCTTCCTTGGGCAGTCTTTTTGGTTTCTCAATCTTCTCTTCTATTTTCTCTCTCGGAATACCTAAATTGTAAAGCTCTTTTATTGCCCATGCTAGCCGTTTAACGGCATCCTCTTTAAATTCTTCATAAGGATACTTCATGGATTCCACGGGTTGAAGGCAGGATCTCCGTAAAGTGTGAATTCGTGCAGACAGTGATATTTCTTGTCCATGAATCTGCCTTCATCGCTCATGCTCTGATGCATTTTCTCCTCTATCATACGGTCAATTGTCCTCTCTCCCGTCGTGAACGGAAGCGGTGGTGTCCACATGAATGTGCTATTCGCATCCTTCGGCAGGTACAGATTCTTGGCATTTCTTAGGGCCATGCCTGTGGTGTTGTCACCGTGCGTCATATCCATGATGAAATCCTGGGCGATGACAGCCCCGAAGTGTACATCCGGGTATTCATCATCGAGGAGCAGATTCAGGGTGGCATTCACAAAACCCTTTGCTCCGAACCCTTTGAATATCAATCCCGGCTCGAGATAACCCGGGTCGGCGGTGACGCGGGTGGCGGCGACCATTCCATTCATTCCTGCATGCATATATGCCTGCGATAGCGTGTTCTGCGGCATCAGCCCGTCGGTCCTTCCGACAATGCAGCTTTCCACGAACAGTACGGATGGATTGTATTCGGAATTGACGATACTTCTAACGTCATATGTTCCCTTGCTTGAAAGCCCGCTGCCCATATAGTAAAATCTGGACATGGTCGTGAACGGGGGGAAACCTCTTGCATCCATGAGAATGTCCCCTGCCTCGTACAGATAGTAAAATCCATGGGCAAAAGTAAAGATGATATTGCTATTCCGTTGATTCTCTCCTCCGTGTACTGCATCTTCACCGCTCATCGCCTCCAGCAGGTGAGGGAACGTTATATATTTCCTTCCCACATCCTTTAAATTGCTGAATCCCTCTCTCTGTGACTCGAGCAGGAAGGTATTTTTGACATTGAAGCCGCTTTCCTCTAAATCATTTGTGATGTGCAAATTCGCGAACATACTTTCCCCGGTTGGCCATTTTGTCGGTTCATCCCCCCCGCTTATCATATTTGAAAGGGTTGTCATTACGGGTACTTTCTGGAATTCCAGGCCGCAGCCGGTCTGCACTGTCGCATTGTTCTTCCAATCTCCGAGATTCTGGATGATATCATCGTAGTAAATCGTTCTTGCAATCAGGGCACTGCAGTCTTCGGAATCATAACCTGTTACCCTGCCGACGGCGTTTTCCTGGAACGGGTAATACGAATATGTATCGTTTTCAACGTCGCCGTCCCTGAGGTCGACATCCCCCCATATATAATCGCTTGGCACGCCCCAGCCCATGAGGTAGGCGCTATCGGGATTGCGGTAGTAGTACATGGGAACCATATTAGTGTCTGCCATTATTGCAATGTAAATCGGGTTTTCTGTGTAGTAACTTCTCAATGCCTCTATGTCATCATGTGAAATGTTTGCAATTTTTGCGAGCAGGTCGTTGAATTCGTTGTGTATAGTCATCGTGTGAGCATTTGCAATATCTATTAGGGCAGGATTATCGCCCGGCTGGTATATTCCGCCTTCCGATGTCATACTCTCGTTGCCCCCGAATGCAAATTCCGGCTTGGCAAAGACAATACCTCTATGGTAGGCAGTCAGGTAAGGAGACATTGATGACAGCGATTTCATGGTGGGCATGATGGTGGTATCTATTTTCTCTATCGTAATATTGAGTTCGTATTCTCCTTCGACGGAGGCAAACCATCTTCCTATAACTGTTGCGGAATACTCTCCCGGCTTATCATAAACAATCGTTTCATAGTGAACTCTATCGCTTGTTATGTCCCCGTTGATGTCCACTTTTGGTATTCCCGCCCCGGTTGCGGTATATACGTAAGTATTCTCATCAGGGCTTGTAACCATTAAAAATATTCCGTCCCCGAGCTCTGTCACGTTTTCAGAGTTTTTGTTTATCAAGTCAAGTTTTATCCTTGCATTGTGGTAATCTTCCGGCACAACAAACTTATATGTTTTCGTTAACTGTTCCGATAGCAGTGCGTGGAATGATTGTGCAGGAAGTATTGCGACAGAACTTGTGCTATCTTCGAAGTTATAACTCACCGAATCCAGCACTTCCGGTGCTGTTATATCAAGCGGGTTTGCCATCGTTATGTAGCCGCAACCGCCGAACCCGTCGTTCAGTACATTCAGTATGTAGTCGTTTATCTCCTCAACGCTTGCAAACCTCTCGGTCTCGCCATAACCTGCGATATTCCCGCAAACGAATGTTGATTTTACGCCCAGCTCTTTCAGCGTGCCTTTTACATTGTCGATATCGTTAGTTACAAATACCGGGATATTTAGATACGATGCAAGAGGCACTGCAACAATGCCAAGGTTATAACCATCGTTATCCTGTCTCATGAGCAGTGCCGCATCACTCTGTACCCATACCTCGGTTGCAAGTCGTATCGATGCACTCTCCGGGGTTTCCCCCACAACATAGATGGGGTTGCTAAGCCCGTACATTTCTTTGAATCTCTGCACGGGTTTTGACGGATTTGTAAAATCCTGCACGAGCAGAGGGGCAACATGCTGCCCATTGTCATAGTAAACGGATATGGGAGTTGCTATCAGCGGATAGAAAGGATTCTCCTTTGAAACAACAACAGCGGTTTCGTTGATCGTACGTTCAGAACCTATGTCCGTTGCGTTTATTCCTTTTTCATCTCCCCCGAATACAAAGGGGAATGTTATACATAAAATGCCTGCCACGGCTATGGCCATTACTTTCTTGAGCATGTTGAAACACCTTATGACCCTAATAAGGTCAGGGTGTATAAGAATTTCGCAATTGAATATTGTATATGCCTATAATAATTTTGATGGTGCAAAAGATATAAATAACATATTGAGTTGGGCATCCCATGAAAAAGGCAATCTTCATTATTGCTATTTTCCTGATTCTTCTTTTGAATTCCGGCTGTTTGAAGGAAGATACAGAAGCAATGACGATGACCATGGGAGAGTTTATGTATGACTATAACCAGACAGAGTATAATGACACCAAAACAATCACTTCCTACCTTGACTCATTGGACGAGGGAAACACCCTGATTATTAAAGACACACTCGACAGCGTAAACTTTCATGAAGATGAGAACGAAAGCATAACTCTAATATCATTTATAGTTAAAAACTAAACTTTTTATACTTATAGGTGTATTACGAATACATGA
>CAZSHJ010000036.1:0-18198 GCA_964606745.1 uncultured Thermoplasmatales archaeon | reverse complement strand
GATTCATCCCCTACCTAAAGGTTGGGGATTTCTCGCTGAGATGAGATTAAGATGCGAAAAGGTATTGTTTGATACATTTAACATATTGCAACACCGTTCTCTTTCACTATATATAGTGTAATTTTGCTAGGTTGTATATATAACTATGTTTTTTGGGCGTTCTGATATATAAAGTTAACCCCATAATTTCAAAAGTGGTTTTGAAAAACGTTTGTCGCCGGATAAGTGCTTTCATGCTTCCCCATCCACGAAATCGTAAACATCCTCTGATTGGATGGATACTTCAATATCCCCTTTTTTCACACTTAGAAACGACTTCATTTTCCCTCCTTTAATAGTGCATAAAAACTGTCAATTATTTATCTCTCCTATTATATGCCCCCCATTCCATCTCATTATATATAAACTTTTTTCTCAACCTCTGTTTTTGTATACTGCTCTATATCTGTTGGGCTTCTAATTCCGGTTTTTTCCATCTCTTTAGCAACAGCTTTCATTTCAGCCTTAAAATCTGGCTCTTTCTCAGTAAATTTGTATCCACATTGGGGGCAAATATGATTTTCCTTTTTTTTAGCCATATTCACTTTGAAATCGGTTGTCCCCAATTCATCATAACTACTTTCCTTTATTTTTGTTGAAATTGCTATTTCAATTTTTTCAAAGATGGGGGGAATATCTTCGTCCCCGTATATTAATTTCTCACATTCCAACATTTTCATAAAATTCTTTCTTTCAGATGCACTAACATCGTATAACCTTACATCTCCAATTTTTTCATCAACAGCATATATTACTCTCTTCGCAAATGGTAAAACACTTTCCCCGAAAATATCCACAAAATCATGGATATCCTTTGATGTCACATCAGTTATTAAAACAGATTTTTTCTCTGCCATAAATATATACACCTCTGGGGTAAATAAAAGTTGGGAGAGAAGTTATAAGACCAATGATGCTTTTCCAGTTTTTCAGTCTATAAAAAAAGAGTATTTCCTTAATTTTCTAAGTCTGTAAGGTAGGATAAACAAATAAGTTAAATTTGTTAAGTCTATAGTGGGAGAGTACGGAAATAAACCCATATAAAGCCCATAGAGAGCCATACAGGGCATTTCTCCTGTAGTGGGGGCAATCCTTTAAGATAAGATAGGAAGGGGTGTGATGCCCTGAAATGATGTACCCTTTTGTAGAATCTATGAATACTTTATGAAGCGAAATTTATAATAAAATATATATGTTGGAAATTTTCATCAATGCAACCGCATTCCGCAATATTGGCAGTAAACAAACTCTTTCCTATTTAACTTCCCACAATGGGGGCAATAGAGCTTTTGGCTCTCCTCATATTCCTGCTCTTTTTTCACCCTGTTTATTATCTCTCTTTTATTTAGGTATGTATTAACAATATATGCAAAAAACCAGATAACCACTATACAAATAATGGTGAATATGATGCCATCAACAATCATTCCCATTTCTGTCATCATTAAAATTAATGGAAAGTAATATACATAAAAGTTCCCCCTATTACATCTGAAAGATAGCAATCTTTTTATATATATTTTATATATAATTTATTTAACATGAAAAAAATAATATCAGTCAATATTGATGAAGATTTGCATAAAAAGGCTAAGGAAATGGGCATTGGGATAAGTGCCTTTGTCAACATAAAACTTCGTGAATACATCGCTCTTATAGAAGGAAAAGGTGCATCCTATGGGGGCAATCCTCCACCAGAACCCTTAATAAATAAAAATCCATTACAGGAATCAAGGGCTCGTAGCCCAGCCAGGACAGGGCGACAGCCTCCTAAGCTGTAGATCAGGGGTTCGAATCCCCTCGGGCCCGTATTTCCTTGATATCATGAAACTTCCGGTATTATTGATTGGGATTTTGCTCCTGACAGCCAATTTTTCGGTTTCCCAGTCGGACAGAAGTAACATGGATGTAAGTCTGAAATGGGTAGAGGTGGAACAACCTTATGCCGGCGAAGGAGAAATTATAAAAATAAAAGCAAGGATATCAAATTGCAATGATAATGAATCTGTTGCTCCTTTCACTGTTTTCTTCTATCATGATGAAATAAATGACTGCAATCTAATCGACGAGAAGCATTATGATTCTGTAAATGTCTACCGGCTTCCGTCCGTGTCTTGGGATACAAAGGGATTTACCGGGGAACATACAATTATTGCCCATATTGATATTGATGATGAAAATAGCAGCAACAACTGGGGTAATACTTCGATAAAAATTTTTGATACCATCCCAAAATGGCCCGAGAAAAAGGTTGTCATAACAGAGATTTACTATCATACCTATCCAAACAAAAAAGATGAATATATACGCATCCACAACCCCACTTCAGAGGAGATACTTATCTACGGCTGGTATCTGACAAATGACCCTTGGAAAAGGGCAGATGAGCAAACAAAAATCACTTTCCCCAACATGTTCATGAATGGAAATCAGACCATATGTGCCACACAGAATGCTTCCTCATTTTTCACGGAGATAGGCAGGATACCGGATTTCGAGTATTACGACTGTTCTTCCACCCCTGACCTTGAAAGAAAAGGTTCTTTTATACTTTCAAATGAGGGAAATGTAATATGCCTGAAAGACCTCTATAATCATACCGTCGATACCGTCATATACGGAAATAAAAACTTCAGTGAGGGATGGAAAGGAAGTACAGTAAAAAGCCTCAGTCAGGGAGAAATAATGAAGAGAAGAGATACATTTATCGATACCAATTCCAGCAAGGACTGGGAGTATAACAGAACATATCGTATCGGCCAGTCGGACTTTCCGTCTTTTAATATTAGGTTCAACGGAAGTGTAACCCTTTTCTCATCACCTGACAGCTCCTTCGCCACCATCTCATCGGAAATCGAAAGAGCGAACGGTTCCATATATGTGAATATGTACGAATTTACAAATCCCTGGCTATGTGACAGTCTGTGTAATGCCCTAGGCAGAAATGTCTCTGTAACAGTGCTTCTGGAGGGGCAGCCTGCCGGCGGACTGAACATGGCAGAAAGATACATAGCCGGCAAAATTTGCAGGCATGGCGGGAATGTGCTCTACATGGCAGGGAACAGACAGGAAGGGAGATATCGCCGTTATGCATTTGACCATGCAAAATATGCGGTCATTGATAATGAAATGTCTATAATTCAATCTGCAAACTGGGGAAAGACAGGTGTACCTGCATCAAACACATTCGGCAACAGGGAATGGGGTGTTACCGTGAGAAACGAAAGTTTGGCACATTTTCTGACAGGTATTTTAAAGAAGGATTTAGATTATACGGCAGATATTATGCCTTTTGACTCTTCAAATTTTCTGTACGGCAATCCTTCAACGGATTTTGTAATTGATAATAGCATACCGGAAGGCAACTATTACGCTGAATTTTCCCCGGAAACGGTGAACGGCACATTCAATCTCACTGTTATCCTGTCCCCTGACAATGCGGAAAAAGAGATATGCGGGCTCATACGCTCTGCAAGAAAGAGTATTCTGGTAGAGCAGTTTTATATCCAGAAAAACTGGAACGGGATAAATCCTTTCCTGAAAGAGATAATAAACAAGAGGGAGGAGGGCGTGGAGGTGCAGGTCATAATGAACTACAATCCTTACTATGAATCAACAGATGAGATGAACAGAGAAACCACATATTATCTGAAGGAAAACGGCATAGATGTAAAATTTGTGTATTCGAACTGGTCTTATTTCAACAATGTGCACAACAAAGGGATGGTGGTGGACGGGAATAAAACGCTTATTTCATCCATAAACTGGAATGAAAATTCAGTAAGGAACAACAGGGAAATGGGAATAATAATTGAAAATGAAGATGTGGGGGACTACTTCACGAAAATATTTAACTACGACTGGAACCTTTCAAGGCACGAGAAAGATAACGTGAATAAAACAGATTATACAGATATCCTGGCAATCATTGCAGTTTTTGCAATCACATTTTCACTCATATATCTGCACTGGAGGAGAGAATGAATCTGCTTTCCGTTGTATACATTATTATCATACTGGCAGGTCTTGCTTATGCGGCAAAGAGAAAAATTCTCATATCCCAGATGATAGTTGTCATCAATTTCATAATCTTTTTCCTTCTTGTTTTTACATCTCCTACTTTCTCCACTGGCTCTTCCCCGATATCTCAGGACATGGCATTCAGACCATCTTATCTAGAGGTGGGTGGGATATCCCATCTCTATACTTTATTCACTTCCATGTTTATCCACGGCGGTGTTCTACATATCCTTATGAACATGATTATATTCCTGCTCATAGGCATTCCCTTTGAACAACGTGTGGGCAGCATGAGATTTGCTGCCGTATATTTTGCTACCGGAATTTTTGGAGCCTTATTTTTTTCCATATTTAATTGGGGTAGCGACGTTATGCTTGTGGGTGCCTCTGGAGCAATTTTCGGCGTTTTCGGAGCATTCGCCGCACTTTATCCCAGGGATAAGGTCGTCATGCCGATTCCACTTCCAATCATGTTCTTTGTAAGGATGCCGGTGATAGTGGCAACGATAATGTTTGCATCTCTGGAGACAGTATACACAATAAGCGGTATTTCAGACGGAGTGGCACATCTTGCCCACATAGGGGGAATTGTCTCCGGTATATCCATCTCCGTCTTCATGAGAAAAGAAAAGCATGTGAATACCGGCATCATAAATTTTGATGCACTGGAAAGGCTCATAAATAACGAAAAGCAGAGAGATACTTTCATCAGGGCAAAAGAGGCTGATTTGCCGGAGGTTAGAGAGGCATGGCTTTCCCAACTACTTAAGGAATTGAGATGCCCGAAATGCGGTGGAAAACTGGAAAGAAATAAGGAAATACGATGCAAGAACTGCGGCTACCGGCTCATGTAAAATTTAGAAACCGATTAATTTACCGAACAGCAGGTAACTGGAAATGGCATAACCGATTATCGCCCCTCCGTTAAGGCACGGCAAACCCGCCTGGGGATTTCCTTTTGCTGCGAACCCCATCAGAATAAAAAAACCTGCAAGAGAGCCGGCAATTGCTGCTACCGCTACGGTAAAACTTCCCGAAAAATATGAAGCAGATATAAGTATACCGGGTATAATCACATCCCCGAGACCCATGAAAAGGGCATCTCTTTCTTCCTCAAGCCCTTTCTCTTTCAGAAAGGAATAGTGGCGTTTTTTCGGCACGACCATAAGGAGGGGGAGACTTTCCCCAACGACCGTATCCGCAAGGCTTACCATGTGTTTCGTTTTGTAGACGGAAATGGCATCATATATTGCAAGTATCAGAAGCAATGTTACTGCCAGAGGCACCGAGAGAGATGAGCCGAATATCGCAATAATGCCGGCTGCCATCAACACACCCAATGCGTCTACAACGTACCACTCCGGATATTTCATGAGAAGAAGAATGGCAATAATTGCGAGTGCGAGTGACAGCGGAAAAGAAACGGATGGGAACGCAATCAAAAAGAACGCCCGGAATATGTAGTATATTGACATGAAGAACACGAACAGGATTATATATTTCACGAAGTCTTTTCTGTATCTGGCAATGAGAAGGATAAATGCGGTAAATACGATTACAATGAGAATTACCTGCAGCACATTTGTCGGGTCATTCGGATTTTTGAATGCCCTTACCCCTGCCTCATGAAACGGATGTATGGCCACAAGAGACAGAATCTGTGCAATGAAAAAAAGTGCCCCCATGAATGCAATGGGCAACGTTTCTCTATCTTTCATTGCCATGAAATGTCATTTTGATATATAATTGTCCCGATGCCATAAACCTCTACGAACAGCCTTCTTCCATTACGGATGACGAATCACTGAGGAGAATACTCATGGATGTCGCCGCTTGAGAAAGGCAAGAAAAAGGTTAAGGAATTGCTTGGACAAATATTTTGCATCCTTATCTTTCATACCCTCAGGGTCCCGCATGCATCATGTCGTGCACTTCATCATAAAGTTCAAAATTGTATGCGATTTCCAGCTCGCTTTTGAGCAGGTAATAATGGCTCTCCTCCATGCTTGAGAGATATCTTGCCATGGCTTTTTCATTTTCCTCTTCGGCGGCCTGCTCCATCTCCTTGTAAAAGTCAGATGCAATCTTCTCTGCCTCCATTGCATTTTTCAAAATTTCAGAAAGTTGCATATCGTCGGTTACCTCAAACGACAGGAAGGGCATTTCGCTGTCCTCGGGCAAAACCATATCCCTGTCCGGGAATTTCGCTCTGAAAAGTTTTTCAAGCAAGTTTTTATGGCCCACCTCCTCATTCTGCAAAAATTTAAATTTGTCCTTCAGCAAAAATATTTTTGTCTGCTCTGTAGCCTTTCCATAATTCTCTGCTGCATCCACCTCTGACCTTATTGCAATTCTTATCATATCTTCAATATCTGTCATAATTTCATAACAACATTTTTTATAAAAAACTAACTGATATGGCAGATTGAATCAAATTTTCGAATTGCTTATTCTATCTACTCAATTTTCTCGAACTGGTCTTTTGACGCACCGCACACGGGGCAGACCCAGTCGTCCGGTATTTCTTCAAACGGGGTTCCTGGCAGGATGCCCCCGTCTTCGTCCCCTTTCTCCGGGTCATATACATACCCGCATATTTTGCATACATATTTATCCACTTTATTCACCTCCTCTTTTTCGCTTTTGACATAGGTGGGTGCTGTTTCCGGGGACCTGCCACCCTTTATTTTATAGTAATATGCATATGTCATGGGCTCTCCATTCCCTGAAACTTCTGCCTCGACAACTTTGCCTATAAATAGGGTATGTGTCCCCACATCCATACTTTTCATCACCTCTGCCTCGATGAACCCGACGGTGAAATCAAGAATAATAGGAACGCTTGTTACACCAATTTTGTATTTCACATTTTTGAGTTTATCAATATCCCTGCCGGATTTGAAGCCGAACTGTCCTATCAGTTTCATAGGCGCCTCTTTTGAAAGAATGGAGACAGTAAAAACCCCGCTTTTCCCTATGAACTCATGAGTGAAATTTTTCTTGTTTATACAAACCGCTATGACAGGTGGCTCGGCGCATACCTGAAAAACAGTATTGGCTATCTGCCCGTTAAAATCTTCACCCCTCTTCGAGCTGACAATGTACATGCCGTAGCTTATGAGTCCGAATACCTTTGTATTCATTATGCTAACATAAACAATCTGAATATATTAATTTTTATATCAAACAAATATTCCTATTTCACTTCTCCGAGAGAGGTGATGGAGTCTCTGACAGGCACAATTATTACATATGTACATGGCAGACTTTCATACTCAAGGGGAAGAAAACGCCTATCGGCGTTTTATAATTTTCCAGGCGATTCATCCCCTAACTAAAGGTTGGAGATTTCTCGCTTGGATTTCATAAAAAGTGATGACATTATTGTGAATATTATTGTATATTGATCCCATAATATCTTCGAAAATAATTGTGGATTTTTTCTGGGGCTAATGTACAACACTATGACCCCGCTTTTTCGGCAATTTATCTCATAAGTTATGCAGTAGTCCCCACTCTCAACCTCCAGAATTCAGAATGCTCCAATCTCTTTCCTTTTTCAGCTGGAACATGACATATTTTATCAGTTTCTCCATGTTCCATACTCTAGTTCTTTAAAGAATTCTTCTCCTGAAAAGCAATACCAAAACGAGGAGCCACACCAGATGAACAGCAAAGCCAACCTGAAAATTACTCATTAAATTTCCTCCAGGTTGTATTTCTTCATATATTTTATAAATCCAGTAGGTCGGAAGGAGAGCGGTGAATTTGCTCCAGTCTGTGGAGAGGTTCCTCGCAACCACCACAAACTTTATTACTATGGGGAGCAGGAGTATCCAGCCCACTATTTTCATTACCGCCATTGCCTGCATCCTCGTCTCCGAGAAGTCAATGACGAGGAGAGCAAAGATTATTGCCTCAAGAACGAAGAGAAGGATGAGCATTCCGAGGACTTTGCTTGAAAGGCTTATATCTAGTATCCTAGGTGCGACGAGCGTCAGTACCACAGTTATGATACTGCTCCAGAGAAGTCTGTAGGCTAAAAAGGCGGTGCTCGAAATCGGCACTACCTGCAGAGCGTGAATGGTTTTTTCCTCCTTCTCGTTGACTATCATGAACCCCGGCACCATGCCGAATATCATAGGTATCATGAGCAGCACAAAGAGTGCAGGCCCGAAGTATAGCTGCGAGGAAAGCCTTTCCTTTAGTACTCTAACGATGCCAAGGAGAACCAGGCTCATCACCACGCTGTAAACGAGTATGGGGTCTCTCCTGAGCATTTTCCAGTCGGTTTTGTAAATAGCTGCAAACTTCCCAACAACACTCATCTCAATCCCTCCACCGCATACTTATAGAATCTTATTTTGGCTATCCAGTAAGCCACCACGGCCCACAAGAGGAGAGCAACTATAGCAATGTTGAGTGTCCTTGATGCCATTTCCTTGAAGCCCGTCTGGAGCAGGTATAGCGTTGGATAGCTTGGGATTATGTATAGGGCCCTCGTCCAGGAGCCTGTCAATAGGTTATGATAGGCCGCAAAGGGGAGCGAAGAGATTGCCAGAATGGCCAGCATGGGCACGAAGTAGTCGTCCAAGTTCCTGTGCTTCGCTGCTATTCCAATGCCAAGTAATGTGTAGACTATTGAAGTTAGAACAACACCGAGGAGAATATGGGGCCACCCCTCAACGAAGCCCGTGCCAACCGCCAGCATCAGCACTGCCCCGGCTAAGCCGAGTAGGGCCATTATCAGAGTCTTGGCAAGGTAGTAATCTCTCCACTCGAGCGGCGTCACCGAGAGTGCCCCGACAACTCCATCCTTCTTCTCGAACATTATTATCGTCCCTACGAACATAAAACCCATCAGCCCCGGCTCCATGAATAGGAAAAGCGGCGCAATGGTTGCATGGTAGCTTGAAGGAAACGCCCGGATTATCAATCCGTAGGCAAGTGCACCGAGGAGGTAGATTGGATAGGTATAGTTCCTCAGCCCTACCCTCAAGTCAGTCCTTGCAAGGCTTGCCAACGTCAAACCAATCTCCTCCCCGTAACTTTGAGGAAAATCTCCTCCAGAGTGGGTTCCTCTGTATTTATCCTCTTTATCTCGTGGTTCCGCAGGACGTTCAGGAACTCCTCGTTATGGCCGAGCTCTTCAATCGGAAACTCATTCATCCCAATACCCCCGCCGGCAGAGTACTCAACCTTGACAAGCCTCTTGCCCATTTTGACTTTGAGCTCTTTTGGATTATCAACGAGCCTAACCGCGCCCTCCACGATGAATCCCGCTCTGTCACAGAGCTCATCAGCGACATACATGTTATGGGTAGTGAGGAAAATCGTCTTCCCGTTGTCCTTCATCTCAAGGAGTAAATCTTTAATCTTCCTCGCGCTTCCAGGATCGAGACCTTCGAGGGGCTCATCGAGAAATAAAATCTCCGGGTCTGGAAGAAGCGCACGAGCAAGGTCCAATTTCTTCCTCATACCTTTTGAAAATTCGGCAGCCAGCCTGTCTTCCTCCTTGCCCAATCCCACCATTTTGATTACCTCCGCCGGTTTGAGGTGCTTTCTGTAAAATGAGGCAAAGAATTCGAGATTTTCAAGCGCTGTCAGCTTTGAGTAAATCGCAGGAAACTCAAAGGAGACACCTATTTTCTGGTAATAGTCCTTGCCCCACTCCTTTAAATTCCTGTCAAAAACTTCCACTTTGCCCTCATAATCCTTAATAATTTTAACAAGAATCTTGATTGTTGTAGTCTTTCCTGCTCCATTCGGCCCAAGAAAGCCATAAATTTCTCCCCCCTCGACTTCAAAACTCAGATTTTCCACACCCTTGGCACCATCATAATATTTTTTAACATTCCCAACTCGAATAACCGACATTGCATCCACTCAATCGGGAACTATGCCCTAAGAATATTTATGATTTCCGTTTTCTTTGATTACCCATCTTTATCCGGGGGCAAATCATTCCAGTAAGTTTGATCAAGTGCCTTTCACTCCACTATCAGATTATCGCTCAACCTATCAACATCCGCAAGCATGAACTCGTTGCTCATGTGAAGGCAATTGACCGGGCATACATCGTTGCACTGACTGCAGAATATGCACCTGCTTACATATATCTTTATTTTCTTCTCCTCTTCCTTGAAATCGATTGCTTTTGCAGGGCATACACGAATGCACAGCTTGCACCCTATGCATTTTTCCTTATCATAGACAATCTTTCCTCTGAAAGACTCCGGCAACTCCACCGGCGGGTTTATTTTCACCTCACCGCTCTCAACCTTTTCCATCAATGCAGTAACATCGTTGGGTGTATACTTTACCGGAAATTTATTGGTAAAGGGCTTATGAAATAGCTGTTTTATTAACTGGCCAAACATCGGGAACATTTCACCACCATCTAACAGTTAAAACCTGTGAGTCCCACATCAGAAGCACCAAACCAAGCAAAGCCATGAGAGTTATGGCGACCCAGTATGTTGATACAACCTGACTTATTCTCAAACGTGCAACTCCCACCCTTATAAGCGTTACCGAAAACAACATCACCAAGAATATTTTCAGAAGGAAAAACAGGAAATCAATGATGAACGACGGGATGCTGCCGAGACCGAAAAACTGAGATATCCCGTAAGGGAAGAAAATTGCAACCACGAGCGAGGTAAGAGCAAATGTCTTAACCCCGTCTGCAAGGTAAAACATTGCAAGATTCCTTCCGGAATACTCCACGAGCAGCCCTCCTGCAATTTCCGTCTCCGCCTCCGCCACGTCAAACGGTATTTTTGAAAGCTCTGCAGGGAGGACGATAATCAATGCAAGAAGAATCAGAATCAGCCCTGCAACGCCAAGCAGTCCTACATTGCCCCATATAGGATGGGAGGAGATAAAAGAAAGCGTGAAGATATCACCTTTGAAGGCATCGCTCATCTTCCATGCAACGGATATGATCGCAACTGCCAGCGGGAACTCATAGGATATCATGGTTACCATCTCACGCTGCGCACCTACTGTTGCATAAGGGGAGCCGGATGCAAATCCGCCTACAACCATGGAAAGGGCAGGTATTGTGAGCAGATACAAAATCAGAATCAGGTCACCGTGCCCGTGCAGCAACGGCTCGTATCCCGCTATGGGAATATAAAGAAGTAGCGTAATCGATGAAGCAAGGCATACCACCGGAGCCAGATTGAAAAGCCATGAAACGGCATTTTCCGGAACAACATTATCCTTTACAAGCAATTTTCCGACGTCCCAGAAGGGCTGTCTCAGAGGAGGTCCTATCCTCGACTGCATATGTGCTGCAATCTTTCTGTCAATGCCTTTATATGATAATCCCAGGAACAATGCAAAGAATGCTATTCCTATCGTGCCCATTACAACTCTAAAAAATATCTCTCCCGTCATTTCATCATCTCCTTTGTCTTTTCTATAGATAGATTATGCAAATCCTCCGCGGTTATTATCCTTTCATTATCATCCAAAACAACAGCCCTGTTCGTGCACGACATGCATGGGTCTATGGATGCGGCAACAATAGGTATGTCGGCAATCTGATGGTGCATGAGCATCGGCATCCATGCAAGAATGTTGTTATATGTCGGAGCCCTCACCTTCCATGTGTAAAGACCGTCAAACCCACTCTTCAGTTTGACGTAATGTATGTCCTCGCCCCTTGGAGCTTCATGCCTGCCTATCGCCTCTCCATCTGATTTCTTTATCGTGGCAAGTATTTTCGGTATTTTTTCCTCCGATATGATCTCTCCGGATGGCATTTCGTCAAGTGCCTGTTCTATTATCTCAACAGACTGTTTGACCTCCAGAAGGCGGACAACTATTCTGTCATAAGTGTCGCCCACCACATCGCCCGTGAGTATATCAGGCGTCATGGCTTTCACATCAAAATCAGGATAGGCATAATAAGAAGTATCCTGACGCACGTCCTTTTTCACACCGCTTGCCCTTACAGTCGGTCCAGTTGCTTCAAGTTTAATTGCATCTTCTCTGGTGAGTATGCCTATATCCCTTGTTCTCATCTTTATCGTTTTGTCCTCGAGGAAAAGTTTTGCAACCTCGCCGAATAGATCCAGGTAATACTTTATCATCTCCCGTATCTTCGGCACATGCTCGTCCTTTATGTCGCGTCTCACACCGCCGTACATCATGATTGCCTTAGTAACTCTGTTACCGTTGACAATCTCTAGAGTATCCATAACTTTCTCCCTTATTTTCCAAGTATAATGAAGCAAGGAGTCAAATCCAAGTTCATGGGCAGCAACGCCAGCCCACAGCAGATGGGAATGTATTCTCTCCAGCTCCGACTGTACGACCCGGATATACTGTGCCCTCTCAGGCACTTCCATGTCTGTTATCTCCTCAACAGCCATGGCAAGGCAGGCAGGATGACAGAAATTGCATATACCACATATCCTCTCAGCAACATATATCGTCTGAATCGGATTGTTTCTATTCATGCCAATCCATTCTATACCGCGATGATTCTGACTTGCTATTACATCCACATCGGTTATTTCCTCGCCGCTTATGGTGCAGCTTATCATTATTGGCTCTTTAAGCGCAGGATGTATCGGCCCTATTGGTATAGTATACTTCATTCTTTCCACCCTTCGTAAAGCTTGTTAATTTTCTTCGGAGCAGTTTCGTCCCGCCTCCACGGATATATTCCATCTGGGAAATCCTCCGTTAGGAAAAGATGCCGTTTGTCTTCAAGCCCCTTCACGTCGATTCCCATCATCTCTATTATTTCTCTCTCCGAGAATGCAGTACCGGGGATAATGTCAGTCAATGTGGGAACCCACAGATCCTTTTTCGGTATGGTAACCTTCAATGTTATAGGCACCTCCCCCATGTAACTTCCGTATCCCAAAGAAAGATGATAGTTCACTTCAACTTCCTCCCCCACGTCTGCCGGCGATATTACGGAAAAATGGGGGAAATCATCTGCAATCTCCACCATGTACTCCACAATTTCTTTAAGGCGGTCTCTCCCGACATTTATCCACAAGGTTTTTCTTTCCGTTTTCTTTTTCACTCCCGCCATCCTTGTTTGCACTTTAACTTCCAGGCCTTTCTCTTCGAATGCATCAATAATTTCTTCGATATTCATTTGTTCACACCCCCTCCAAGAACTCCCATGCCTTTGTCACCCCATGAATGATGGCCTCGGGGCGGGGCGGGCATCCCGGCACATAAACGCAGATGGCATCAGGCAATATCTTGTTTATTGGCCCTGCAAGATGATATGATTCATGAAACACGCCGCCTGTTATACCGCAGCTTCCTACAACCAGAATGACTTTCGGGTCGGGCATCTGTTCGTAAACTCTCTTAACCTTGTCCTCCATATCGCTGGTAATGGGGCCGGTGAATACCATAACGTCCGCATGACGGGGAGAACCGACCAGCTTGATACCGAAACGTTCAACATCATAACGCGGGGTCAGGGCTGCCACTATCTCGATATCACACCCGTTGCATGAACCGCTGTTAACATGATAAATCCACAGTGCTTTTTTGAAAGATTTCGATATCATTTGAATACCTCTGGAAGAATAACGACTATGAAAAATATTGTCGCCATGCCAAGGAACCAAAGAACGTAGTCATTGATTATGCCCGTATGGATTTTTTTCATGAAATCGTAGTAGCCTCTCAGTGTATCCGTGAATCCCCAATACATATTCTCCGCCCTTATATGCACCTCCTCCTTGGGCGGCTCCTCCATGCCGGAGAGAAAAGGTTTCTCTTGTTCTCCCTTTGCATGCTTTTTCTCGCCCATGCCCCAGATTATATAAGATATAAGGAAAGCGACAATGAATGCTGCCAGCCATATCACCGGTGACCAGTACCCACCTGTTGTTTCGAGAGCCATTTTATACACCTCCTAGTACTGAACCTATGTAGCCCGCCTGATTCATCAATGCATTTACTGCAGGGTTTACAATATTGTTTACAACAAAATCCGGAAATAGACCGAAGAATATCATTATGACGGCAATTACGGCCATGCTGCCCAGCATCAACTTCGGTGCCTCCTTACAGGTAGCAAATTCAGATAATTTTGGACCCATGAACACGGAATGGAATATTTTTACGAAAATCGCCAGCATGAAGATACTTGCCAGTATTGCAATAATGGAAGTTATCGGGCTTACCTTGTAAACAGACTCATATATAAGGATTTTAGATGCAAACCCATTTAACGGCGGAAGACCCGAGACGGCAGCCATCCCGATGATGAAGAAAATACTGCTGTACTTCATCGAGTGAGCAAGTCCTCCCAGCTTATTCAGATTGCTCTCTTTCGTTACATATATAACAGCCCCTGCAACCAAGAATAACAATCCTATATCCAGCACATCATTGAAAATGTGGAATACACCACCCTGAAGGGCTTTCAGTCCGTACTCACTGATAACACCCCCTCCACCCACCTTTGCCAGTTCAAAGAATCCCACTCCTATGGCAAGCAGTATGTATCCTATCTCCGCCACAGCCGCATAACCGATAAGTCGCTTCATATTAATTTGAATTAGTGCCATCGTTGCTCCGATAAATATAGATACTAATCCGAGAGATATCAATATTATTCCAATGGTTGAAGCATCTATTGCCATGCTGTAAACGGTAAAGCATACCCTTAGTAATGCATAGAGGCTTGCCTGCGTTGCCGCCACCAAAACCATGGAAATTGCTCCAGGTGCTTCCCCGTATGCATCCGGAAGCCACATATGCATGGGTGCCGCCCCTGCCTTCAATACAAATGAAGCAAATAAAAGGATAAATGCTATCTGGGTAGTAAATGTAAATGTTGCCTCGCTACTTATCTCCCCTGCAAGCGCTCCCATGTTGAGAAGGTTGTATTCCCCGTACAGCAGCCCGATGGCAAAAAGGACGAATAATGCTGCCAGGGATGAAATGATGATATATTTTATCGATGCTTCCAAAGGCTTTCCTTTCCTTGCATAAAAAGCAATAAGCGCTGCCGATGAAACGGAAAGAATTTCTAGGAATACGAATAAGTTGAATAAGTCACCTGTCATTTCCATTCCTAGCATTCCCACGAGCATCATCAAAAAGAGTGTGTAATATTTTCCCGAACCTTCGCCTTTTATATAGGAAAAGGAATAGAGCAACCCTACAAACGAGGTGAGAGTGCTTATCATCGCCATGAAAACGCTCATTCCATCCACCTCCAGAATAATGCGAACAGGCACATGGTAGCCGGATGGAAGCGTCAGGCCAACGCTTTTCCCCCCTAGAGTATATACAACCAATCCATTGTCAAAAACATTTTTTGCCAGAATGAAAGCAATGACCAACGTAATTAATGTAGCAACAAAGACCATTGCATCCCTGCCTCTCTTGCTTACTCTATCGACCAACGGTGTAAGGAAAGCAGCAAAGAGAGGAGTGGCTATAATGAGAATGGGCGCATTGGTTACAATCCAGTCATTCATTCTTTCAACCTCCTCATTTCATGAGAATCAAGCGTTCCGTACTTGCGATAAATTCTGATTATAAGGGAGAGAATTAATGCAAGGACAGCAACGCCGATTACAATGCTTGTCAGCGTCAATGCCTGCGGCACCGGCAGCACCATCCCTCTTCCGGAGGGCAGGTTGGTATAAATGGGAGCCACGTCCCCTTCCCTATATCCTAGTGTGATTAAAAAAAGATTTACGCCGCTTTCCAAGATTGTGAGTCCGATAGCTATCTTTATCAAATTCCTCTTAAACAGAAGAGCATATGCCCCAATTGCAATCAGGACAACTACTGCAAGAAAAGGGACATTATATATCATTTTTCTCCTCCTTTGATGCAAGTGCCATGACCAGTACCACGGCTGACAGACCTCCGATTACTTTCATTCCAACGGCAAGATTTAGTATGGGCAGAATGCCACCGGAATTCAGTATTCCCAGATTTGAACCAAACGGTGGAATTTTTCCGAAGATAATATCGCCAACCAGAAAATTGGACATGAATGTTGATGCCATAACCAAGCCGAGCAATGCAACAGCAATAAATACGACTCCTCCGATGCTTTCAAATGCAGATAGTTTTTCTTCCCTTATTTTCTTTTCAATATTTTTTGCCCCGAATGCCACGATGAGCATGACTACTGCAGATGCTCCTATCGCTCCTCCCTGGAAGCCACCTCCCGGAGTTAAATGACCGTGCATTATCACATAGAATGAAAATATTAGTATCATAGGAAAAAGAATACCTGCAATGGTTTGCACAATGGGTGACAGTCCCTCACTCTTCATTTTCACCTCCCTTTCTAAATAAGACCATGACACCGGCAACAGCAGTGAATAAAATGGTCGCCTCGCCCAGCGTGTCATATCCTCTGTAATCAAATACAACTGCCGTGACAGCATTGTTAGCCCCCGTCTCGTTCTGTGTATTCTTTATTATATAATCATCCATCTCAGACGGCGGCGCCCCGAACTCGTGAAGGTCGTATACGGAAAGAAGCAAAAAGGCAAAAAAGACCAGAAATACAACGGCGCCGATTCTTTTTCTCATGCTTCTCCCTCCATTCTTTTGGTTGAGCGAATTGCCAGAACTATTATCGCCGTGGTGATGCAGGCTCCAATCCCTGCCTCCGCTATTGCAACGTCAGGTGCCTGGAGGATATAAAATTCGAGGGAAAGAAGCAGACTCATGACCGCCAGGGCAATAGCTGATGCAATCAAATCTTTGAACAGCACAGCCACGATTGCGGATGCAACAAGCAGCACCGGCAATACAATATGTATTATTTCAATCGTCGTCATTTTTTTCCTCCTTTTCTTCCAAATCATCTACAACAGCCATCGCAGGCTTGACACCACTCCTGTGTGCCGCACGTGCGATTGCATGAGCCCCTGTTGGATTTGTAAGCATAAGAGCTACAAGTGCAATGAAAGTATGGACTGAAAGGGCAAGCATGGACGTATCACCGTCACGATACTTCCATATTCCATATCCGATGACTGCTATCGACAGAAATATGGAGCCGAAAGTTGTGCATTTTGTGCCCGCATGCAGACGTGTGTACACATCTGGAAAACGTATCAGCCCGAGAGATGCGAGAAAGTTAAAGAACAGCCCTATGCCAAGAAATAAGTACAATATCCATTCCTCATGAATCATATTTCCCCTCCTTCGATATATTTTGCAATGAATAATGTGGTGATGAACGAAAGCAAGGCATAAACAATGGCAACATCTATGTATATGATTTCATCGAAGGCAGCCCCGAATATTATCATCGCCGCTATGACCAGCGTGTTTATAGTATCAAGTCCCACCACCCTGTCCGGGACTGTGGGACCGAGCAGTACCCGAATCATCGCTATAAGCATGCAGAAAAGCAATGCAACAAAGGTTATGAAAAATGGATCCCAGTTCATTCTGCCACCCTCCTTGCCCACTTGGAGAACGTGGAGCATACAGGCTCGCACGGACGGGGCATTTTTTCCAATAATCCCTCGTCAACGTTTATCCAGTGTACATACAAATTTTTTTCATCGTCGGTATCAACAGAAAGCGTGCCGGGTGTCAGTGTTATGGAGTTTGCAAGAAAGGTCAGGGCAACATCGCTCTTAAGCCCGGGAGAGATTTTCACTATGCCGGGATTTATTTTTCCCGTTATCACACGGTATGCCATATCAAAATTTGCCTTTGCCATTTGGTAAAAGAACGGACCGAGATATGCAATGAAAAACAGCCATCTCTTCGGGTTTGCCATCTTGAAATTCTTGATGAACACCTTCCGCCCTACCAGCCCCCCAACCACAGAAAGCACCATACCTGCAATAATCTCGTCAGTGCCCCACATATTGCCGTTAAATGTGAGGGCTAGCCATATGACTAGGCAAAAAATGGTTGTACCTATGAAAGCTAACATCGGAAGGTAATCTTGCAACATATTTAAAAACTTGCGGTTTCGTATCAGATATGCAATTCCGATGAATATAGGCATTGGAAATCAAAAAGAAAATGCCGATAAAAATAACATATTACTTGTCTAATATTTTTAATAAATTTAATAAACAAATATACCATTATAACAGATAGTGAAATAGGGGCAAAGCCCCTATAACCCCATTCCGCCTTCGTTCCTCGGCA
>CAZSHJ010000035.1:0-18260 GCA_964606745.1 uncultured Thermoplasmatales archaeon | reverse complement strand
ATCCCCTCGCATAAACACGTAAAAGTCGAAGGTATATATGTCTTACACTATAAATAAAAAATATATGAAAGTTGAGAAGCTGGATAATAGTGTCTATTGTCCCGAATGCTTAAAGGAGGAAAAAGAAAAGAAGTTTTATTGTAAATTACACAGATACGCCTATAAAAAATGGTATGAAAATAGGCGTATGGGTCGTTTAAGGGCATACGGTGTTATTAAAGAATGATTGCATCTGTCACTCGCCAATTTGGAACGCCCTTAAAATCACCCGTGGATTTGGAACTACCGGACACCAGTATCTGCCTGTAAAATACGAGAGGATGACATGCCCACAATCAGGGGAGACACAAACGATGGTATCATGCATTCAGATGTTCCATCCGATGGATTTGCCCGCCATTTTGAAGCCCTCTACTTTTAAAATGCATCTGACTATTACTGGAAGAATAGCATCTATTCCTTCTTTCCGCCAAACCGCTCCCACTCGCTTATCAGACAGCCGCAATACTTCTGGCGGTACAACCCATAGGTTCTGGTAATCGCATTGCCTTGGTGTAACCCTTCACGAAAATCCTCGTAATAAAATGATATGCCATATCTATCCGCCATCTCATCGCCCACTTTTTTTATCGCTTCGTGATACTGATGGTGTGAAACAAGCAGCGTTGTAGTGAATGCATCGAAGTCATTTTCTTTGGCATATATAGCCGCCTTTTCCAGCCTATATGAATAACATCTCCTGCATCTCTCCGGCCGTTCGATATCTTGAAGTTGCATTTTTAAATAATTTATAAAATCGTAGGCATCGTACACTACTTCAACATTCTCGATTTCTGCATATTTTTTTAATGACTCCTCCCTCGTCTTATATTCCATGTACGGATGAATATTGGGGTTGTACCAGAAACCAACGACCTCATGCCCCTCCTCGGCAAGCCTCTTGTATGGATATGTAAAGCATGGGGCACAGCATATATGAACAAGAATTTTCATAGAGTCATATTTAATTCTTTTTTAAATAATTTCTTGCTATTTTCCAAATCTGAAAGAAAATTTGTGGGCAGGAATTTTATCCTCCCCTTCAATAACTTTTGCAGCCTTCCCGCCGTGACTTGATCTCCGCACCCTTATTTCCACGAACAATGGTGCATTGATTGGCAGACCGCTCACGATTGCCATACCTATGGGGAGACGCTGTATCTCATCTGCAGCCCCTTGCGTCAGCCCCTCCACCGAGGCGACTATTGCCTTCACATCATTGGGATTGGTCGTTTTCAGTATTATCTGGGTGTTGCATTGTGATACCACATTTTTCTCGACACGGGCAGGTCGCTGACTCACTATTGCCAGTCCCATCCCGAATTTTCTGCCTTCCGAGGCGATTGTTCTTATTATCTCCGATGATATTGCCCCCCCTTGTCCCCTCTCCGGGCAGTAACGATGTGATTCCTCTATCACCACCATGAATGGAGGGATGCCGTTCTTCTTTCTTTCATCAAATAATTTTGTCAGCATGTGAGAGACAACCACATCCTGTATATGCGGCGGGATGCCCCTCAGATTTATTATGGAACATTTTTCTCTCCGGACAAGAGCTTCTATAGGTGTTGCGTCTGCAGAAAAAAGTCCCATGTCGTTCAACTCCTCGAGCAGGGGAATAATATTCCATTTGGCACTGCTCTTGGCCCTTTTCAGTCCATCTATGATATCCTCGAGCAGATATATCCTCTTTCTCTCCTTCACCTCTTTTATTGTCTGGTAAAGAACTCCCTTCTGAACGCCCGTTATCTTGGACGATATAACATCAAGCAGGTCATTCAGTTCCAAGTTTATCTCGTCCAGGCGGAGGGGTATCGAATCCGGATTTGCCCCTGTACCGGGAGAATATTGAATGATATTTTCCCCGTAGCCCTTTGGTTTCACTTCAAACCTTTTCATCATTTCCAGTTCGCTTCTGTCCAGGTTTGGATGAATAAGAGAAGCATATTCTCCATGAGGGTCCACTATCACAACGGGCACATTATTTTCTATAAACTCCTCTATTATTACTCCCATCGCATAACTCTTGCCGCTTCCGCTCTTTGCAAGTATTGAAACATGCTTCTGAAGGAGCGTATTTATATCCAGATAAACCTTTATGTCCAAATCCTTCAGAAGGCCTATATAGGCCCCTTTTTCCCTCAATCCGAGCACTTCCCTTACAATGTTCTCATCCGCCGTATAAACATGATTTCCCTGCTTGAACGGCGTTCTGGGAGTGCATAATCCCCTCTGCCCCTTATATCCGATGACATCTGCCGATGCAGAAATCTTCTCGTCCTCTTCCCTGGCTTCCTCAAGAAATACCTTTTCAAAGGAGAGTTTGGATATTCGCTTAACCTCCCTGATCTGTGCCAGCACCTTTTTTTCCTCGTGTATAACATACACATAGTCAAGTCTTCTTACCTGTCTGTTTGAAGCAAAGGCAAAGTCAGTGGAAGTCGTATCGCCGTAGATTATCCCTATCCTCTCCTGCATTAAAAAGTAAATACATTCCCTAATGTTATAATTTGCGATAATTGTAAATTTGGCATATATAAGCCATTTTTCTCAACTTGGAGGGGAAGCCCACGCCTCCAGGTGTGGAGGGGATAAATATAATTGCTGCTGCCGTATTTCACTTCTTCAATTCCATTACAAAAATCGCACCTTTCGGCTCGTTATTCTCAATATGAATGCTTCCGTCGTATCTCTCGATAGTTTTTTTGACAATATACAGTCCCAGACCTGTCCCACCTGTCCCACCGTATTTGAATCGCTCATCAAATACTTTCTCTTTTATTTCATCGGGAATGCCTTTGCCGTAATCTGCTATCCGTATCTCGCAGGATTTGTCTTTGTTCTCAATAGTTATATCTATTCTATCTGTCTTTCCATGCACGACGGCATTGCGGATTATGTTGTCAATGACGGAATGAAATGCATCGTCAGCCATGACTGTACAATCTCCCGTGATATTGGATTTAACATCATAATCCTTGACTGCTCTCTTTATTATTGCTTCCACTTTGTATTCTTTAAGTTCCTTGCCCGAGGAAACCAGCAATTCTAGTTCCCTCATCTGGCGTATAAGTCTTATGCTCTTGCCTATACGGTTGAATGCCCTATCCAGAAAACTCCTGTCACTGCTATCGCTGTAAAGCTCCAGCATGCCGTTTATAACGCTCAAATCGTTGGTTATATCATGCCTCATGATTTTGTTTATTAACCTCAGCACCTCATTAAGCTGGAGAATCGCTCCCTCGGCTCTCTTTTGGGCGGTGATGTCTCTGGCGAATCCTATTATCACCTTTCGTCCAAAAAATTTGCCGCTGACAAGATGAACATCTTTCGGGAAAACCTCACCGTTTTTTCGCAACCCCCAGAATCCGAATTGCTGCGGCTTGCCGTCAAAGGCTTTCCTTACCATGTTCAGAACAACCTCCATATCATTCTTCCCCGGAGCCGAAATATCCTCAGGTGTTTTGCCTATAAAAAACTCCCGCGGGTAACCATACATCCTTGTCGCTTCTATGTTTACATCCAGAAAATGTCCTTCTCTATCCTGTATGTATATGGCATCCGTAGCATTGTTGAACAATTCCCTGTAACTCTCCTCGGAAATACGCAGTTCCTCGGCCCCCCTCTTTCTCTCAATTGCCATTGCAATCTGTGTGGAAACGAATTCAAGAATATGTTTGTCCTTCTCGCTGAAGGTGATGCCTTCTGTATAACTCTGGACGGCAAGCACACCAATAATTTTGTCCCTGATTTTCAAGGGCACTCCAATCCAGCATACGGAAGGTGTGCTTATTCGCTCCACCTCCTTCGTCTCCATAAGTTCATTGAAAAACCCAGGGGTAACAAGCATTGCCTTCTCAGTACGCAGTACGTAACCTGTCAGCCCGTTCCAGAGTTTCTCTGATGGAGGTTTCTTGCCATACTCATCAGCAAAGTATGGCAGGCTGAATGTTTTAGTATCATCATCGAAAAGAGCAATGAAGAAATTCTTTGCAGGCATCAACCCACCAACAATTTCATGTATTGAGTGAAATAATTCATCAAAATCACGGGTGGAGTGAACAGCCTCCGATATTCTGTATATCGAATCCCTTACCTTTTCAGTTTCTTTTCTCTCGGTGATGTCATGGACAATGCCTTCGTATCCGACCAGCCTGTCCTCCTCGTTCCTTCTTTCACGGCACGTTTCTAGGACAACAATTTTCCTGCCATCTTTCCTCCTTATCTCCACCTCATAGTCCCTTATGTATCCCATTTCCGATGCCGCCGCCGTCACCTTCTTCCTTTCGTTTTCATTGTAATAAAAGTCGCGAGAAATGTCAATTTTGAGCATCTCCTCCTTGCTTTCGTAGCCTGTCAGTTCGACCATGGCTTTGTTCACATCGACAAACCTTCCTTTCATGTCGCTGAGATAAAGGGCATCCCTCATCTCCTCGAAAAGCTCCCTGTATTTCCCTTCCGATGCTGTCATCTCTCTCCAATCGAATCAGAGTTTTGTTATAAATTACTGTCGCTATTTAAAAAAGTCAATCAATGTCGTCTTCCTGACTTTATCATTGCTGAACAGTGATTCAGCGGATTTCTCAAACATGAGTATTCGCTGTTTTGTGTACTCCGGGATTGAAAACTCCTCCATAATCTGTTTTGCCGGCTCCAGATATTTCTTTATTGACTTTTCATGCACGGTAAGTGTCAGTGAGCCGCCGCATTTCGTGCACACTCCCCTCAGTGGCACCCTTCTATATTTCTTGTTGCATTTGACGCACCTTACCTGCTGTGAGGTAAAAGCCCTGAGATTGCCGATCAAATCCGGGAGAAAATGGGTTTGTATAACGCGTGTGGCAACATCGTCCTCATCAACGGCCCTTATCTTTTTCGCAAGCTCGAGCTGGGCATCAAGTTTTTCCGCCATTGTCTTGAGCGTTTTGTAGGATGATATTTTTGTCCCCTCAGATATATTGTCCGTGTCATGGGTGAATGCAAAACCGTCGTATTCCCTGCCGGTCCCTATGCGGTTTGCCACCAAATCCATGTCTTTCTCTATTTCCTTGGGGTGGGCATGACGCATCGTTGCCCTGTAAAACTTCAATGGATAAATGGAAAGCGTATCCATGCTCTGTGCCTCCTTGTCGATCTCTGCCGGGGAAATCTTTGTTGCAAGCACAAGTGGCAAATCCATGTGTCCGCCCCTCTTTTCCGGGATGTATTCGAGAGAGAAATTGACGAGCACGTCCAGCAGGAGCATGAGTGTGTCCTCGTCTCCGTCACAGTTTCTTCTCTTTGCGGCATGGTAAAACGGATGGGCATAGCAGACATCTGCATCTACGAATCCGATTATCCGCCCCACCGCCCCCGCGGATGTATGAGGAGAAAGCCCCACGACAAGGCTGCCTATCAAATCTCCGTGGCCGGATGCATTGTAAAACGGCTTCATTCCATAAAACTTTTCCAGCAACTCGTCCATGTAATGCGAAACCCTGAGCATGTAAGCCCCGCACTTGTTTGACGGTATAACGTCCTGCAATCTCAACTCGCAGGTCTGGTCATCTCTCTCCAATGGCAGTCCCTTCCGGTCCTTTTCGTAGCCGAGGATACGAAGCTTTTCTACCGATGTCCCTATCTCGTAAGGCTTGAAATGTGTCAGGGGAACATTTGTCATGTCGAAACGTGTTGTACCGTCCTTGAACACATACACATCATGCTTTGCCCTCAGAAGTCCCTTCTCCAGACATTCCGGCGTCTTATTCTTTGACGAAAGACCGATAACCCCCTTCACTTTTTCAGGCATCGAAACCATTCCTATCCGCTCCTTCGCCCTCCCCACATCCATATAGAGCTTCACTTCATGTATACCTATCTCCCCGGTATATGTGGTCAGGCCGCCGCAGTCGCACACTCTTTTGTAAGTGGTCTTCCCGCATTTCGGGCATTTTCTCGTACCCGCCTCAAATCTTATCTTGTTTGTCCTGGCGGCTGCATTTACAAGTCTTTCCCTCCCCCCCGCCGCCCCCACCGGGAACAGAACATGGGGAGTCGCCCGCATTGTCCGCTCGGCCGCTTTCTCCGGTCTCCCCATCCTTGTGCCGATTCGCTGGGGGGCACGGGGCATGATAGATATGCCGGAAAGTTCGGATGCCATCTTTAGAGAGTCATGATACTTGCCGGGGTCTGCATCCCTCTTTTTTGTTATTTCCCCGTTTTTATCCACGTCAAATCCGCAGCCTCTTATGATGGGATATGCATATTTCTCAATAACCATGGCGTCCTCCTCCCTGTGAAGGGCACCGAGTTTGAGAAGGATTTCCTTCAATTCTGCGTCTTTGGGAATGTTTAATGTCCCGTTGAATCGGGCGTTTTCGACTGCCCTTGCAAGCATTGCTATTTCATCGGGTGTCACATCATGCCAGAAAAGGTTGTATGAAGGATGGAGCGGAACGCCAAAATTTTCTGATATCGAAAAAACATCTTCCGGGGACGGATTTTTTATATCAACCTCGTGTCCCAATACGTTTGAAACTTTTTCCACGACTTTTTCCTCCCCGCCTCCGCCCCGACAATCAAGTTTTTCTTCAATTTCCTGTATCCACCACTCGTAGCAGTAACTTGCCTGCGGCAAAATTGTATTGTTTTCCACAAATTCCCCGAACGGAACGAGTATTTCACCGAGATCTATGATTTCCTTCACCATACTCCTTACTTTTCTTGCTTCTTCCAGTGTATTTGCCTGTATGAAATCCCCGTTTTTCAGCAGAACCATGGGCCCTTCTATCGAGTCACACGGAGTTCCGACCGTGGCTTTGCCCGGTCTTTCCGTCTTCACCTGCGTACCGATAGCAATGAAGTCATCGAGAATGTACATCGATGCAGGATTTACAGCTGTTGATGCAAGCCCGCATGTTCTTCCCCTTCCATAACGCAGGCGGAATCCACCTTTGACGGACGGATGTGAGAACACCGGCCTTCCGGCTATCAAACTGGTCATGTACTTCGAGGACGGAACGATCTCGTTCTTTTCCTTCCCGCTTTCCCGCAGGAATTTTTTCAGAAAATCCCATCCCTCGAGTTCCATCCTGCTTACATGCTTCAGGATTTTCGGGGCTTTGAGGCACATCCCTTCCGCTATTACGAGACATGCTCCCCCTCTGACCTTGTTCGTTCTGACGCGGGGCAAGTCCCTTTTGCCCATCACTTCCCTGTCCTCCGTGGCCTCCCCGTTTATGCATATCGGGCAGTTTCTCACTATGGTCTCTATCTCCTCCAGCGAGGGAGCATACTGGAGCGTGGCAATACGGTCGTACAGCGGTACCTCCTCCTTATATCTCTCTATCTCGTCCCCGGTCGGCTTGTATCGGTCTATGCCCAGTTTCCGCCTCACTATATCAGCTATCAGGACGCTCATCGCCTCCCCCGTCCCCCCCGCAGAACGGATGGGGCCTGCAAAATACAACTCGATGTAGTTGCTACCATCAAAATTCTTTGCGATTTTCACTTCGGATATACCCTCTATCGGGGCTACAAGCACCCCCTCTGTCAGTATTGCCAGTCCTGTTCTTACCGCCTGATCAACCGTCTTTTCTATGCCGTCTGCCATTTCCTCCGATATATCCATGGCAACCGATATGGCAGTTTCTTCCCGGCCCATATTCTTCATGTAATGCCTTATCTTATCTGAAATTCCTTTCGGGCCAACCAGTTCTTCCACCCGCTCGGCGAAATCATTGGCCGTGGGAATTTCTACCTCCCTCTTGGGGTCAAAACCTTTGCTCCTTGCCTCCCTTGCAATTACGTAATAACGCTCTACCTGCCTTTCTAGCTCTGAAAAGTACTGATGAATGTCACCCATCCAAAAATGAATGGGAATGAGTGTTTAAATTTTATCCAGTGTCCCCCTCACTTTTTCTATTACCTCTCGGATATTATCTGATTTGCTTATAATCCCCCGGGCGCCGGCATTCATTGCACGTATGGCAGATTCAGTGTCCCCGAAAGCCGTAAAAACATAAATGGTTGCATCAGGGTCAATTTCCTTTAGTTTCTTTGTTGCTTCTATGCCATCCGTGTTCGGCATTCTTATGTCCATGAGAACGAGATCGGGCTTTAATCCCTTCGATTTCATTTCCCTGTATTTATTCATTGCCTTTCTTCCATTTGATGCTTCCTCCAGATGAATGTCATCCCCGTATTTCTCGAATGCCATTTTTAGTAACTCGTAGATATCCGGCTCGTCATCCACGACCAGCACATTTCTCATGGTCTCACTTTTACCGTCTCCTTAACGAGAGTCTCTATCCTGTTCAAACTCTGGGATATGGATTTCACCTGTTTTTTCTGACTATCCGTGAGTTCCCCGTATTTCCCCTCATCCAGAAGATATAGATATCCCTGAGCTATACAAAGAGGATTGAAAAATTCATGGGATATTTGTTTTGCCAGTATCTTCCTGAATTCCTCGCCGTCCTCCAGTTTCTCCTGAAATGCCAGCACATTTACACCCTCCGTACCAGCTTTTATGTTAAGATACCTGCCGAACATTTTTCTTTTTCTGCCCCTTTTATCGGTAAACGTAAACTCGATATCCTTAGACTCCTCCGGATGCATTCTGCCAAGGATTTCAGTCGGGTTTTCATTCTCCACAAAATCATCCAGATTCCTGCCCTTGATTTCATCCTGGCTGTAATGGAGATTCTTCGTGAAATGCTCGTTTACACTCAAAACATTATTATCGTTGTCGATGACCGTCACATTTATTGGTATGCTGTTCATCAGGTTCTTCAAAGAGGGTATATCTCCGTTTTCTGTTGGCGTATGGAGTATACGTACGTGTTTCGCCAGAAATGGTATATTTTCAATGCGGATGAGAAGTTCCCTGCATCTCCTTATATTCAAATCCAGGATGTGAGCGTTTCTTCTTGCCTCGATTACTGCCTGAGCGAACTCCCTTCTGCCAATTTCATCCAGAAGTCTTTTCTCCGACAGCACCATCAATTTTTTTCTCACCTCAATTCGCTTTTCCTCGAGTTCACCCAGTCTCTTTTCAAGGGATTCCCTGAATAAACCGGCATTTTTCAGGTATCCGTTCAGTTCGGGATGGCTTTTCGCAACCTCGCCGAGTTCCCTGTTCGACAAACTGCTTTCGGATAGTATGTCACTCAGCTCGGGCATCTTCGTCTTGAGTTCCAGTTCTTCTATGAATTCCCTTGCCTCCGAATACCACAACGGAGTGAATATTAGTCCCCTCTCCGTAACTTCGAAGGAGCTTTTGGACATGGAAAGTATTTTTTTGGACTTGATATCCTCTATTTCGTATCCTGCAGCTTTGCCGTTCTTGTCCCTTATGACTTTCCTGACGATTCCCATGTCCTCGCCGGTATCCTCAAAATATGCTACGGTGCCGGTTTTATCATCCCCCCAGAACGGCCATAACATCTTCTTCAATCTTTCCAATATCTCTTTCAATTTCCATTTCATAGGTCACACCTCTTTAATAATACCGTATAATCCAATTTTTCTCTTAATGAGTGAATCACATATCCCGGAAGCCATGAAAACAGGCAGACAGGGACTGCCATGACGGCAAAGAGAAATAAAATTATGCCGGCAATCGTGATTACCGACGAGAAGGGTACGAGCAACGAGTGATTAGTCTGGAATATATGCAAAAATGCCCTGACAGCAAGAAGGATGGAGAACCACATATTCACGAGAACGGCGGAAAACATTATCTCGCCCCTCCACCGGCACCCGATGGTATATGCAACGCTTCCTCCCAGAAACGAGGACACAAAAAGCAAATAAACAAAATTCCGGGATGCATAAAGCAGCGGCAGAACTACAAGGAAGGCACATATGGAAGCAAGAAACGGCTTTCTGATACTGAATTCAATCCAGTGAAGTTCGCCGTTCATCCATTTAAATATGCCTGTAGCCCTCTTCATTGCCTTTTCTCCGATAGAGAAAAATGAATGAAATACATTGTATACTGAATGCATTTTCACATGTACCGGAAGCGCCGTCCATGACAAATACTGCCTTGCAAGCAGATATCTCTCCACCACCATAGATATGGAAATAAGCATGATAGATGTTATGACGGACATTATCGCCGCCGAGATAAGGGAAAGGGTTATGATTGTTCCTCTCGGACTCCAGCCGTACAGTGAATGGACAACGGATGAGGGCACAAGCATCCAGTAAGGAGAGGAATATATGTACATGTCGCCCGTGTAAATGCCCGGCTCTGACCCGTAAGGAACGGATGCGGTAACATTTCCCGAGAATTTTTCTCCTCTTTTCAATGTAAATACCTCACTACTGCCGTACTCCAGAAAGGAAGAGATGTTGCCGGACGATAATATGATGCCCTTCACGGGCAATAAAGACGGATTCAAGATTGACATTGATTTTGGAAAAGACTCCTGCCCTTCATCAAGATTGCCAAAGAAAATATTGCTCTTAGGCGGGGTTTTGTCAACGCCCAGGGAGGAGGGAAGCTTATCATATGCAAAAGAGGCGGCAATCATCAGGAAGACGAGATAAAAAAGCAGGGAATACGCAAAAATACGTTTTAACGAAAGCCGTTCCGGCCCGAATATATTATCTCTCAACTTCTCCTTCAGACTCTTTCCGTTTTCCGGAGCCCATATGATGATACCTGCCACCAGAAAAGAAACGGATATTGCCGCCGGAATGAAAACGGCATAATGCTCATCTGACTGTGGTTTGCCCCATGTCATGGGTTTTGATAGTTTGGTGAATGCATCCTGTACAAACAGCCAGGGATACCCTGCAAATGGTATTTTAAATGGCTGGCTCCCCAGTGATACTGCCTTCCCCTCAAGCATATTGTTGTTTATAGGCGGCTCTGGAATGTGGGGGCCCGCCTGGTCTGTATAATTGTTGGCATCCCCCTTTGTAATCAACCTGATTTTTCCGTTGTCTTCCAATACATTCAGAACACGATGCGCCACAATTACTTCCTTATCCCAACTATTTACACTTTTGTAGATAATGATGTCCCCCTCATGCACGTCTCCTATGCCGCACGGGATCCATGGCAATACATCACCCTTGAGAAGGGCCGGTCTCATTGAATTTGATGCAACAACACTCATTGGAAAGGAAGTTCCTGCCACGATTGTAAGAAAACGTCCTATAATTAATAGAAGGACGGCGGCGAAAAGCACATTTCCAACCAATTTTTTTAGATTCAGCCTCATCTTAGCCCCCCATATATATTATCGTTACGTCCTGCAGTACGGGAGTGACTGATTTATTCGATGTCTCAAGGTACGCCTTGTACTTTATGTATCTGTCACCGTCATGCCCGCCCCATATGTTGGTTCCGCTAATAGTATAGTATGTACTGTTTGCCCCGTCGGAACCCAGAAATTCCGTCCAGGTTAGTCCATCCGAAGATGAGGATATCCGGAATTTTATTGCCGTTCCTGCCGGCAGGGTAGCATTCCATGAAATTGTGCTATAATTTGTTGAACTACCCGTGTCATAAGAGCAGGAAATCAGATAGCCATTTCCATAATATACCGGATGCCATGAAACTTTCCAGCCATGCAAAATCGGTGTTACGGACCCGTTTGTCGTTAACTCCGCATACAATTTTATTGAGTTCACACCGGAATCACATGAGGAGATATCATAGCCGGCATTTGCCTGAGATGAATTTATGACACATAAAACATTGCCGCTGCTTGCATTCAGAATTTTATACGTAATTTCTTCTCCCGAATCGCTGGCATAAAATTTATCCCAATAAGTTATACCTGCAGGAGATACGGCAACAGATGTCAGATTTCCATACGATGTATATTCGGTGGTAGTGACATTGACGGACACGTAGTCAGTCCACAATTCTGAAGTTCTTATAAAAAACCACCACTGGAGATAATCCGCGTTTTGCTCTGTAAGGATAGTAATGTTACCATCCGCATCAATAAAATTCTCTACACTGGCAGCAATTGTCCCAGTTAAATCCACCTCGCTCGCATCCGAGTTTGAGTCGAGTTCTGCATAATTCCCCGAAGTATAATTCCAGATATAAAGAGTTACACCATCTTCCCCAGCTGAAAAGCCATTACTTTCTCCCCTTCCGTTCCAGAAAACATCAATGTAGCTGATATTCTCTTCATTTTCCGAAATTTGGAAAACGAAGCGATGTGTTGCATGGTATCCCCTAGAATTGGCACCATCATTTTGCATCATCCCATCGTTTGTATCGATTTTGCCATATTGGGAAGATGCAAATTCGGTTGCCGGAACATCATTGGCAGAAGGTGGTTTTCCGCTTACTTGGTATCTATATGCCCATTTATCGCTTCCTGCACCAGAGGAAAAATCGTAGAGGGTGATGGAAGAGGATGAAGTTGTATTGAGTCGGGCAACTCCATTACTCACCGTTACATTGACAGAGTTGGAGATAGCTGCGGTTCCGCCAAAATAATCCATCCAAGTAGTATTGGATTCTTCTGCCCCCATATTTATTGTTGGCTCAGGGCAGGCAACTTTGCGTGCCTCGAAATAATCATATCTGACTGTAGTATTTTCATAGGCCCCCATTCCAACTATCCCGGAGTTTGTTATTCTTGAAGCAGAACTATCATCATATATTAGTTCATCAAATGTAGAAACTTTATACCTCATGTAAACAGTTGAATCGGTTCCACAAATGCGACCCGTTGTATTATACCAAACACCGATAGCCATAGTGTTCTGTGCACCGGTCAACTGCATCCTGATTCCAGAGTTGAAACGCTCTATCACCGGCTTCTCATCATAGGCTCCTGCCGGAGGCTTAGCATCGAAGCCATAATTTGTGGGGTTTGTATCATTTCCATCATGTCTTGCCCACACACCCCACCATCCACCAGGATTACCCATCTGCGTCACCATTACCCTTGTTCTTATCACAACATTTGCCTGATTTGCCAAAACATCTGGATAAACAATTGAATGGTTCAGTCCGACAGGACCGCCCAATTCGCTAAACTCCATATAACCGCCACTGATGCTCGGACCTTCATCCACTCCAATTGAATTGTATAGAGCGGTAGTATCCGTACTGAAATCATCAAACCAAAGCATTGTGGCACTTCTATTGTTCTCACTTGTTGCACCTTCATTTCCATAATACATGTAAATTGTGTTTGTTCCGCTGGCTAAAATCTCCGTTACATTTACCCAGACTTTCGATTCACCAGATATATTCCACTCTTCGATCCAGTATGAGAGTTTGCTTTCGTTATTGGCTGATGAATTATATAACGTAAACCTTATATCATTCCCATTTGCATCCGCTTTACTATAATTGAAGGTCTTGGAGGTCAACGTTGCCAGAACCTGATAGTTTTCCAACTTCGAGCCGGAATTGTCCATTACATTTATTAACATCCTGTATTGCCATGAAGAATTCCACCAGTGGGAATATACTGGAGCTTTCTCCAACGTCACGTTACTTGGGCTGCTCCATGTATCAACGTGTGAGCGATTGCCCGAACCGCTGCATTCAAAATCACTCTGCATGGTAGTAATCCATTTCATCCATTCCCCAGAGATAGAATAGCCATAACCGATGTCCGTTATGCTGTACTGGTTCGCATATAAAATATTGGAGTATACACTGCCTGCAAAGAGGGCGAATATTGCAAGAGAGACCGCCAATGCCATTTTTTTTCTCATTCTACCTTATTTGAATTACTATTGCTGCCAGAAAAGCAAGGAGCATTGCAAGCCCCATAATGAATAGCATTTTCCTTTTCGCACCCATAATAAATAAAGGGGAAAAGAGGGTTGACTTTTACCAGTCACCTTCAGTGCGTCGTCGCTTCGAAGTCGAAGGTTATCGTGCCTGTGTGTGCGTTGAAATTATCTGGAGAACTCGGTACATCTATCGATATCTGTACCCAGACGTAGTCATCAGTACCACTCGTCGCGTCTGTTGTAACTTCCGTATATCTCACTCGAGCGGTCGTATCCCAACCCGTAGCGATATTTGTTCCGTCCATATCGGAAGGATCACTGTTTCCTGTAGCAAGTGTCCATGCAGTTGTGTCGGTAGGTGTCTGGTCTTCGTTGCCGATGTCCGTACCGTTCCACATAAAGACGCCGCCTGCCTTTGCTGTCGGGTCGCCGTGAAGCCATATCTGCAGGTAGTCGGCACCACTGATGTTAGATACCTCTATGTCCTTTATATTAACACTGAAGTTCTCCTCGTTCACTATGGCAAATGCCGCCGTGTATGTCTTGTTGATGCCTGCGGTAAGTTCACCGAAATCCAGCTGAATGCTTGTATTGCTAGCATCGGCACGGAGCACTCTTATTCCATCGGTGGCATTGTCTCCGCCGACAAAGCGGATGAATCCGTTGGATGGATGATTGATATTATAGGTGTAACTGAGTTCTGCCCTTGCATACTGCGTTGCAACGACTGCAGATATTGCAACCATTGCTACCCCAACGATCAATAATTTTTTCCTCATTCCGTTCATAGTTTCCTCCTTTTGACCTCGCAGGGTAAGGCTCCTTTTTCGTTCCGCCCTGCCCGTTTTCCATACCACCCCCTCAATGACCGGCTTTCACCGATACGTATAACCATATGACCAGCATATAAGGCGGTTGCTAATTTTTAAAAAGGATGAAACATTAGCAAACTTTAAAAGGTTTATAATAAAAATTCCTGCAATTTTTGCAATTCCCTTAGAAAAGAAATACCCTTCTCAGTTGTTTTGTACTTTTTGTTGCCGTCCAATATATATGCAGAGATAAGTCCGCTATTCATCAATAGCCGAAGATACTTGTACATTGTCCCGAAATTTAGATTTGTCCTGTAGACAAGTTGCGTCTTTCCTGTACCATGCATTGCATGTGAGAGTATGCTTATCGTTATGGAAAAAGAATCCCTCTTCTTTTTAACTCTGAAATCTTTTGCCAGCCTTTTTTCCTTATACAAGTCTATCAATTTTCTGTGGGAATTTATGATGCTTATTAGCGTTTCCTCGTTTATTTCATCTTTTCTGATATAGTCACATGCACCTCTCTTCAATGCCTCAACCGCAACTCTTTCATTCCCTTTTCCTGTCAAAAATATTACGGGCATATCCAGTCCATCTATTTCACTCATAAATTCTATCCCGTTCATATCTGGGAGACGATAGTCGAGAAACACGATATCATATGTCTTTTCCCTTACTTTTTTTAATGCATCCATTCCCGTAGATGCCCTCTCTATCTCAATTTTTTCACCGGTTTTCTCAATCATGTGCCTTACAATCTCGTAATCATCTGGATTGTCCTCCACAAAAAGCACTTGTATTTCACACTCATCCTGATATGTAACTGCGATATGCATCTCATCCCTAGTATAGTAAACAGCCATTCCTTTTAACCCTTTCCAAATTTTTTACTGGTAAAAACGGAACGAATGGTAAGGTTTTTGGTAAAAAGAGATAAGGGTTCAAAGATACCCTCCTTTTTCCAATTGTTGCCTCAATTCTTTTCAGCGAACCAGTACAAATATCCGCAATTTGAGCAGGTATATACCTCTGCATTCTTATTTAGCCAATCAAGACCAAAAAATGTAAGTCCCTTTGTATTGAGTAGAACCTTTCGAGCTACAAAAGTAGTATTGTTGCAGATCGGACAGGTTAGTTGTTTACCCTCCTTCACCAATGTGTCAGGTTCACTTTTCTTACTCATGTTGTTACACTTACTTGCTATTATTCTGTTTTTATCTAAGCATTTTGGCGATACGTAAATTTATCTGGAAAGCATATGAAAAAGGATACAGAGATTTCTACGTGAAACTTTACTGGTAAAACTGTTTACAAATATCATCACTTAAATACCTTAATTTTGAACTCTGATTCCAAAGACAGTCCACCCAGACCACCATTAGATTAATATTTAACAAGCATATTCGGTAGTCATGAAAAGAGGGAATTTTGTATTCACTTCGGAAGCGATGACCGAAGGGCATCCTGACAAGGTGTGTGACAAGATATCGGATGCTGTCCTTGATGAGATACTTAAACAGGATAAACATGCAAGGGTGGCATGCGAAACGATGGCAGGTATGGGATTCGTGATTGTCAGCGGGGAGATAACAACCACTGCCTATGTTGACATACCTACAATCGCCCGCTCAATTATACGGGATATCGGCTATGACAAGCCAGAATATGGTTTTGATTGCAACACTGTCGGCATCTTGACCAGCATCCACAGTCAATCTCCGGATATTGCACGGGGAGTGGATAAAGGTGACGAGATAGGTGCCGGGGACCAGGGAATGATGTCTGGCTATGCTACCAACGAAACACCGGAACTCATGCCCCTGACAATAATGCTTGCCCATAAACTTGCGAAAAGGCTTACGGATGTCAGAAAAAACGGCACACTGCCATATCTGAGGCCCGATGGCAAAACTCAGGTGACTGTTCGCTACAGAAACGGAAAGCCCGATTATGCAACATCAATCGCTGTTGCCGCCCAGCATGACCCGGATGTCTATGTCAAGAAATTGAGGGAGGATATAAAAGAAGAAGTGATAAAGCCCATCTGCAGAGAATGGCTCAGGGACGATACAAAATATTACATAAACAACACAGGAATATTTGTCCAGGGGGGGCCGGTGGCAGACTGCGGCATGACTGGAAGAAAGATAATAGCAGATACCTACGGGGGGGCCGTGGGCCACGGCGGCGGGGCATTCTCCGGCAAGGACCCAACAAAGGTTGATAAATCTGCAACATACATGGCGCGTTATATTGCCAAGAATTTAGTTGCCGCCGGCATCTGTGAAAAATGCGAAGTCCAGCTCTCCTATGTTATAGGAATTACAGAGCCGCTTTCAGTGATGATTGATGCGTTTGGAACAGGAAAATTAACGAATGAAGCAATGGTTGAACTTGCCAAGAAGCATTTCAAAATTTCACCCAAGGGGATAATAGAGAACCTTGACCTCCTGAAACCCATTTACAGAAAGACATCATGCTATGGGCATTTCGGAAGAGATGACCCGGACTTTACATGGGAGAAAACGAATCTGGCAGAAACGCTGAGAGAGGAAGCAGGCCTCTAAAGGTGCTTTAGAGAGACAGAAAGTCCGAGGATAATTCATTGCCTTTTTTAATCAGTGAAAGTTTAAATGCAAGTTTGTCATATAAATTTAATGACAAATGAATTTGGAAGGATACTAGCTACGGTAGATGGTTCTGAAGAGGCAAAAAATGCGGCTAAAAAAGCCATTTTTCTTGCCAAGTGCATGGGCGTAAAGGTGGTAGCAATACATGTAATAGATACATCTGTTTTTGCCAGATTTCCATTCCCTGAGGATATACTGTCTTTTGATATGGACAAGTTCCTGCAGAAAGAAGCTCTTTCCGTCTTGGACAAAGTGGAAAAAATGGGAAAAAGAATGGGAGTTGAAGTGATTAAAAAGATGGTGGAAGGAATTCCAGAAGAGGAAATCATCAAGGAATCCAAGAAGAACGACCTGATAGTCATGGGAAACAAAGGAGTGACTGCCCTCGATAGAATATTGATAGGGAGCGTATCCGAAAAAGTCATGCATCATGCCCCATGTCCGGTAATGATTGTAAGGGATATAAAAGAAAAATGACTGGAAGCGGTGTTTCATAAATTCACATATTGAGGTTACCTCTTAACGAGAAAAAGATATTAAAACCTTGCCATCACTACATGCATTATATGAATTTTTATGGTGTAAAAGCGAGTTCTGAGATTACCAATTCCCTGTTGCATCTTTCGCAGAGGCAATATACTCTACTGCCGAAAAGGTGGTATACCATCTCTCCGCCACATTCAGGGCATCTTTTCATATTTTCCTCCCCAAGAAGTCTCAATAAAACAATAACTTGTATATAAACGTTGTTGTCGATAAAGATGAAATGGTTCAATTGCCTAAAGTCCCCTCATCCCCATAAGCCCGGCAACATCCTTCTCCAAATATACAGGGCAGTCAATTTCCTCGAATGAATCGGTTATGGGCTGCTTGTATTTCACGCCCATGGGATCGATGCAGCTTATGCCGTTGTAGTTCAAACAGAACTCACATTTGACCATGCCCCAAAAACATGAGATGTTATTTAAAAAATATGGGGTAGAAATAATGAGATTCATTACTCAATCCCCGGTTCTGTTAGGATTAAGGGTGATTTTCTCTGAATTTGTTTGTGTGTTAAGTTGTGGGT